>NZ_JBVKAE010000005.1:277884-305794 GCF_055598845.1 Amycolatopsis sp. NPDC039088 | reverse complement strand
TCCGTTCACTCACGCGTACCCTCCGTCGGATCACGCGTGTCGCCCGATGGCAGGTACCTAAGACACAAGTGGCCCTCACCCGAACCGCCACTCACACCATTCCTCCGAAACCGCACCCGTAGGCCCCGCGGCATCCAGAATCAGGCCTGCCCTACCTCGACTTTGCCGGGACCCTGGCGCTAGGCGCAAGGAAGGGGACCTTCATGTACTCCGGTAAGGCGTGACTCGCGTGCCTGGATGCCGCACTCGGGGATGCGGAGTCTGAACACGCGAGATCCGGGTCTGAGCACGCGAATGCGGTGTCGCATGCCCAGCCACCGTCCCACCCGAGACACGACACGTTTGCCTTATCCCTCAATAACCCGAATCGCCACTCACGACCCCTCAGGGTTTGAGCTGTGCGGTGAAGAAGTCGACCATCTCCTGCGTCGTCCGCGTGGTCCCGTCGCGGCGGGTCGAGACGAGCATCGCGCTCAACGGCGCGTCATCGGTCCCGAAGAGCACAATGCCGCTTCGCTTGCCGACACCGGCGAGGTAGCGGCCACGCAGCCCGTCGGCGGCCCAGGTGCCCTCCACGGGCTTGCCCTTGGTCATCTGCCGCCGCGCGTCGGCCTCCAGGCCGGTCATCGCGACACCCTGGTAATAGTTGATCGCGTTCGACGCCTCGTCGTTCTTGAACACGCAGGTGACCGCGGAGGCAGCCCCCATCGCGGCGGCCGCGTCCGGCGCGTCCCGGCAAGCGTCCCGCTGCGGGATGACGGCGGCGATCCGGTGGAGACAATCCGTGAACCCCTGCGCGTCCTTCCGGCCCGGTCGATCGCAGTTCGGCTTCTGTGCCGGGACAGCGGGGTCCGGCGCCGCGACGGGTTCGTCCTCGCCGCCGGTGAGCAGGACGATCGTCGTCACGATCGCCGCGAGGGCGAGCGCGATGACGCCGTACGCCGTGGGCTTCCGCCAGTTCGGGCCGGGTGGTGGCGGGGGCGGCGTCCAGCGCGGCGGTTGGGGGCGCCGAGGCGGCTGAGGTGGCGGCTGCTGGACGGGTCGCTGCTGGACCGGTGGTGACACCGGCGCGAACGCGGGCACGGTCAGCTGCGAGTCCTCGCCGCCCGCAGGCACGTGGTGCAGCCCGAACGCGACCGCCGTCTCCGGCTGGTCCTGTGTCGTCGGCGCGATCCGGAGCTGGTTCGCCAGCAGACTCGCCAGCAACGGCATCCGGCTCGGCCCGCCGACGAGGTAGACGCCGCCGAGCTGCGCGGGGGTGAGCCCGGCACGGTGGATCGTGGTGGCCAGGAGTTCGGCACTGCGCAGGAAACTCGGCCGGACGAGGGCTTCGAGTTCCATCCGAGTCACCCGCACGTCCCCGAACGGCTCCGGCATCGGGATCTCGGTCTGCTGATGCCGGGACAGGCTTTCCTTGGCGTCACGGACGTCCTGGAGCAGCGACCGGCGCGTCCGGCGGTCCCCGACCGACTGCGGGCGCAGCACCCGCTGCCACACCGCGGGATCGGAATGCGAGACCTCGCGGCCGATGTGGACCAGCAGCGCCTGGTCGATGTCGAGGCTGCCGAGGTCGGGCAGGCCGTCCTCGGCGAGCACGGCGAACCCCTGCGCGCTGACCCCGACGACGGCGCAGTCGAAGGTGCCCGCCCCGAGGTCGTACACCGCGATCGGACCGGGCGGCCGGACCTGGCCGTGGTTGAGGGAGGCGTAATGCGCGGCGGCGGCGACCGGCTCGGGAATCAGCAGCGTGGTCCCGAACCCGGCCTTCAGCGCGGCGTCGCGGAGGATCTGCTTGCGGTCCGGGCCCCAGCCCGCCGGATGGGAGATGCGCACCTGCGCGGGCGGACGCTGGAGGAGCAGCTCGGCCTCTTCGCCGACCCGGCGCAGGACAGCGGCGAAGGCATCGGCGATGGGCAGCGTCACGTCGCCGAGTTGGAGAGCGCCTTCGTCGATGCGGCGCTTCGGATTCGCTTCGAACCGGCTCGGATCCAGCCGGGCACGGCGTTCGGCGTCACGGCCGACGAAGACGGTGCCGTCCTTGTCGACGTAGATCGCCGACGACATCGTCACCGATCCGTCGATTTCGACGACCTGCGTCCCCCTGCCGTGGATCGAGAGCACCCCGACCGTGCTGGAGGTACCGAAATCGATCGCCAGAACGTCCACCTGACCCCCTCCCGGACCCGGTGGCATCGTCTCACGCGACGATCCGACGTCCTGGAGCGGTCAGACGGCGGCGGAAATGGTGACGTCGTGATCGTCGAAATCGGCGACCACCCGCAGCCGGCCGCCCAAAGCGACGATGTACCTGCGGAGGGTGTCCAGTTCCATCTGGCTCGGATCCCCCTGCTCGAGCTGGCTGATTCGCGGCTGGCTCACACCCATGCGTTTGGCGACCTCGGTCTGGCTCAGTCCGACGTCCTCGCGAAGTCGCGACAGGCGAAACCCGAGAATGTAAGCCTGCGTGGCTTCTCGCGCCTCGGCACGGGCGGCTTCGACGTCGCGACCCGCCTCGCGATCCGCCGCGGACTTTTCGGCCTTGACCTCTTTCTAGGACCGACCCATTTCAGTTTTCCTCCATCGCGTCCAGATGCCGCCGGTATCGCTCCTCCGCGATCGGGATGTTGATGTCGTACCACCGTTTCCAGTTTCCGGCTTTGTCACCGGCGACCAGAAGCACGGCTCTCCGCACCGGATCGAAGACGAACAAGATCCTGATCTCGCTGCGTCCTGCCGATGCCGGGCGCAGCTCTTTCAAGTTGTGCCTGCGCGACCCGCTGATCCGGTCGACCAGCGGCCGTCCGGGCTGCGGGCCCTCGCAAGCCAGCATGTCGATCGCTTCCTCGACGCGATCCGCCGTACCAGGGTCCTCCCTGCACAGCGCTCCGAACCCCGCTGGACACGAAGGGGTGCAAAACGGTTCCGCATAGGGAAAGGCCCGCCGCGGCGAACCCGCGACGGGCCTTTCCCTGAACCACCGAGACTTACTCGCTCTCGGCTTCGCCGTTCTCTTCGCTCGTGCCGGCGCCGATGCTGACCGGCGGGGCGTCCGGGACCGACGAAGGCCGGGCCTCGCCACGGAAGACGAAGTGCGCCTTGTCGTCCTTCTCGCCCTCTTCGTCGTTCCAGCCTTCGACGTCGACCAGGATGATCTGACCGGCCTGGATCTCGCCGAACAGGATCTTCTCCGACAGCTGGTCCTCGATCTCGCGCTGGATCGTGCGACGCAGCGGCCGCGCGCCCAGCACCGGGTCGAAGCCGCGCTTGGCGAGCAGCGACTTGGCCTTCGGAGTGAGCTCGAGCTCCATGTCCTTGGCCTTGAGCTGCTTCTCGACCCGGGCGGCCATCAGATCGACCATCTGGATGATCTGGTCCTTGGTCAGCTGGTGGAAGACGATGATGTCGTCGATCCGGTTCAGGAACTCCGGCCGGAAATGCTTCTTCATCTCCTCGTTGACCTTTTGCTTCATCTTCTCGTACCGGTTGGCGGTGTCGCCTCCCTGCGAGAAGCCGAGCGACACGGACTTGGAGATGTCCGAGGTACCCAGGTTCGAGGTGAAGATGAGCACGGTGTTCTTGAAGTCGACCGTACGACCCTGACCGTCGGTGAGCCGACCGTCTTCGAGGACCTGCAGGAGGGTGTTGTAGATCTCCTGGTGGGCCTTCTCGATCTCGTCGAACAGCACCACCGAGAACGGCTTGCGCCGCACCTTCTCGGTCAGCTGGCCACCCTCTTCGTAGCCCACGTAGCCCGGAGGGGCACCGAAGAGTCGCGAAGCGGTGTAGCGGTCGTGGAACTCACCCATGTCGATCTGGATGAGCGCGTCGTCCTCGCCGAACAGGAACGCCGCCAGCGCCTTGGACAGCTCGGTCTTACCGACACCGGACGGGCCGGCGAAGATGAACGAGCCGGAGGGGCGCTTCGGGTCCTTCAGACCGGCGCGGGTACGGCGGATCGCCTGGGAGACGGCCTTGACCGCGTCCTCCTGGCCGATGATCCGCTTGTGCAGCTCGTCCTCCATGCGGAGCAGACGCGTGGTCTCCTCCTCGGTGAGCTTGAACACCGGGATACCGGTCCAGTTGGCGAGGACCTCGGCGATCTGCTCCTCGTCGACCTCGGCGACGACGTCGAGGTCGCCGTCCTTCCACTGCTTCTCCCGCTCACCCTTCTGGCCGAGGAGGGTCTTCTCCTCGTCACGGAGGCGGGCGGCGCGCTCGAAGTCCTGCGCGTCTATCGCGGACTCCTTGTCCCGGCGCACGTCGGCGATCTTCTCGTCGAACTCGCGCAGGTCCGGCGGCGCGGTCATCCGGCGGATGCGCATCCGGGCGCCCGCCTCGTCGATCAGGTCGATCGCCTTGTCGGGCAGGAACCGGTCGTTGATGTACCGGTCCGCCAGCGTCGCGGCGGCGACGAGCGCCGAGTCGGTGATCGAGACGCGGTGGTGCGCCTCGTACCGGTCGCGGAGACCCTTGAGGATCTCGATCGTGTGCTCGAGCGACGGCTCGCCGACCTGGATCGGCTGGAAGCGGCGCTCCAGCGCGGCGTCCTTCTCGATGTACTTGCGGTACTCCTCGAGCGTGGTCGCGCCGATCGTCTGCAGCTCACCACGGGCCAGCATCGGCTTCAGGATCGAGGCGGCGTCGATCGCGCCCTCGGCGGCACCCGCGCCGACGAGCGTGTGCAGCTCGTCGATGAACAGGATGATGTCGCCGCGGGTCTTGATCTCCTTGAGCACCTTCTTGAGGCGCTCTTCGAAGTCACCGCGGTACCGGGAGCCGGCGACCAGGGAGCCGAGGTCGAGGGTGTAGAGCTGCTTGTCCTTCAGCGTCTCCGGGACTTCGCCCTTGACGATGTTCTGCGCGAGCCCCTCGACGACGGCGGTCTTGCCGACGCCGGGCTCACCGATCAGGACCGGGTTGTTCTTGGTGCGCCGCGACAGCACCTGCATGACCCGCTCGATCTCCTTGCCACGGCCGATGACCGGGTCGAGCTTGCCTTCGCGGGCCTGCACGGTCAGGTTGCGGCCGAACTGGTCGAGCACCAGCGACGACGACGGGGTGCCTTCACCGCGTCCGGAGCCGGTCTCGGTCGACTCCTTGCCACCCTGGTAGCCCGACAGCAGCTGCAGAACCTGCTGACGCACCCGGTTGAGGTCCGCGCCGAGCTTGACGAGCACCTGTGCGGCGACGCCTTCGCCCTCGCGGATCAGCCCGAGCAGGATGTGCTCGGTGCCGATGTAGTTGTGGCCGAGCTGCAGCGCTTCGCGCAGCGACAGCTCAAGCACCTTCTTGGCCCGCGGGGTGAAGGGGATGTGCCCGCTCGGGGCCTGCTGCCCCTGGCCGATGATCTCCTCGACCTGCTGGCGGACGCCCTCCAGCGCGATGCCCAGCGATTCCAGCGCCTTGGCGGCGACACCTTCACCCTCGTGGATCAGACCCAGGAGGATGTGCTCGGTGCCGATGTAGTTGTGGTTGAGCATCCTGGCCTCTTCTTGGGCCAGGACGACCACCCGCCTCGCGCGGTCGGTGAACCTCTCAAACATGTGCACTCCCTCGACTGCTGCGACGGCGGCCCGTTTCCATCGTGCTTTCACCGCGATGGATTCAGCACCGTGAGACCACTCTAGTAGCCAAGCGGTCGCGCTGGCGTACCACTACGGCTGATTGCGGCCCGTTCGCGCTCCGGCCGTTCTCCGGCCGTGCGCGCTTTCATCTTCCGGTTGCCCTGCACCTTTACGTCAAGCACAACGTGCGAACACGCACTCGGATTCCGTCGGATGCGCCTTGTCCGCTGAGCGCGAACACGCCCGGCCGGCGAGAGACAGCCCAGTGGATGGACACCCGACCGGAGTAGTCACGGACCGTGTGTAAGGTTAGGCGTACCTAAGGAAGGGAGGATCGTATGCGGCATCAGCGGTCCTCCCTAGCGCTCGCGCCGTCCGAAGACGGCCTCCGTGCCTCGGTGTCGAGGATGCCCGAAGAGGCCGGGCTCCGCAGTGCGATGCCGGAAGACGAGCCGGGCTGGGTCCGCTGTGCCGACCTGCTGGCCGATCCGGCTCGTCTCGTTCGCTGGCGGGAGCGCCTGGGCGGCTGGCTGGCCGAGCGGTACCCGGAGGCGACCGGGATACCCGAGCGCGTCCCGGCGAGCTGGATCCTTTCCTGGTACCTGCACGTCCCGGCACTCGCCGGCGCGATGCTGCTGCATCACGAACGCCGCGTCCCGTCGCTGGCGCCGTCGGCGCTGGCCTTCCGGATCGGCGGCGACCGGCCGCATCCCGATTCGGTCGCCGTTCTCGATGACCGGTTCCACTGCCTGCCGACCGATCCGGGTTCGGCGCATCCGGGAGCCGTCGTCGCACCGGACGAGCGAACGCTGGCGACCGTGCTGCGTGGCCGCTTCGTCGCACACGCGAACCGCTTCATCGACGTCTACGGACCACTGACGAGGCTCGGACGGCGGCAGTTGTGGGCGGCGGCCACGGACGCGCTCGACAACGCGCTGTGGTCGGCGGGACGGTTGGGCGGGACCCCCGAGGCCGAGGGCGCCGGGGTCGCGGACGCCGCGCTGGTCCTCGAATCGCGGTTCCCGCCGCTGACGTCGGCCTCGAAGCTGCGGCTGGCCGAAGGCGCCGACGGGCGCCGCGAGTGGACGAGAAACCGCGAAGGCTGCTGCTACAACCATCTGCTGCCCGCGGAATCGGAATGCGGTGGTTGTCCGCGAATCCGTCAAGGCGTCCAGGCCGGATTCCGTCCCGACGCGCCCAAGGCGCGTTCGAACGTCGTCGCGCCTTCCGCGACGGGCACCTCGTCGCCGTAAACCTTCATCGCCCTGGCCTGATCACCGATCTCCAGTGCGATGGCGTAGACGGCGTCGGCGACTTCGGGGAGAACGGTGAACTCCGCGCCGGTCGCCCTGGCGAGATCCCAGCCGTGGAAGACGAACTCGTCCAGCACCATGTACCCCGCCATCGAGGACGGCATCGGCTGGCCGCCGAAGGTGGTCTGCCCCTGCCAGGCCTCAGGAGCACCGAAGACGTCGACGAGCCGCGCGGTCTGGTCCTCGATCGCGGTGAGCCACTCGGAACCCACGAGATCCGACTCCGTCTCACCGGAGGACACCGTGGGCGGCGCCTCCTTGCGCCCGGCCGCTTCAAGCCAGGGACCCCAGTAGAGAAGGTGGTTCAGCAACGCGCGGACGTCGTATTCGGCGCACGGGGTGCGGGCGGCGAGATCGGTCTCGCCGATCCCGCGCAGGACCGCGGCGAACTCCGCGGCGGCGGGGGCGATCAGGGCAGCGTGTTCGGACATACGGGCATGAGTACCCCGCGACGGACGAGCCGTATTGAAAAAACGCGACACGATTAGGTTGAGCGGATGAGCGGGCACCGGATCCCGGCGGGGATCGTCAACGCGCGGGAGGCGAGCGCGAAGTTCAGTCTCGTCCGGCATCCGCCCGCACCGGAACTGCGTCCGTTCGTCGACCATCACTGGGTGCTGCGCTGGGAACTGACCGGCCCCCATGAACAGGTGGTACTGCCGAATCTCGCGGTCAACGTGACGTTCTTCCGCGACGCGGCCGGCGCGTTCGGGCCGGGAAAGCGGCCTTTCCGCTACCTGCTCGACGGCGTGGATCAAGGTATCGGCGTGCGATTCCGGCCAGGGGCTTTCCGGGCATTCCTCACCGGCCCGGTCACGATGATCTCCGGCGGTTCCGTTCCGCTCACCGATCTCTTCCCCGGCGCCGGACCGGTGACGGAATCGGTACGGAATGCGACGAACGACTTCGAAATGGTCCGCCGGTGCGAGGAACTGCTCCTCGCGAAACGTCCCGTCCTCACCCCCGCGGCACGGACGGCCATCGAAGCGGTGGAAACAATCGCGGGCGATCCGGCCATTACCAGGGTCGGAGAGTTGTCAAGCCGAACAGGTCTGTCTCAGCGAAGCCTGCAACGACTGTTCGCCGAACATGTCGGCGCCGCCCCCAAATGGGCGATTCAGGTATACCGGTTGAACGAAGCGGCGGCACGGATCGCTGCCGAGGAACGGCCGGACTACGCGAAACTGGCGCTCGCGCTGGGCTATAGCGACCAAGCGCACTTCATCCGGGATTTCCGCTCCGTGACCGGATGGGCGCCCACCGAGTACGCCCTCTTGAACCGTGTACAAGAACAAGAAAACCGCCGGGAATAGGTTCCCGGCGGCTTGAGGGTCGAGCAGACCTTCAGTTCTTCTTGTGGTAGGCCTCCACGACCTCGGACGGGATACGTCCACGGTCGGAAACCTGGAAGCCGTTCTTGCGGGCCCAGGCGCGAATGGCCTGGTTCTGCTCACGGTCCACGGTCGCGGGGCGGGCGGCGGCCTTCACGCCGGCGACCGGACGAATGGCGGTGCGCTTACGGCCACCCGCGCGGCGGGCGTGCTCCACATACTGGGCCAGCGCGTCGCGAAGCTCTTCCGCGTTTTCCGCGGAAAGGTCGATCTGGTAGCTCACACCGTCCAAACCGAACTCGACGGTCTCTTCCGCCTCGCTGCCGTCGAGGTCGTCAACGAGCGAGACGAGCACCTTCTGTGCCATCTGTTTCCTCCTGCTGGGGGCTTACACGAATGATCTGGTACGGGGCATGCCCCGGACAGAAGACTTTGTCTAGCGACATTAATACCCGCTACCGTCACATAACGCAAATCTTGTTTACCAGAACGATCGAGGTATCTGTCACGCGGACGGGTTATTCAGGTCGGACGAGCGGGAACAGGATGGTCTCCCGGATACCAAGGCCTGTCAGCGCCATCAGCAACCGGTCGATCCCCATTCCGACACCACCGCTCGGCGGCATTCCGTACTCCAGCGCACGGAGGAAATCCTCATCCAGGTTCATGGCCTCACTATCGCCCTGCGCACCCAGCCGAGCCTGTTCCACCAGACGCTGACGCTCCACCACGGGATCGACCAGCTCGGAGTATCCGGTCGCCAGTTCGAAACCGCGCACGTACAGATCCCACTTCTCCGCCACCCCCGGCTTGCTGCGATGTTGCCTGGTCAGCGGGGATGTCTCGACCGGAAAATCACGGACAAAAGTAGGTTCGTGAAGATGATCGCCGACGAGGTGTTCCCACAGTTCCTCGATGAGTTTGCCGTGCCCTAACTTAGGGTCGAACTCCAGCTCTCGCGCTTCGGCATAGGAACGAAGCTTGTCCACCGATGTCTCGGGAGTGACTTCTTCCGACAACGCTTCGGACAACGACTCGTACATTCCGAGTGTGGTCCACTCGCCGGACAGGTCGTACTCCGAACCGTCGGCGAGAGTGACCACCTGCGTGCCGAGAACGTTCTGCGCCGCCTCCTGGATGAGCTGCCGCGTCATCACCGCATTGGAGTCATAGGTCGCATACGCTTCGTAGTACTCGAGCATGGCGAACTCGGGCGAGTGGGACGAGTCGCTGCCCTCGTTCCGGAAGTTCCGGTTGATCTCGAAGACCTTCTCGATACCGCCGACCACGCAACGCTTGAGGTACAGCTCCGGCGCGATCCTCAAGTACAGATCGAGGTCGAAGGCATTCGAATGCGTCACGAATGGCCGAGCCGCCGCACCCCCGTGCAGCGTCTGCAGCATCGGGGTCTCGACCTCGAGGAATCCTCGACCGTGAAACGAGTCACGCAGGGAACGCAGCACACCGGCGCGGGTACGGACCACGCCCCTGGCCTTGGGACGCACGATCAGATCGACATAACGCTGCCGGATCCGCGTTTCCTCCGCCAGGTCTTTGTACATGACCGGCAACGGGCGCAATGCTTTCGAAGTGATCCGCCAGGAGTCGGCCATCACGGAAAGCTCGCCGCGCTTGGAGGTGATGACCTCGCCGGAGACGAATACGTGATCACCGAGATCGACATCGGACTTCCACGCCGCGAGCGCGTCCGCGCCCACCTTCGCGAGGCTGATCATCGCCTGCAACTCCGTGCCATCGCCTTCACGGAGACTCGCGAAACACAGTTTGCCGGTATTGCGCATGAACATGACCCGGCCGGTGACGCCGACGATCTCACCGGTGGCGGTGTCGACAGGAAGGTCGGAATGCTTCTCGCGCACTTCGGCCAGCGAGTGCGTCCTGGGCACCTCGACCGGATACGGATCGATACCCTCCGCGATTATCCGGTCGCGCTTGTCCCGGCGCACCCGCATCTGTTCCGGCAGGTCTTCGTCGGGGCTCACGCCCTCGGATGCGGGGATTTCAGTCATGGCGCACAGCGTACGAACCCGCCGCTTCCCTACGCCAACCGGATTACCTTTTCCGGCTCCGGACCGGCCGGTTTTCTCTCCATTAACCTGGACCGTGTGAACTCATCCACTCCCGGCATCGAACCCGAACTGCACGCACGCCGCGCCGCCTCGTTCGGCGCGAAGGCCGCCGCCTATGCCGCGCATCGGCCGGATTATCCGGAAAAGGCACTGGCCTGGGGGCTGGCGGGCGCGAGGAGAACACCTGAACGAGTCCTCGATCTCGGCGCCGGAACCGGCAAGGTCAGCCAGGGCCTGCTCGCGCTCGGCGTCGCGGTCACCGCGGTCGAACCGGACGCGCAGATGCTCGCGGAGCTCACGAAGGCGCTGCCCTCGGTGACCCCGCTCATCGGGACGGCCGAAGAGATCCCGCTGCCGGACACCTCCGTGGACGCCGTGGTCGTCGGCCAGGCCGTCCACTGGTTCGACCTCGATCGGGCCTATCCGGAGATCGCCAGGGTGCTCAAGCCGGGCGGAGTCCTTGCCGCGCTGTGGAACCACGACGACGAATCGGCGGGCTGGCTGGCCGAGTTCAACAAGCTGATCAAGAGCTCCATGAGCAGGCGCTGGCTGAGCGACTACGAATCACTGCCGGAACACGAGGCCTTCGAACCGTTCGAGAAGGCGACTTTCGACCACAAACAGCCCAGGACGGCGGAAAGCCTGGTCGAGACGATCGCCACCCATTCGCACATGCTGGTAGCCCCGGCCGAGGAACGCGAAGCCAAACTTCGCATCGCGCGGGAATTCCTCGACCGGCACCCGGAAACCGCCTCCGGCGAATTCGACCTTCCGCTCACCACCACGGCCTTCCGGACGCGCCGCCGATGAACACCGACTGGAAGGCCACGTTCACCGCGGCGTTCGGCGCCCCCGCCTCCGCGGTGTCCGCGCGGATCTGGGCCGAGGCGTACGGCGACGACTACCCCGCCGAGCTGGACACCTACAGCTTCGTGACCCGGACCGACCTGCACCGCATCGCGGCCGAAGCGCGACTGGAGCCCGGCGGACGGCTGGCCGACATCGGCTGCGGGCGCGGCGGGCCAGGGCTGTGGGTCGCCGCGCGCACCTACGCGACGCTCACCGGCGTCGACATCGCGGAGACCGGGCTGGCTTCGGCGCGACGTCGTGCCGAAGCGATGGACGTCGAAGCGGCCGAGTTCCACGTCGGCAGTTTCGCGGACACCGGTCTGGACGACGCGTCGTTCGACGCGGTGATGAGCGTCGACGCGTTGCTGTTCGCACCCGACAAGCGGCGCGCCTTCGAGGAGTTCGCGCGGATCCTCGTGCCGGGCGGGCGGTTGCTCGTCACGACCTGGGACTTCGACGGACAGCCCGAGAACCGGCCGCCGCAGGTGGCCGACCACCGGCCGCTGCTGGAGTCGGCCGGGTTCGAGGTCCTCTCTTACGAGGAGACGCCGGACTGGCGGGCCCGGCAGCAGCGGACCGCGGAACTGTCGCTGGAGCGCGTGGCGGAGTTGGCGGCGGAATCCGGCACGGATCCGGCGAAACTGCGGGCGAGCATCGAACTGGTGCTGCGGAACCAGGCGCTGATGACGCGGCGGGTGCTCATGATCGCCCGCGTTTAGTCCTCTGAACGCGGTAATTGCGTTCTGCAACTTCCGCGTTCAGAGGACTAAACGCGGTGGTTGCGGTCGTAGACCAGCCGCAGGCCCAGCAACGTCAGATCCGGCACGTGGTCGGTGATCGTCTCCGACTCCTCCAGCACCAGGGGCGCCAGGCCACCGGTCGCGATCACCGCGACCGGATCGGACCCGTCCGGCGAAAGCTCACGCTTGATCCGCTTCACCAGGCCGTCGACCTGGCCGGCGAAGCCGTAGAGGATGCCGGATTGCAGGCATTCCACGGTGTTCTTCCCGATCACCGACCGCGGCGGCACCAGTTCCACCTTGCGCAGCGCCGCGGCCCGCGCGGCCAGCGCGTCGACGGAGATCTCGATACCGGGCGCGAACGCGCCGCCGAGGAACTCGCCCTTGGCGGAGATGGCGTCCACATTGGTCGAAGTCCCGAAATCCACCACCACACAGGCGGTGGTCGGGTGCAGATGGTGCGCGGCGAGGGTGTTCACCAGCCTGTCCGCGCCCACCTCCTTGGGGTTGTCGACCAGGAGCGGCACACCCGTGCGCACCCCCGGCTCGATGACGATCTTCGGCAGCCCGCCGTAGTACCGCGAAAGCATGACGCGCAGCTCTCGCAGTACGGCGGGAACCGTGGACAGCGCGCTGATCCCGGTGACCGTGTCCGCGTGCGTGCCGAGCAGCCCGCGCATGGTCAGCGCGAGCTCGTCGGCGGTGATCCGCGCGTCGGTGCGCATGCGCCAGTCACCGACCAGCGTGGGCCCGTCGTAGAGCCCGAGCACGATATTGGTGTTGCCGACGTCGACCGTGAGCAGCAACGACTCAGCTTTCGGCGTGCAGCAGCGCGTCGAGACGGCGGGCGTCGGCGGTTTCGGCGACCGGGAAGGTCATCGTGTCGTCGTCGGCCAGCGTCACGGTCCCGCTCAGCAGTCCGGAACCCTCCGGCGCGTGCCCGGGGTTGGCGCCCTTCTCGACGATCCGGTTGTCCGCGTCGACGAAGACCACCCTCGGCCGGAACGCGGCCGCCTCGGCGTTCTCCATCTGCGCGTACGAAATCAGGATCACCAGATCACCGGGGTGCACCAGATGCGCGGCGGCACCGTTGATGCCGAGCACCCCGCTGCCGCGTTCGCCCGCGATCACGTAGGTCTCGAGCCGGGCGCCGTTGGTGACGTCCACAATGGACACCTGTTCGCCCGGAAGCAGATCCGCCGCGTCCATCAGGTCTTCGTCGACCGTCACCGATCCGACGTAGTGAAGGTCGGCCTGGGTGACCGTCGCCCGATGGATCTTCGATTTCAGCATTGTGCGGTACATCGTGGACTCTCCCTTATTCCCCTGCGTCCAGCGCGTGTTCCGGATGGTCCGCGGCGGCACCGAGCACCACCGGCACGTTGTCGATCAGCCGGGTACTCCCCACCCTGGCCGCGATCAGCAACCGCGCTTCACCGTCGACGGGCGCGGGCCCGAGGTCGGTTCCCCTCAATTCCAGATAGTCGACCTCGACCGCGGGTCGCGCGGCGAGGGTCTTCCTGGCGGTCGCCAGCACGGCGTCCGCGCCGTCGCGTCCGACGAAGGCACCCGCGGTGAGTGCCGCCGACAACACGATCGCGTCCTCGCGCTGCTCAGGAGTCAGGTAGACGTTGCGCGAGGACAACGCCAGCCCGTCGCGTTCCCTGACCGTCGGCACCCCGATGACCCGGGTGTCGAAGTTCAGGTCACGCACCATTTTCTTGATCAGCACCAGCTGCTGGTAATCCTTCTCCCCGAAGAAGGCGTAGTCCGGCCGCACGATGTTGAACAGTTTCGCCACCACGGTGAGCACGCCGGCGAAATGGCCCGGTCGCACCGCCCCTTCGAGCTCGTCACCGAGCGCGCCGGGGTGCACCGTGACGGTCGCGCCGTCCGGGTACAGATCCGACGCCTTGGGCAGGAAGCCCAGTTCGACGCCGTCCTCCTTCAGTACCTCGAGGTCGTTGTCCAGCGGACGCGGGTACGCCTCGAAGTCCTCGCCTTCCCCGAACTGCAGGGGGTTCACGAAGATCGACGTCGCGACCACCGTGTTCGGCAGCCGCTTCGCCCGGCGGATCAGTTCGCGGTGCCCCGCGTGCAGGGCACCCATGGTGGGCACCAGCGCGACCTTGCGGCCGACCCCGTGCAGGGCACGCGTCACCTGGCTCACCTGCTCCGGCGGCTGGAAGGTGTGCAGCGTGCCTCGGGCGAATTTCGGTGTGGTCACTGGTTTTGCTGCCCTTCGGCGGGATCTGCGGGGTCACTGAGGAGTTCGGTGAGCTCGGCGGCGGCCGAGGCGTCCAAGAGCCCGGCGGCGTCGCCGCGCGCCAGCGTGCGCTTGGCCAGCGCGCGATAGCTCGGGGCGATGTCGGGGCCACGTTCGGCCAGCACCGCGAGATGCTTACGCACGGTGCCGAGATCACCACGGGCCACCGGCCCGGTCAGCGCCCGGTCCCCGTGCCGCAGAACATTATCCAATGCCGCCGACAGCAAGGGAGCCACCAGGCGTTCGGGCTGGGCGATTCCCGCTTCCCGCAACAATTCCGCGCAATCGGCGACCAGTGTCATCAGGTGATTCGCGCCGTGCGCCAACGCCGCGTGATAGAGCGCTCGCGCTTCGTCAGGGACACGGACGGGCTCCGCGCCCATCTCCACGGTGAGCGCCTCACCGACGTTCCAGGCCGCCTCGTCACCCTCTGTGGCCGTGACACCGACGCTGCAGGTCGCCAGTCTGTCGAGGTCTTCCGGCCGTCCGGTGAAGGTCATTACCGGGTGCAGGGCCAGTGGCAGCGCCCCGGCCTCGGCGGCGGGCTCGAGGACGTCGATGCCGTGCGCTCCGGACGTGTGCACGACGATCTGCCCCGGACGCAGGGAACCTGTCGCGACGAAGCCGCGCACCATCCCGGCGAGCGCGTCGTCGGGCAGGGCGAGCAGGACGAGATCGGCACGGCGGGCGACCTCGTCGGGCGGCAGAAGCGGCACGCCGGGAAGCAATTGCTCCGCCCGGCGTATCGAAGCGTTGGAAAGGCCCGAAGCGGCGACGACCGTGTGCCCGGCCCTCGTGAGGGCGGCGCCGACGACGCTGCCGACCCGGCCCGCGGAAACGACACCCACGGCCAAGCGAGCGGGCCTTGTCATGGCGTGCGCCAATGGACGCTCATGGTCGAAAACTCCTCAACTCGTTCCAGTCCCGCTCGGTGGTCGCGGGTACCAGACGACGGCGCGAGGGTAACCCTCCGGCCCGTGTCTGAACCGACCCTCGTGACCAGCTTCACCTGACCGAGGTCACCCGCGCGGAGCACCGTCCGCCAGCCGTACGGCCTCGGCGCGCGAGGTCTTGAGCACCTGCAGCAGTTCACGCTGACGCTGTTTTCCCTCGTCGGTGAGCTTCCGGCCGCGCCGCAGGAACGCGAGTTCGGTCACGCTGGCCTGATAGCGGCCGACGGCCTTCGCCGCGTCCCGTCCCGACTGCTTCCGCGCCTGTTTCCGCCACGACCGACGTCCGGACAGGCTGGCCAGCAGCGTCACTTCGGACGGCGCGATCCACCGCGCGTCGACCATCATCGGCAACGCGGCCGCGACGATCCGCTGCTCGCGGCGCCGCTGCATGACCACCACCGAAAAGACCCCGATGAACAGCGGCACCATGATCAGGAAATAGACGTTCAGGAAGGTCTTGGCGCCACCCAGCAGCGCGGCGCCGTTCCACAGCGCGTGCAGCAGCACGGCGACGACGTAGCCGCCGATCGGCGCCAGTATCCGCGCTGAGCGCGTCTTGCTGCTCGCGGCGATACCGAGCCCGATCCCGGTCATCACGGCGAACAGCGGATGCGTGAACGGCGAAAGCACGCCACGGAGGAAGAACGCCGCGAGCACACCCGCGCTCGTGCCGTCACCGAAGCCGTTCTCGGCGAAGGCGCGGCCGAAGTAATAGATGTTCTCGGTGAAGGCGAACCCGGCGGCGGTGAACCCGGCGTAGACGATGCCGTCCACGACGCCGTCGAACTCGATCGGACGGCGCCACCACAGCAGCAGGATGAAAGCGGCCTTCGCGGCTTCCTCGACCAGCGGCGCGGAGACCAGGCCGCTGACCTTGCCGCCGACGCCGGTGCCGAGCAGCAGGTCACCGACGGCCTCGGCGCCGCTGTTGAGCAGCAGCGCGATGATCGTCGCGACACAGGCTCCCCAGACGAAGGAGAGCAGCAGGAGCTTCGGCGGTTCCGGTTCCCAGCGGTCGACCCACAGGAACGCCGTCACCACCACGGCGACCGGGACGAGCGCCGCGAGCACGCCGATCGTCACCGCGGGCAGACCGACCTTCGCGGTCACCGTGCCGAAGACGAACAGCCCGCACAGCGCGACGGCGATCAGCCCGAGCACCGGCAGCAGCACGGTGATCGACCGAGGCCGGCGTGCCCGGTCGGAACCGGGCGCCGGGGAGGAAGGCTCGCTCACAGCGGGTCACCCTACCGTCGGCCGGAGTCAGTCTTCGGCACGCCGCCTGCGCCGCGGAGTGGATTCATTCGCGCCGTTGGCGGCGAGCAGGTCCATCACCGATCGGCCGGAGGCGTGCGAACCGGCGGGCGGCGTCTCGGGACGACTGTGCGACGACCCGTTGCGGGACGGCGCCTCGTCTTCCGGCTTCGCCCGCTTGCCGCCGTGACGGCCGCCCGTCTCGGCCGCGGCGCTCTGCCACGCCGGCGGCTCGCCATCCGGACGGCGACGGCGGCCGCCACCGGTCGGCTCCGCCACGTTGGGGGCGGGCGTGAGCGAGGTCGAGGAGTCCTCCGCCGCCCGGCGACGACGTCCACCTGGACGGCTCTGCATCGCGCGGACCTCTTCGGGCAGCGTCGGATTGACCGCGGGCGACTCCTCGCCACCGCCACCGTGCCGCGAAGGCGTCTCGGCGGCCGGAGGGCGCACGGGTTCGGGCTCCGGCGGACGCACCGGCTCGGCGCGGCGCGGCGGCGGCTCGGACACGACCGGGATCGACAGCGGGGTCGGGGGCTCCGGCTCGCGGCGAGGCTCAGGGCGCGGTTCGGGGCGCGCCGGGGGGTTGGCGGCCGGGGGCCTCGGCAGGGAGGCCGACTGCTGGGGCTTCGACGGTGGCGTGGGGCGCAACCGGTCTTGGAAGTCGTCCTTCCTGGGGAACGCGGCGCTCAGATCGGAGACCGGGCGCTCCTGCGTCCACGACGGCTTCCACTCGCCGGTGGCCTCCATCGGCTCCGGCTCGGCGGCGGGTTTGTTCACCGGCGGCGGCGTGCCACCGGCCGGACGCGGGCGTTCGACCGGCTTCATGCCGGGCCTGGTCAGGCCGAGCTCACGGTTCGGCCGGGGACGGTCCGGCTCGACCTTCTTGACCGGCTTCGCCTGCGCGGGGGGCTTCACCGGCGGCGTCTGCTTGCGAGTCTGTTCCTCCGGCCGCGGGGCGGGCGGACGCTGGACTGTGCCGGCGTCGAGACGCTGCTGCAACGAAGGCTGCTGCGGACGTCGCTGGGACTCCTGGCGCTGAGGTTCTTGGCGCTGGGGCTCCGGACGTTGCGGCTGCCGGGCGATGGCGGGCATCGACGGCTGCGAGACCTCGGCGCGTGAGACGCCGGGCATGGACGGGCGGGACACCTCGGCCGGGGACACCGGCGGCGGGGTCTTGCGCTTGGCGTCGACCCTCGGCATCGGCCGCGAGACCTCGGCGGGCGACATACCGGGGTTGGACATCTCGAGCCGCTCGCGACGGGCGGCTTCGGCGGCGAGCGCCTCGGCGGCCTTCGAGGCACGGGCGTCCGCCTTGCGCATGCTGCGACGGGTCGATTCGTCGACCGGCTTCGGCCGCGGGACCTGGTTGTTCTGCCCGTAACCGCCGCCGTTGTTCGTGCCGTTGTGCACGCCGTTGTGGCCGTTGACCTGACCGTTCGACGGCTTCCGGCGGGCGGCGGGCGGCGCGCCGGCACGGGCGGACGCGGGTTCGAGGACGCGGTCGATCATCTCGGTCGGGCGATCCCGCCCGCGGTCACGGTCGTCGACGTCGATCGTGGTGCCGTTGCCGGCCATGAGCTGGGGTTTGCCGTTGCCGTTGTCGGAACCCGCGCTCATCAGCTGTTTGTTGTCGAGGGACCGCATCCGGGTGGCCTGCGCGGTGAGCGCGACGCGTTCGAGAAGAACCTCGCCGCCGAAGAGCGACTGGAGGCTTTCCCGCAGGGCGCTCACCTCGGCTCTGAGCGCTTCGAGCTCGTCATGGGAGCGGTTCTCGGCGGCCTGCCGGGTCTCCGCTTCCATCTCCAGCTCGAATTCGCGGCGGGCGGCGATCTCGCGTTCCAGCTCCAGCTCGTAGACGGCCTGCGCCTCGGCGACGGCTTCTTCGCTCTGTGACACGTGCTTGCGGTAGCGGACCGCCAGGAAGGCACCGATCAAGGCGGCCCACAGCGCCGCGACGATACCCAGCCGCAAGTAGCGGAGGTCGTCGGAAAGCACCAATGCGAGAGTCGCGCCGACGGCGAGAACCAAGCCGACGACAAGCCACGGCCTACCCGCAAGGCGGCCGCGCGAGTCGTCACCCACCCCGGTCATGCCCAACACCGTACCTTCTAGTAATCCGAACGAGACCTAGTCGGTACTTCGAGCGGTGCTTCTCGAGCGTTAACCGGTCGGCTGACGATCGGGGTCCCGATCACCGCCTTCGGGGGTCCGGCAGCAGTGTTCGAGCCACAAAGCCGCAGCTACCAGGGCCACCGAGCTGACGATCCCGACCGTCGCCGAACGGAGATCACCGCTCGCCGCGAGGAGTTCGTCACGTCGCGGAAAAAGATACGCGAAAGCCGCCAGCCACACACCTGTCATCGCGGATCCGGCGAGCGAAGAGGCCTTCGCGAGTGCCACCGATCGGGCGACAGAGATCGCGGCCATCACCCGCCCCTCCTTGATCCGCGAACGGATGATGAAGGCGAGCACGACCTCACAGAGCGCGAGGACGAGCAGCGTCATTCCCGCGAAGAGCGGAAGCGCGGGGATGGAGCCGTAAGCGACCTGGAAGAGCAAGTAGGCCAGGACCAAGCCCAGTAGGCCGGCCACCGCCAGCTCGCGTGGCCGGGTGAAGTGCATGGTCCAACGCTACCTGGCAGGCTTGACTCTCCACCAACTGGAGAGTCGAACATGAAGCACATGGGCACCGCAGCGGTTTTCACCATCGGGGAGCTGGCCAAACGGACCGGCCTGCCCGTGAAGACCATCCGCTTCTACTCCGACGAAGGGCTCCTCCCGCCGACCGACCGCACCGACTCCGGCTACCGCCTCTACGACGCCACCGCGATGGCGCGTCTGGAGCTGGTCCGGACACTGCGGGAACTCGGGCTGGGTCTCGCCGACGTGGAGCGGGCGCTGACCAGGGAAGCGACCATCGGCGACCTCGCGGTCCAGCATGTCGCCGCCCTGGACGAGCAGATCCGACGGCTGGAGTTGCGCCGGGCGGTCCTGCGAGCGGTGGCCAAACGGGACTCACCACTGGAGGAGGTCGAACTGATGAACAAGCTCGCGTCGATGTCGGACGAAGACCGCAAACGTTTGCTGGACGAGTTCTGGACGGACATGGTCGAAGGACTCGAACTGGATCCGGAGTTCTACGAGCGGATGCGCTCGGCGAAACCGGAACTGCCCGACGACCCGACGCCGGAGCAGCTGGAGGCCTGGATCGAGTTCGCCGAACTGGTCCAGGACGAGGAGTTCCGCGCGTCCATCCGCCGGATGAGCGAGTGGCACTCGAAACTCCGGGAGGAGGACGGGGCCGACTTCGGAGAGAAACAGCAGCAGCTGTGGATGGCGTGGAGCGCGAAGGCGGCCGAAGCGCTCGAAGCCGGCATCGCCCCGGACTCGGCGGAAGGCCGGGAACTCGCGGAGACGATCTTCTCGGAGTCTTCGCGGAACGGGCAGAACCCTGACGACCCGGCCTGGCGGAAGAAGCTGGCCGACGGGATGTCGATCAGCTCCGATCCGCGAGCCGAGCGGTACTGGCACCTGCTGGGAAAGATGAACGGCTGGCCGTCGTTCCCGTCTCAGATGCCGCAGGCCGAATGGATCGTCACCGCCCTTCGCGCCGCCCTCGCCTGACCCCCGCATTTCGTCCTCTAAATGCGGTAGTTCGTGGCGCCAACCACCGCATTCAGAGGACTAAACGCAGGGCGGTTCGCCGCACCGAGTCGCGATCGTCCTGCGGGCGGGCGGCGAGGAGATCGACGACCGGACCGTGGCCGGGGAGCACCGCGCCAGGCTCGATCTCCAACCACGGGATCAGCACGCTCGCACGCTCCGGCGTGCCGGGATGCGGAAGCACCAGCCGAGGGTCCTCGGAACGCACCCCGTCCACGGTCACGATGTCGACGTCCAGCGTGCGCGGACCCCACCGGAGTTCGCGCACGCGCTCCGCCGCCTGCTCGGCGGCCTGCCCGGTGCGCAGCCAGTCCCAGTGATCACGCGCCGGGTCGTCGACCAGGACGACGGCGTTGAGGAAGTCGGGCTGATCCTCGACACCCCACGCCTTCGTCTCGTAGACCGACGACACCGCGACGATCGCGGGCCGGACGGCGTCGACGGCCGACTGGAGGAACGCGAGCCGATCCCCCAGGTTCGACCCCAGCGAGAGAAGCGCGCGGCTCATCGCTCCCGCCGCACCGTGACGGCGACGTCGTCGAAGTTCAGCGGGATCGGCGCGGACGGCTTGTGCACCGTCACCTCGACGGCGCTCAATCGCTCGTCACGCAGGACCTCGTCGGCGATCTTCCCGGCGACACTCTCGATGAGGTCGTACGGCTCACCGGCCACGATCCCGGCCGCGAGTTCGGCGAGCTCGCCGTAATGCAGAGTCTTGGTCAGGTCGTCGGACGCGGCGGCCGGGCCGAGGTCCAGCCACACGACGATGTCGACGACGAACTCCTGCCCGTCACGCTTCTCGTGATCGAAGACCCCGTGCCTGCCGAAGACCCGCAGACCGGTCAGCGTGATGCGATCAGACATCGGGACTCCCCTTACGCCAAGCGGCCGCGACGGTCACGGCGTCCAGACTCGCGCCGACCTCGTGCACCCGGACACCCCACGCGCCCGCCGACGCGGCCAGCGCGGAGACAGCGGCGGTGGCATCCTCCCGGCCGTCGGGCGGAGCGGGCTTCCCGTCCTTTCCGGACAGCAGGCGGCCGAGGAACCGTTTGCGCGAAGCACCGACGAGCACCGGAAAACCCAAGGACAGAAAGGAATCCAGGCCGTTCAACAGCGCCCAGTCATGTTCGGCGTTCTTCGCGAACCCGAGTCCCGGGTCGAGCACGATCGCACTCGGGTCGACCCCGGCGGCGACCGCTTCGTCCACTCGGGACAGCAGTTCGGCGCGAACGTCGCCGACAACGTCCTCATAGGACGCCAGCGCGTTCATGTCCTTACTGTGCCCGCGCCAGTGCATCAGCACCCACGGGACGCCGGTCTCGGCGGCGACCTTCGCCATGTTCGGATCGGCCAGCCCGCCGGAGACATCGTTGATCACCGACGCACCGGCCTCGATCGCGGCGGCCGCGACCTCGGCGCGGGTGGTGTCCACGGACATCGCGAGACCGTCCGCCGCCAGCGAACGGATCACCGGCATGATCCGGGAAATCTCGGTCTCGGCGTCCACTCGGGACGCACCCGGCCGCGTCGACTCCCCGCCGACGTCGATCAGATCCGCCCCGCGTGCCCACATCTCGTGCGCGTGCTCCAGCGCCTGGTCGACGCCGAGGTAGCGGCCACCGTCCGAAAAGGAATCAGGGGTGACGTTCAAAATGCCCATCACCGCGCACCGGCCGGGCCGGGGCAGGGCGGTCATCGACGGCCCATGATCAGATCCAGCGCCTCCGCCCGCGAGGACGCCGAAGACTGCAGCAGACCGCGCACGGCCGACGTCGTCGTCTTGGCGCCGGGTTTGCGGATGCCGCGCATGGCCATGCAAAGGTGCTCGGCCTCGACCACGACGATCGCGCCGCGGGGCTCGAGTTTGCGCATGAGCGCGTCGGCGACCTGGGAGGTGAGGCGCTCTTGGACCTGGGGGCGCTTGGCGTAGAGGTCGACGAGGCGGGCCAGTTTGGACAGCCCGGTGACCTTGCCGTGCTCATTGGGGATGTACCCGATATGAGCGAGGCCGTGGAATGAGAGCAAATGATGTTCACAGTTATGCGTCAGGTGACCGGCGATCAGGAAGGTCGGGTGCGGTTCGCATTTGAAGCTGTAAACCGTGTAGGGCTTGGTTCCCGTGGCCTTCACTGGCCGGACGGACTCGACCTCGACGTACTCCGACTCGATCAGATCGGTCGTGTAATCATCCTGCGGGAAGCCGTGCCGCCGGAACCAGCTGTCAGCGACCCACAGCTGCGAAGTTGTCTTGAGGCTTGGCGAGAAGCGAGCGCCGATGACCGTGGCCAGGTCCTCCAGGAAATGGATGTTCGCACTCGTGATCCGGCGTCCTGACCTGCCGGGATCGTCGCAGCCGTCACCGTCCACATACCCGTCGAGAAAACCGTTGAACGTGCTCAAGTCGTTGAGGACGACCATCGGGAAGCGCTGGCGCTGGTGGTGCGCGTCGCCGCCGAGATACTGGCGCATCAGGTCCGCGAGGAACGACGAGACGACTCGCACCCGGAATCCCGGCACGTCACGTCCTAGGTAGCTCGACGGTCGCGTGACCGGTTCGAGCTTCGCCTCGATTCCGAAGGCACGGTAGAGCGACTCGGCGTACTTCTTCGCGAAGTCCCGGTCGTTCACCACGAGCGAGACGTAGCGCTCGGCAACGGTCCCGTCCGAGCAGGTCGCACCGATGACGTAGCCGAAGTCGTAGCCGAACACAGGCTTCCACCGGTTCCGGCTGAGCTTGCGCGCATGGGTCCACTCGATGAAGGACCCCTCGACGTCCTTGGCTTCCATCCATCCCTTCGGTGTCGCTAAAGGATGGTCAGGAGTGACCTTGAAGCTTCCGCCCGCAGTCGTGACCTCGACCAGCTCGCGAGTCTTGTGCGAGCTGATCTCGGTGACCGTGGTCTCCTCGACTTTGCCGCCTGCCAGAGTCCACAGCTTGTCGCCGACTTCGACTTCGGCCGCCGTCTTGGTACCACTGACCGCGTTCACCGTCTGCTTGCTGGGAACACAGGTGCTGAACATCGGGATGTCCGTCACGAGCACGAGTTCTTCGTGTGCCTCGTCGAACGTGCGGTCCAGGACATGGTCGGGTTCGGTGTAGAGCCCGGCGAACATTTCCCGGTAAGCGCGAGCGACCCGGGCCGGGGTCTCAAGGAGACCGTCCCGGTCCGGGTCCTCACCACAGGCGAGCAGGAGTTCGCGTACGGCCTTCTCGGCCCGGTCCTGGTCGAAGACCGGGCTCGCGCCGTTACCGCTTGGTGTCGTCCTGTCCGTCGGATTCACGCCGTTGTTGTCCTTCGTCCTGCTGCTGACCGCCGGGCTGGCCGGGCTGGTCCGCGAACCAGCCGTCGCGCGGGCGGTCTTCGGCGGGACGCCAGGGCTGGTTCGGCTGGCCGCCCGGCTGGGTCGCCGGGGTCCATCCGGGAGGAGCCCCGTAGTTCGGCGGGCCGCCGACGGGCCCACCCTGGTAACCACCTGCCGGACCGCCCGGCTGCTGACCACCATATGCCTGCGGCCAGTGGCCGGTGCCGTTCGGCCCACCGTTCGGGCGGCCACCGTTGGGGTGCGCGCCCGGCTGCGGCGGAGCGTAGGGGTTGGCGTTCGGGTCCGGCGGCGGAACGGGGGCGCCGTACGGCGGGCCACCGGGGAGGTCGCCGCCGCCCTGCGCGGTGCCGACCGGGGTCGGCGCCGGCTGCAGCACCGGCTGCTCCTTCTTCTCCTCCGGCGGCGGCCACGGCTCGCCGCGCTCCATCGCCAGCTCGCCGGGGGTCTTGATCGGCGGCTTGTCCGACGGCTTCCGCTCGCCGAACTCGTTGAAGATGGTGATGTGCGGGCGCTTCTCGACGGTCGCGAAGATCCGCTCGAGGTCCTTGCGGGTCAGCGTCTCCTTTTCGAGGAGCTCGATGACCAGCTCGTCCAGCACGTCGCGGTAGGTGCTCAGCACGTGCCACGCCTCGGTGTGCGCGGTCTCGATGAGCTTGCGCACCTCCTCGTCGATCTCGTGCGCGACTTCCAGGGAGTAGTCCGCCTGGCGGCCTGCCGAGCGGCCGAGGAACGGGTCGCCCTGCTCCTGGCCGTATTTGACCGCGCCGAGGCGGGCGCTCATGCCGTATTCGGTGACCATCGCGCGGGCGATCTTGGTCGCCTGCTCGATGTCGGAGGAGGCACCGGTGGTGGGCTCGTGGAAGACGAGCTCCTCCGCGGTGCGGCCGCCCATCGCGAAGACCAGGCGCCCGATCATCTCCGAGCGGGTCATCAACTCCTTGTCGTCCTCCGGGACGAGCAGGGCGTGACCGCCGGTGCGCCCGCGCGGCAGGATCGTCAGCTTGTAGACCGGTTCGATATCCGGCATCGCCCACGCGGCGAGCGCGTGGCCGCCCTCGTGGTAGGCCGTGATCTTCTTCTCCTTCTCGGAGATGATCCGGCTCTTGCGGGCGGGGCCGCCGACGACGCGGTCGACGGATTCCTCCAGGGCGGCGTCGGTGATCACGTGCCCGTTCTCGCGGGCGGTGAGCAGTGCGGCCTCGTTGAGCACGTTCGCGAGGTCGGCGCCGGACATGCCGACGGTCCGCTTCGCGAGGCCGCTCAGGTCGGTGCCCTGTGCGATCGGCTTGCCCTTGGCGTGCACCTCGAGGATCGCCTTGCGGCCGCGCATGTCCGGTGCGGACACCGGGATCTGGCGGTCGAACCGGCCGGGGCGCAGGAGCGCCGGGTCGAGGATGTCGGGGCGGTTGGTCGCGGCGATCAGGATGATGCCGCCGCGCGCGTCGAAGCCGTCCATCTCGACGAGGAGCTGGTTCAGTGTCTGCTCGCGCTCGTCGTGGCCGCCGCCGAGGCCGGCGCCGCGCTGGCGGCCGACCGCGTCGATCTCGTCGACGAAGATGATGCAAGGCGCGTTCTGCTTGGCCTGTTCGAACAGGTCGCGGACTCGCGAGGCGCCGACGCCGACGAACATCTCGACGAAGTCGGAACCGGAGATCGTGTAGAACGGCACGCCCGCCTCGCCGGCGACGGCTCGGGCGAGCAGCGTCTTACCGGTACCGGGCGGCCCGTAGAGCAGGACGCCCTTGGGGATCTTCGCGCCGAGTGCCTGGTAGCGCGCCGGGTTCTGCAGGAAGTCCTTGATCTCGTACAGCTCTTCGACGGCCTCGTCGGCGCCCGCGACGTCCCCGAAGGTCGTCTTGGGCATGTCCTTGTTGAGCTGTTTGGCCTTCGACTTGCCGAAGTTGAGGACGCGGTTCCCGCCGCCCTGCGCGTTGTTCATCATCCACATCAGCAGGCCCAGCACCAGCGCCAGCGGGATGGCGAAGATCAGGATCTGGGTGAGGACGTTCTGCTGGGTGACCTTGGTGGTGAACTTGACCGGGTTGTCACCGTTCTTGAGGCCGATGAGCTGCCCGTAGACGGTGCCCGCGACGTTCGCCGGGTATTGGGCGATGATCTGGTCGACCTGCTGGCCGTCGACCTCGATCTTCTTGTTCAGGAGCAGCTTGACCTGCTGTTCCTTGTCCTCTTGCGAGGCTTCCTTGACGTTGTTCGCGGTGATCTGCTGGTTCGCGACCGAGATGGGCACCTGGGTATAGCCACGATCACTGTCGAAGATCGTGTTGTACGCGAGAAACGCCAGTACCGCCGCGAGAATCCAGAGCACTGGGTTCTTGAGCACGCTCTTCCGGTTCATACGACTCGGCCCTGGTGGCCTCGACCCTTCCTGGTTGGGCGGCTGCTGTGATACCCGCCATCGTGATCTTGACGACCCATGGTGCTCCGACACCCGCCCCTCAGGATACCGCCCGCCTGGACGGACGAGGGTGGTGAGCCTCTCGGAGGTAAACGGCGGACCCCTCGCCAGGGTTCCCGGGTGGGGGATGCGCCGGTCACCCTAACGTGTGTCGACCGCCACACCGGCGACCATTTCGCCCAGCCTCGTCCGCAGTGCCTTGACGTCGGCGGGTGAGACGGTGACCCATTCGCGTCCGTCGGGACCGGCCTGTGACGTGCTGAGGTAGCGACCGCTGACGGTGTCGAACCAGCCGAGGACGCGGGACCGCTGCTTGGCGCCCACGTGGGACCGGCTGTTCGCCGCCAGCTGACCGCCGCGCAGCCGCGGCTGGCCGGTGAGCTTGCCGAACGCCTCGCGCGGGTCCGCGGTGATGCGTTCACTGAGTGAGACGCGCGGCTTCTCCTTGCGACGGGCCTTCGCCGCTTCGGGCTCTTCGGTCTGCTTCGTCGGGTTGACGGCGGCGCGGATCGGTGGGGTGCGGCGGGCGTCGTCGATCGGCAGCGTGACGGAGGCCTCGGAGCCGCGCTGCCCCGGCGGCAGCAGGTCGACGACCGCTGTCGGCAGTCCGTCGGCCGGGGCCTCACGCAGCCAGATGCCGGTCTGGTCCTGGATCGCGAGTACGCCGCCGCGGCCGTCGGTGGCGCCGAGCACGGCGACCGTCGGGGCCTGGAACTCGGGGATGTGCAGCGCGTCGATGGTCAGCGAGCCGCGGGCGAGGAGGTACAGCCAGTCCTCGATCTTCGGATCCAGCCGTCCCCGGCTGTCGCGGATGCCGCGGGCCTTGAGTTCGACGTCGGTGCGGTTGCGCAGCGCCCGGCGCTCGGCCTCGGTCGCGCCGTGCGAGCGGTTCCGCAGCGGATACGGCAGGTCACCGAGTTCGGCGGACTCCCAGAGGAAGTCGAACGCCATCGGCGTGAAGTGTTCCTGATGCATTGCTCCGTGCCCTCCCGGCACCTTGGCTCTTGCTGCGGGGCCTTGTGCGCGGCTGGTCGCTGTGCGTCAGGGCGGCCCCGGAGGTTCACGATAGCGAAGGGGTACGACAAGCGGCGGGCGGATGGGCGAAAGGGCACGGGTGTTGCCCGCCGAACGCCATGAAAGGTCCTTTCCTTGCAAATTTTGCGAGGAAAGGACCTTTCATGGCACGCGAGAGGTACTTAAAGCGCGACAGAAGCTTCGGAAGCGATCTTCCCCAGCATCTCCGTGAGCCGGTGCCGCAAGGTCGCCGGGTCCGCGGGCGCGACGGTGATCCAGTCCCGGCCATCGGAGCCGCGGGTGGCCTGGGTGAAGTACCGGCCCGACTGCGTGTCGAACCAGCTCAGCACGGCGGACCGGCTACGCGTGCCGTGACGGCTGCGCGCGTTGGCGCCGAACTGGCCGCCGCGCAGCCGCGGCTGGGCCTGGAGCCGCGACAGCGCTTTGCGGTCCTCGTCGGAGGTGGCCCGGCCGTCGACCTGCGGCTGGCGCCGCTGGAGGAAGTCCGCTCCCGACGCGCCGACGAGTCCGTCCAGCGGCAGGGTGATCGACTTTTCCGTGCCGCGTGAGCCCGGCGGCAGGAGGGAGACGATCGCGCTCGCGAGGCCGTCCGGGGCGATGGGGTGGAAGTGGAAACCGCGCGGGTCCTGGACCGTCAGCAGGCCCTGGCCGCCGAGCATCGACGCGACCGCGAGCAGCGGTTCGGTGTTGGGGTTGTTGAGCTGGACGCAGTCCAGGCTCAGGTCCGGCCTCGCGAGGACGCCGAAGAAGTCTTCGATATGGGGTTCGGGGCGCCCGCGCTCGTCGGCGAGACGGCGCTGGTTCAGCGACTGGAGTACCTGCTGCCGCAGGGCGCCGCGCTCGTCGACGGTCGCCCCGTGCGAGCGGAGCCGCAGCGGGTACGGCAACTCGCCGGCGTTCGCGCCCTCCCACAGGAAGTCCATTTCGACTCCCGCGAGCAGTTCACCGTTCGCCATAAAACGCCCCCATACAGGTCAGCGGGCGCGGGGGGGGGGGGGGGGGGGGGGGGGGGGAAAACAACCTCAGGAGGGGTTTTTTCGTTCTCCGCAACAACGACCAAGGGAGGGGGTGCCCCGTTTGGGCCCAAAAAAGCTTCCCGGGTGGGGTTG
>NZ_JBVKAE010000005.1:270230-277874 GCF_055598845.1 Amycolatopsis sp. NPDC039088 | reverse complement strand
CCCCTTCGTGCTGCCTTTTTCCCCCCCCCCCCCCCCCCCCCCCCCCCCCCCCCCCCCCCCCACCTCCCCCCCCCCCCCCCCCCCCCCCCCCCCCCCGCCCGGTGAAAACCGCTCTAGCGATCGTCGTCTTCGGTCCAGGCACCGATGACCGGCGGCGGGGTCGCCTCGTTGGCGCCGAAAGCGTCGTCCGGGTCGGGCTCGATGAGGAACGACGCGTGCGTGTGCTCCTCTTCCTGCTCGGCCTGCGCGCCGGGGGCGCCCATGCCCATGCCGCCGCCCATGCCCTGCATCGGCGGGGTGGCGCCACCACCGATGGTGCCGCTGGAGGACACGATGCCCTGCTGCGGCACGGCCTGGGACGCGGCGCTCTGCGCGGGAGCGTTGTCGGTCGCCGCGGCGTCGGTGCCGTCGGTTTCCTTGGCGCCGGACTTGTTGCCCTGCCCGAGCGCCTTCGCACCGGCGTAGCCGAGGCCGCCGCCGAGCGCGGCCGCGGTGAGTGCCTGGCCGAGCCCGTTGCCGCCACCCGCCGACGGGGCGGGCGAGCTCATCGGGACACCGGCACCGGAAGCGACACCGGCACCGACACCAGGTCCTGCCGCGACGCCCGGAGCCGCTGCGGCGGGGGTGTAACCGGCCTGCGAGAACACACCCGAATCCGGGCCACCGCTGTGGACGGCCGCGGCGTGCTGGACGCCCTGCACGCCGCCGTAGCCGTGCGTGCCGGCGAGGACGGGGGTGCCGGAGACGGCGCCGGGATTGATGCCGCCGCCGCCCATGTTGCCGACGCCGCTGAACGAGGCGCTGTTGTGCGTGGCGGTCGGCTTCATGCCGAGGGATTCGGGGCCGAAGCTCGGGGTCGAGCTGTCGACCTCGCTCATCTCCTTGGTGTAGGCCTCGAGGAACCTGGCCTGCTCCGCCCGCACTTCCTTGTCCTGGTCGGCGAGGGGCTTCTGGTCGGTGACCATGCCGAGCGGGCCCGCGGCGAGGGCCTGGCCCATCGCCTTCTCCGGGCTGTAGTCGGTGGGCTTCGGCATCAGCTTGACCTTGGTCGCGGCGTCGGCCTGCTTCTGCAGCCTGTCCGACATCGTGACCGCGGCTTCGGAGGCCTGCGAGCCCGAGTTCGCGATGGCGACCAGCGCGCCCTGCGCACTCGCCGCGCCCTGGCCGATCCAGGCGGCGCCCAGTTCGGAGATCGCGTTGTAGAGGTCGTTCGAGGCCTGGCTCAGCTGACCGCCGTGCGAACTCCACGTCTGGCTGAGCGCGGTCGCCGTGCTGGGGTCGTTGCCGATGTTGGCCTGGTTCCACAGGTCCTGGCTGGTCGGGGCGTTCTCCCAGTTCGGCGGGTTCGTGATGGCGCGGTCGGCGCCGATCTCGAAGCCGTCCGAACGGCCGCGGGCGGACGAGACGATGCCCTCGGACTGCCCGGTGTCGCCCAGCTGGACCGGGGTGCTGCTGCTCTCGCCGTAAGAGTCGGCGCTGTGCTTCGGTGGCATGGCTTTCTGACTCCCCCTCAGACGTTACGGAACGGCCGCGCCGCGTCCTGGTCGATCTCGTGATAGCGCGCCATCGCGGTCACGATGCCGGACTCGGCGGCCTCGTACTGCTGGTACAGGTTCTGGAGCGCGGCGGCGTACGAGTCGCCTCCGCCGTCGGCGCGGTTCGCGACCTTCGCTGCGATGGCGTGCCCGACCGGGTTGTCACCCAGTTTCGGCGCCTGCCCCAGGTCCCCCGACCGGTTGAGCAGGGCCTCGATGGCGTCCTTGCCGGTACGGATCTTGTTCAGGACGGTCTGGGCCGCGTCCGGGTCGATCCCGACCTGACCCTGGGCCGCGGCGTTCTTGAACGCGTTCGCGTCCGCCAAGCTGCTGTTCCCCATCTGAGCTCTCTCCGTTTCCCCCGGGCCAGGCCACGACGGCTGCGTCGGCATTGGTCTTCGCATAGGTTAACGCACTCGAACGCTGCCTATGACGCGTTCTCGGTGCTCAGGGTTCCGCATTTCCGCGAACGCGGGCAAGCGGTTCTCACGACGTGTAGACGTGCGGGTCCAGGGTGCCGATGTAGGGCAGGTCCCGGTAACGCTCCGCGTAGTCCAGGCCGTATCCGACCACGAATTCGTTGGGGATGTCGAACCCGATGTACTTGACCGGTACGTCGACCTTGACCGCCTCCGGCTTGCGCAGGAGCGAGACGACCTCGAGCGAGGCCGGGTTGCGGCTGGCGAGGTTCTTGAGGAGCCAGGACAGCGTGAGCCCGGAGTCGACGATGTCCTCGACGATGAGCACGTCGCGGCCGGCGATGTCGCGGTCGAGGTCCTTGAGGATCCGCACCACACCCGACGACGAGGTCGCCGAGCCGTAGGAGGAGACCGCCATGAATTCGAGCTGGGAGGGAAGCGGGAGTGCCCTGGCGAAGTCGGTCATGAACATCACCGCGCCCTTGAGCACCCCGACGAGCAGGAGGTCTCCCTGCCCGGCGCCGGGTCCGTCGGCCGGGTAATCCGCGGCGACCTGCGCGGCCAGCTCGGCGATCTTGTCGTTGATCTGCTGCTCGGTGACGAGCACGGAGGCGATCTCGCCTTCGTACACGGGAGGTTCCCCTCTAGGTGGTGGAATGGGGTGCTGACACCGAGAGCCTGCCATGCGCCCGCCCGGCCACCAAGTCGCCGGGTAGCCAGACTCCGCCCTGACCCCGCCAGTTCCCCACCAGCGCGTCGACCGAACGCAGGTGGGCGTCGGTGAGTTCGCGGACGCCGGAGTCCAGCAGCCACCTGCGGAGGACACGCCGTCGCAGCGCGGGCGGCTCGGTGGCGAGCACGGCGACGTCGAGCCCGTCCTCGGTGAAGGCACGCAGGTAGACGTCTCCGGCGAGTGTGTCCAACGCCTCGGTGTCCTCGCGCAGTTGCGCCGCCGTGCGGGCCAGTGAGGCCGCGACTCCGCCGGAAAGCACATCCTCCAGAAGGGGCAGTACTTCCGTACGCAACCGGACACGGGTGAACCGCGGGTCCTGGTTGTGCGGGTCCTGCCAGGGGTCGACGCCGAGCGCGCGGCACGCCTGCCGGGTGGTGGCGCGGGTGACGCCGAGAAGCGGTCGTCCCCAGGGCGGGTCGTGCGGCCGCATCCCGGCGAGCGACCGCGGTCCCGAACCCCGGCCGAGGCCGAGCAGCACGGTTTCGGCCTGGTCGTCGAGGGTGTGGCCGAGGAGGACGAGGCCGTGTCCTTCCGGCAGCGCCGAACGCAGCGCGCGGTACCTGGCCCGGCGGGCCGCCGCTTCCGGGCCACCCGCGCCCACGACCTTCACCGTGAGGACCTCGGCGGTGTCGACGCCCAGTTCGCGAGCGGTGCACGCCGCCTTCGCCGCGGTTTCGGCGGAGCCGTCCTGGAGGCCGTGGTCGACGACGAGTGCCCGCACCTTCAGCCCGGCTCGGGAGCCCGTGAACGCGGCCGCTTCGGCGAGCGCCAGCGAATCCGCCCCTCCCGACACGGCGACGCACACCTCGTCGCCGACGTCGGCCGACGCGAGGAAGTCCCGCACGGCCGTCCGGACGGCCGCGACCGCCGGATCCGGCCCGCTCACCCGTGCAGACGCCGTACCCAGGCCGCCGGATCGGTGATCTCGGCCCTGGTCGGCAGCGTGTTCGGCGACGTCCACACCGCGTTGAAGCCGTCCATGCCGACGGCGTCGACGACGTGCTTGGTGAACTTCGCGCCCTGTTCGTACTGACGCATCTTCGCGTCGACCCCGAGCAAGCTGCGCAGCACGCGATCGATCAGCCCGCCACCCTTGCGCCGCGCGGTGAACCGCGACCGGATCAGCTCGACGCTGGGCACGACCTGCGGTCCGACGGCGTCCATCACGAAGTCGGCGTGCCCCTCCAGCAGGGTGGAGAGGGCGAGCAGCCGATCGAACACCGCGCGTTCGCCCGGGGACTGCAGCAGTTCGGCGAGACCGGCGCCGCCCGTCTTGCCCTTGCCGATCTGCTTGATGGTGTCCGGCAGCCGTCCGACCAGGTCGCTCAGTCCGTCCGCGTCGCGGCCGGCGAGTCCGCCGATCAGCCGCTCGACCTCGTCGGCGAAGTAGTCGCGCAGCCAGGTGACCGCGGTGAACTGCAGCCGGTGGGTGCATTCGTGCAGGCAGACCCACAGCCGGAAGTCGTGCCCCGGCACGTCCATCGCGCGCTGCGCGGCGACGATGTTCGGCGCGACGAGCACCAGCTGGCCACGGCGTTCCGGCCCGCCGAACGGGTCGTACTGGCCGAGTACGCGGGAAGCGAGGAACGCGAGCACCAGACCGGTCTGGACGCCGGCGCCGGAGGCCAGCACCGGCCCGAGCGGCCCGCCCTGCGCCTGCGGGAGCGCGCGGCCGGTGAGCGCGTCGAGCCCGGACGCGGCCGAGCGGACCCAGCCGGGCCTGTCGACGACCTCGGCGCGCAGCAGCGGCAGGTCGAGGCCGAGCCCGGTCAGCTCACGGACGTGCCCTTCCGCCTCGCTGGTCAGCTCGCGCAGATCGGCGACGGCCGCTTCGGCCTCTTCGCGATCGACCACCGGGCCACCGCGCACCAGGAGGGCACCCGTCGAGGCGGCCAGGGACCAGTCGACCATCGAACGTGTCTTGGTCGGCGTTTCCTCAGTCACTCTTATGACGCTACCCGCTGAAAGGCCGGATTCAGCCGCGACTTCCTCACGCTCCGATTCCGGTCGTGCGCTCAGCGGCAGCCGCACTTGTGCAGGGTCGCCGCGACGACGTCGAGCGCGGCCCTGCCCTTGTTCTGATCCGAACCGGACGACATCAGTGCGAACACCAGCATCCGGCCGTCGGTGTCGAGCACCACGCCGGCGAGGGTGTTCACCCCGGACAGCGTCCCGGTCTTGCCGCGCACCCAGCCCCGGCCCGCCGCCGACGCCGGATCGCCGTAGCGCTTCTCCAGCGTCCCGCTGCCACCCGCGACGGGGAGGCCGGCGAGCATCGGCCGCAGTTTGGCCGTCCTCGGATCCTGCCCGTCCGGCGCCGCCGCGACGGTGAGGATCTCGCTGAGCACCTTCGCCGGGATCTTGTTCTGGTCGGACAGCCCGCTGCCGTCGTTGAGCTGGACACCGGTGAGGTCGAAACCGGCCTGCTTCAGCACGTCCATCGTCGCGGCCGCGCCACCGGCGAACGACGGCTCTCCGCCCTTCGCCAGCGCGACCTGGCGAGCGAGGGCGTCACCGAGCATGTTGTCCGAAAGCTGCAGCAGCGAGTTGGCGAACTCCGTCAACGGCTGCGACTTGACCTCGCCGAGTACCTTCGCGTCCTTCGGCGCCGTCGCCGTACCGCCCGCTTGGGCTTCGAGCTTTCCGGCGATCTTCTGGGTCAGCGCCATCGCCGGATTCGCGACACGGGGCGAGTGGTCGTTCTTCGGATCGGTGCGGCCGCCGTCGGCCATCACCGGGACGACCGGCGCCATGTAGGTGTTCCCGGCGGCGGTGTCCTCGGGATCCCAGCCCACCGCGGCCGTCGGCCCCTTGAACAGGCTCGCGTCGAGCTGGACCTTGGAGATCTTGCCGCCGGAGGCCTTCTTGACCTGGGCGACGAGGTCGTCGACGTGGGCGGCGCCCGGGTACAGCGGCGAGTCGGTGCCCAGCGGGAGCGCGGTCAGGGTCGGGTCGCCGCCCGCGACGAGGATGGCCGTGCCCGGGTCCGCGCCCTGGACGATCTTCGTCGAGATCTGCGTCCCGTGGTCGAGTGACAGCAACGCGGCCGCCACGACCAGGATCTTCGTGGTCGACGCCGGGGTCAACGGGGTGCCGGAGTTCTTGTCCCAGAGGACGGTACCGGTCGCCGCGTCCACGACGGTGCCGGTGAGCGTGCCGAGGTCGGGGGAACCGGTGGGGCCCTTGAGCGCGGCGACGAGCCCTTCTTTCGTGGGCCCGGAGCCGTTGACGTCCGGACCGTGCAGGACGCGGGTGACGCCGGCGGGCTTCGGGATGTCTCCCTTCGGCGCGTTCGGCGCCCAAGGCAGACCGAGCCGGTTCGACACCTTCGGCATCGCGGCGGCCGCGCCAAGCCCGGCGAGCAGCAGGACGACGACCACGGTGGTGATCACGAGGACCTTGCGCTTGCGCTTCTTCGGCTTCGGCGCGGGTGCGGCCTCGGTCTCGGCGGCCGGGGGCGTCTCCGAAGGCGGTTCGTGCTGCTTCATGCCGACGGTGGCTTCGGAGTCGAAGCGCTCTTCGGCCGGCTCGATGCGGACCGGCCGCGCGTGCATGGTCGCCGACGGGACCGGCGCCGGTCGCGGCGGCTCGACCCGGTTCTGCTCGGGACGGCGCTGGGGTTCTTGGCGCTGGGGCTGCTCTTGCTGCGGAGGCGCCGGGGGTTCCTGCAGACGCGGTTCCTGGCGCTGGGGTTCCTGACGGGACTCGGGCCTCGGCTCGGGCTCACGCGACGGCGTGCGGGCGTTGCGGTCGAACTGGTCCCAGTCCGGTTCCTCCGCGTGCTGCTGGACGGGTTTGACGAAGAGCGTCTTCGGCTCCTCGGGCTCCTTCGGCTCGACCGGGGTCACCGGGGCGAAGGCGGACCACTGCGGGGTGGGGGTCTCGGGGACATCCGGTTCGTCCTCGACCTCGACCACGGGCTGGAACCAGGAGCCACTTTCGGGTGTGACCTTCGGCACGGACAGCTCTTCGGTCTTACCGCTCGCCAGCCCCGTCATGGGCAGCCAAACGGTGGACTCGCCGTTCCCTTCGGCGCCCTTGGGCTCGGTGGATGAGGTGTCCTTGTCGTCCGACGGCCACCTGGGGTCATCGTTTTCCGGCACTCAACACTCCTTCATCCACCGCCCGGGGAAGGGGCCAAGCTCACATACGGCCACATCGATGCGACCGTCCGAGCCCCCGTGGTCCACACTAGTGAAGACAAGACGATGATTTCGGTGAGCCGTCGCGACGGCGGGGCGTACCAAAAGACGAGAGCAGCGAGGCCGGCGTGGAATTCGACGTCACTATCGAAATCCCCAAGGGGGAGCGCAACAAGTACGAGGTGGACCACAAGACCGGTCGGATCAAACTCGACCGGACGCTGTTCACCGCCACCCAGTACCCCGCCGACTACGGCTTCATCGACGACACCCTCGGTCAGGACGGCGATCCGCTCGACGTGCTGGTGCTCGTCCAGGAGCCGACCTTCCCGGGTTGCCTGATCCGCTGCCGCGCGATCGGCATGTTCCGGATGACCGACGAGAAGGGCCCGGACGACAAGGTCCTGGCGGTCCCGACGAACGACCCGCGCCTGGAGCACCTGCGCGACATCCACCACCTGAACGAGTTCCACAAGCTCGAGATCCAGCACTTCTTCGAGGTGTACAAGGATCTGGAGCCGGGCAAGAGCGTCGAAGGTTCGTCCTGGGTCGGGCGTGCCGACGCCGAGGCCGAGATCAAGCGTTCGTTCGAGCGCGAGACCGACAGGCTGGCCAAGGAGGCCATCGACGGTCCCGCGGCCCACTAGTCGCTTATCGCAAGTACGTGAAGGCCCCCTTCATTGCGCTAGACGCAATGAAGGGGGCCTTCACGCGCTTCCGGCCGCAGTTAGTCGGCTAAGTGCGTTCGGGGGGCGGCGGTCGGATGCTGGTCCAGTGGGTCGTGAGTGGCGATTCGGGTTAGAACCCGAATCGCC
>NZ_JBVKAE010000005.1:0-270222 GCF_055598845.1 Amycolatopsis sp. NPDC039088 | reverse complement strand
CTTGTGTTTTTCTTTGTCGGCGTTTTGTGTTTTTTTTTTTTTTTTCTCCCCCCCCCCCCCCCCCCCCCCCCCCCCCCCCCACCACCCGGACCCACCGCCTCCGGTACTTGCGGTCTTGCTCGCGTGGAGTACGTGAAGGTCGAGTTTCCTCGGCTGGGTCTCGTGAGGGTCTTTCGAACGGGTGAGGGGAACTTTGAGGGACTCTGGGTCCCTCAAGGAGTCCTTCACGGACCGGCCGCTACGCCGAGCTCACCGGCCCACCCGCGCGAGCCCTAGGCCGAGTAACCCGGGATCGGGAAAGGCGAGAGGAATTCGCGGATCTCGGCGGCGATGGTGTCCAAAGCGGACTGTTCCTCGGCCGCCGCGGCGGTGATCGTGCGGTCGATCCAGTCCGCGACCTGCACCTGGTGCTCCGGCTTGAGCCCGCGGGTGGTGATCGCGGAGGTGCCGAGCCGGATGCCCGACGGGTCGAACGGCTTGCGCGGGTCGAACGGCACGGTGTTGTAGTTCAGTTCGATCCCGGCGCGGTCCAGCGCCTGCGCGGCGGGTTTGCCCGGCACGTTCTTGTTGGTCAGGTCGATCAGCAGCAGGTGGTTGTCGGTACCGCCGGACACGAGGTCGTACCCGCGTTCGGTCAGCGCCTCCGCCAGCGCCTTCGCGTTGGCCACGATCGCGTGGGCGTACTCGGCGAACTCCGGCTTCTGCGCCTCGCCGAGCGCCACCGCGATCGCCGCGGTCGTGTGGTTGTGCGGGCCGCCCTGCAGACCAGGGAACACGGCCTTGTCGACGGCCTTCGCGTGGTCGGCGTCGGAAAGGATCATCGCGCCACGCGGACCGCGGAGCGTCTTGTGCGTGGTCGTGGTGATGACCTGCGCGTGCCCGACCGGCGACGGGTGCGCGCCGCCCGCGACGAGCCCGGCGATATGCGCGATGTCGGCCACCAGGACGGCGTCGACCTCGCGGGCGATCTCCGCGAACGCCGGGAAGTCGATGGTGCGCGGGATCGCGGTACCGCCGGCGAAGATCAGCTTCGGCCGGTGCTGGAGCGCGAGTTCGCGCACCTGGTCGAGGTCGACACGGCCGGTCTCCTTGCGGACGCCGTAGCGGACCGGGGTGAACCACTTGCCGGTCGCGGACACGCTCCAGCCGTGCGTGAGGTGGCCGCCGTCCGGCAGCGCCATGCCGAGGACGGTGTCACCCGGCTGAGCGAAAGCGAGGTACACCGCGAGGTTCGCCGGGGAGCCGGAGTACGGCTGGACGTTGGCGTGGTCGACGCCGAAGACCGCCTTCGCGCGCTTGATGGCGAGGTTTTCGACCTGGTCGATGAGCTGCTGGCCCTCGTAGTACCGCTTGCCGGCGTAGCCCTCGGAGTACTTGTTGGTGAGGACGGTGCCGGTCGCCTCCAGCACCGCCTGGGAGACGTAGTTCTCGGACGCGATCAGGCGGATCTTGTCGTGCTGGCGTTTCGCCTCGTCCTCGACCAGTCCCGCGATCTGCGGGTCGGCGGCGGCGAGCGCGGAAAGTTCGGGCTGGTGTGTCATCGGACGTACTCCTGCCAGAGACGGCCGGACCCAGGCGCGCGGTACCGGCCTTGTCGTCGCTTCCCGGTGGTGCTCCACCTCAAATGGCGCCAGTCGCTGGTGCGCACAAGACTAGTGCACTTCGCTCGCGCGGGGCTCGGCGTGCGGCCGATGCCCGGCGCACCAACGGCGGCTGCAGCCCGCCGTGCGATCACAGAACGCCTGTGCGCAGACGGCGCAGCGTTTGATCCGCCGCCAGCCGCCGAACACGACCAGTTCGGCCAGCCCGGAAGCGGCCGCGACCAGGTCGCCGCAGCCCGGCCACGACGTCACCGGCACCACGCGCCAAGCGTTTCCGCTGTGGGAAAGTCGCGGCGCCGCCCCCGTCGCCGCCAGTATCCGGTTGAGCCGGTCCGCGGCCGCGTGTTCGTCGGGCAGCGCCGCCACCACCCCGGCGAGCCACGGATTTCCCTGTGCCAGCAGCCTTTCCGCGACCTCCAGTTCCGGGTCGAGGTCGCGGAAAGGCGGGACGATCACGTGCTTGCGCGTCACGGTTCTTCGATCGCGACGCCCATCGAGCGGGCGGTGCCCGCGATCGTGCGCATGGCCGCCTCGATGTCGCCGGTGTTGAGGTCCGGCAGTTTCCGCTCGGCGATCTCGCGCAGCTGTTCCTGGGTCAGCTTGCCGGCGACCTCGTGCCCCGGCCGGCCGGATCCCTTGCCGCCCAAGGCCTTCTTGATGAGGAACGACGCCGGCGGGGTCTTCAGCCGCAGTTCGAAGGAGCGGTCCTCGAACACCGACACGACCACCGGGACGATGTCTCCGCGCTGCGAGGCGGTCGCCGCGTCGTAGGCCTTCTTGACCTCGACGAGGTTCACGCCGGTCTGGCCGAGCGTCTTGCCGAGGTCGACCACCGGCGCGTTGCCCGCGGTCAGCTCGAGAGTCGCCTGGTGTGTCTTCTTCTTCGACTTCGGTGCCATGCGGCCGAAGCTAAGGTCTCCAGTTACTGGAGAGTCAATCGATCTGCTTGACGCTTTCCGCGTGCCTGCGTGCCAGCTCCTGGTAGATCGCCGCGTTGTGCTCGACCCAGCCGCGGGCGGTGCCGTCGAGCGGGACGTGCTTCTTCGCCGGGCTGCCCATGGCGACGGTCTCGGGCGGGATGATCATGCCGGGTGTCACCGTGGCGCCGGCCGCGACGAGCGCCTTCGCCCCGATCTGCGCCTTGTCGAGCACGGTCGAACCGTTGCCGATCAGCGCCTGCTCACCGATCGTGCAGTCGTGCACGAGGCACTGGTGCCCGACGGTGACGTTCTTGCCGACCTCGGTCACGCCGCCGTTGACGTGGATGACCGAGTTGTCCTGGATGTTGGCGCCCTCGCGGATGAGGATCCGCCCGAAGTCGGCGCGCAGGACGGCGCCGTACCAGACGGAAGCGCCCTTCTCGACGACGACGTCGCCGATCAGGGTGGCGGTGGGGGCGATCCACGCTTCGGGATCCACCTGGGGACGGTGTCCCTCGAATTCGAACATCGGCATGCCTCGCACCTTATGCCGAAAGTCCGTGAAGGCCTCCTTCCCTACCTTGAGAGTAGGGAAGGAGGCCTTCACGGAACGCTGAAGCGTCAGCCGATGGCGGTGTTCAGCAGGAGGTCCACGGCCTTGTCGTTACGCGTGGTCTCCCGGACGATCACCTCGTCGGGCGGGTAGAAGCCGGGGTTGGAACCCCGCGGGTACATCTCGAAGGTGAAGCTCAGGATCTTGTGCGTGCCCCACATCCAGTCGTCGATCGTCCCGTCCGTGATGTACAGGTCGCTCGACTGCTGCGGCGTGTAGCCGTTGGTCGCGGCCAGCTGCCTGCCCAGCGTCTGGAAACGCTGTGCCTCGGCCGCGGTCATCCCGGGCGCGGTGTCGTTGTAGGTGAAGCCGAACGGCCACAGGACGAGCTCCGAATAGGTGTGGAAGTCGATGCTCGCCTTGATCTGCTGGACGCCGCCGATCTTGCGCGAGTTCACGAAGTTGGACACCGCCTTGGTCTCCGGCGCGGAGAAGGCGGAGGGACCGCGGTAGGTCTCACTGGTCGTCGAGCCCGACGAACCGCCGCAGCAGCCCCAGTTGTAACCCCAGTTGCGGTTGGGGTCGGTGCCGTTGCCCTGCCGGTTCTTGCGCCAGTACTTGTAGCTGCCGCCGGAGATGTCGTACTCCGAGCCGTCCGGGTTGACGTTCGGGATCACGTAGATCTCGGTGCTGTCGACGAAGCGCTTGATCGCCGGGTCGGACGCGTAGCCCTGGGTGAACCGGTTCACGATCCGCAGGCACATCTCGGTCGTGAGGTGCTCGCGCGCGTGCTGGTTGCAGGTGAAGAGGACTTCGGGCTCGTTCTCGTCGGTCGCGACGTTGTCGCTGATCTTGAGCATGTTCAGCGCGCGGCCCTGATAGGAGTTGCCGACGCTGCTCAGCCGCGCGATCGAACCGTAGTTGGTCTGCGCGTTGCGCAGTTCCGTCGTGACCTCGGCGTAGTTGTGGAAACCGGAGTCCGACGGCGGGAAGTCGTTGATCGCGTTCGTGCTCACGCCGGGCGAACGGTCGACGACGCCGCGCTGCTCGACGCGGAAGCCGAGCGAGCGGACCTTCGCCGCGTCGGCCGCTTCGCCGATGAACGTCGTGGTGCCGCCCGCGGAGCCGAGGACGTCGACGCCCAGCCGGGAGATCTGCGTGCGCTGCTGCGCGGTGCCGGTCCCGAAGACCTCGTAGATCTGGACCTGCGCGTCTTCGGCCTGCTGGTCGGCGGTCGCCGGACTCGCGGCGACCGGGATGGTGAACGCCGCGACAGCCGCGATCGCCGCGGCCATGCACCGTCTTATGCGCATCGTCGTCTCCTAGCTTGGGGCAGGGGAAGGGAACCCCACCATGGCCGGAGCCGGACGGACCGAACAATCCGTAACGGTACGGATCTAATGCGTATTTCTAGCCGTAGTTCGCGAAGCAGAGCGCTTCGATGTCGCCGCGCAGTGCGGCGAACGGCCGCCGTCGGACGCGCTGCTGGACGATCGCGCCGAGCAGATAGGACAGCAGCGCCCTCGCCCGTGCCCGTGGGTCCTCCACGTCCAACGGCGCGAGCAGCTCCGCGAGCAGTTCGGTGATCGACGTCAGCATGACGTCGATGGCCTGCGGATGCTGCGCGCGGCCGGCGGCGATCCAGTACTCGAACCAGAGGAAGGCCGCGTTCGGGCGGCCGGAGAACTCGGCGAGGAACGCTTCCAGAACGGCGAAGAGCCGCTCATCCGGGTGATCGTGCTCCGCCGAGATTTTGCGCAAATCGGCCGTGAACGTTGTGATGTGCGCCGCCATCGCGCGGTCGATCAGGACGTCGATGTCCGCGAAGTAGTAATGAATCGCACTCTTCGTGAGCGGCCCGGCCTCCGCGATCGCGCGAACGGTGCAGCCGGCGAGCCCGTCCCTGGCCAGCACGATCCGCGCCGCTTCGACGATCTGTTCCTGTTTCTGCAGCTGATTGGGGGAAAGCCGCGGGCTGCGGCCGGGAACGGCGGTCACGAAGTTCCTTACACCAAGTAGTCAGGACACGGGCCCTGAAGCTTAGGGCAGCCGTCCTGGCCGATCACAGCGGGTGAAAAATCGAGGTGGCTCACGGCCGATCTGTAGCGGACAATGCGCGGCATGGTGACCACAGGGGACAACGGGTTCAGCCCGGCGGCACGCCGGCAGCTGGAAAAGGAACTCGCCGATCTGCGTACGCAGCGCGACGCGATGGCGCCGCTCGTCGGCGAACAGGAACGGACCGGCGACGCGGCCGATCAGGCGGAGGTGCTGGACCGCGCGGAGGCCGCCGCCTACCTCGACCGGCGCATCGCCGACGTCGCCGCGAAACTCGAGCACGGCGGGCGCAACAGCAAGGGCCTGCTTCCCGACGGCACCACCGTGACGCTCAGGTTCGCCGACGGCGACGAGGACGAGCTCCACATCGTCACGATCCCCGGCGAGGACGCCGACGCCGCCACGGTCACCTCGGACAGCCCCCTCGGCCTCGCGCTCGTGGGCGCCAAGGAGGGTGACGAGATCAAGTACCGGACGCCGCGCGGCGAGACCAGCGCCACCGTCGTCACCCTGAAGCCGCCTGCCTGACCTCGTTCGCGCGTGAAAGCCCCCTTCCCTCGGCTCCGGTTTTAGCTGACCAGCCGCGGGAAGGGGGCCTTTACGCGCTGGGACGGCAAAGCACCGGATTCGCCAGTTCGGCGCACGGCCGGTGCCCATGGGACCGGACGATGTCCTTGCCGACCTGGTTGGTCAGGTAGCGCAGGAAGCTCGCGACGAGCGAGTCCGCCTTCGGCTCGCCGAACGTGTACGCGTACTCGGTCTCCCAGAACGGGTAAGCCGCGTGGATCGCGCCCTCCAGGGTCGCCTGATGGCCGTCGATCCGGACCGGCAGCACGTCCTGGCGTTTCGTGGCCGCGCCCAGTTCGCTGTAGCCGAGCGCGCCCGGCACCCGCGAGATCGCGTCGAGGACGTCGTTGGTCGACGGCCTCGCGCAACGCACCACACCGGGCTGGGCGCCCGGCGCCTGTTTGAGGCAGTCGTCGGAGTTGTCGCCCGGTTCCCGCTTGCCCGCCAGGAGCCGGACCTCGAACGTCCGCCGCGTGCCGGAGTCGGAATGCCGGTCGACGAGCCGGACGGGCTGGTCCTTGCCGCCGATCTCCTTCCAGTTCGCGATCTTGCCGTCGTAGACGTCGTGGATCTGCGCGAGCGACAGGTCCTGGACGCCCGCTTCCTTGTTGATCACGAGCGTGAACAGCGAGAACGCGACCGGACGCGGCAGCAGCCGCGGGAAACCCTCGCCCTTGGCGCCGTCGGAGAACGCGAGCACGCCGTCGTTCGCGGCCTGGTTCAGGCTGCCGAGCCCCTCCGCGCTCCCCCGCGAGTCGAAGGTGAACGACGCGCCCGGACACGTCTTCGCGTACGAAGCCGTCGCCTCCTTCAGCACCGGCGCGAAGGCCGTCGATCCGGTGATCGTCAGCTTCCCGGACGCGCAGTCCAGCGGCGGCGGCTTGTCGTCGAAGACCAGCGAGCGGGTCAGCTGGAAGATGCTGACCACGACGAGGAAGCAGATCAGCGCGATCACCGAACCCGTCGGCCCGGTGCGGCTCTTGGTCTCGCGGAGGGTGCCGCCCTTGATCTCGCCGACGACCTGGGGATCGTCGAAGTCTTCGGTCGAGCCGTTCGGGATCCGGTCGAGCACGGCGAGGACCTTGTAGTGCGCGCCGCGGTTCAGCGGCACCCTCGGCAGGTCGATCACCCCCACCGGCCGTTCGGGGTTCTCGTCACGCGCGCCGAAACCGGAGTCGTCGCCGAAACATTCGTGCAGATGCGGTGAGCTGAGTTCGGTCACCACCATCCCGGCCACGGTGCGGCCGGGGAACTTCACGCGGACGCCGACGCGGTCGTTCTCGTTGACCGCGTAATCGTCGGTGTCGATGTCGGCGGTGCCGCTGTTCTCGATGCGCAGCAGCACGAACGACGGGTCGACGAGCCGCTCGCCGTTCTCGTGCTGCAACTGCGCCAGCGCGTCGGCCGTCGGCGCGAACCCGCGTTCGGATCCCGTCGGGGTGTCCATCTGCACGCGGTAGCCGAGCCGTTTGCGGCCGACGAGCACGAACTCCCATAGGAAAGCGACGGCCGGGACGGCGATCCCGACCACCGCGAGCAGGACGTCCCAGGGAAAGCCTTCCAAGACCAGCCTCCAGGTTCGGGAAATCGAACCTAAGGCTCATCCAGGCCGGGGACGGCCGACTTCAGCCAGTGTTCACCGGCCGTCCGCGAAGGCGTAGTCGTCGAGGTCGAAGAACCGGCTCGTCACCATCGTTTCCAGTGTCGGTGACGCCCGGAACGGCACGTCCCCGTTCGCGTCGAAGTAGTAGCTGTTGGCCAGCGAGCAGCTGTCCTGGAAGAACACCTGATGCTTGCGGCGGTCCAGCATGCTCTGGAAGTACCGGTCGTTGGCCTCGTTCGTGACCTCCACCCGCGTCGCGCCGGTCTTGCGGGCGTTGCGGAGGCACCGGACGATATGCGCGCTCTGTGTCTCGATCAGGTTGAAATACGAGGAACCGTTGTAGCCGTAGGGCCCGAGAATGGTGAAGAAGTTCGGGAACCCGGGGACGCTGACGCCCTGATAGGCCTGGAACCGGTTCTCCTCCCAGAACTTCTCCAGATCGGTGCCGCCCGAACCGCGCACGGTGAACGCGGGCATGTTGCCCTTCTCGAACACCTTGAACCCCGTCGCCAGCACAAGGACGTCGGCGGCGTGCTCGGTGCCGTCGACCGTGCGCACGCCGGTCTCGGTGATCGCGTCGATGCCCGTGGTCTCCAGCGTGACGTCGTCGCGGTTGAACGTCCGCAGGTAGTCGTTGGAGAAACTCGGCCGCTTGCAGCCCAGGGCATACCGCGGGGTGAGCTTCTCGCGGGTCACCGGGTCTTTCACCGCGCGGCGCAGATGCGCGCGCCCGATCCGCTCCCCCGCGCCCGCGGTCGGCAGGAGATTGTGGAAATGCGCGGCCAGCGGGAAGGTCAGTTCGACCAGCGCCTGGCTGGCCAAGCGGGACACCAGTTTCGCGCCGGGCAACCGCCGCAGCGCGAGCCGCGCGGGCCGGGGCAGGACGGCGTCGGGTTTGGGCAGACACCAGATCGGCGTCCGCTGGAACACCGTCAGATGGCCTGCTTCCGGCGCGATGGACGGGATGACCTGGACGGCCGAGGCCCCCGTGCCGACGACGGCGACGCGTTTGCCGCGCAGGTCGACGCCGTGGTCCCAGCGGGCGGTGTGCATGACCGTGCCGCGGAAGTCGGCGATGCCGTCGATGTCCGGCGGCTTCGGCTGGGTGAGCACGCCGGTGGCGCCGACGACGAACCGCGCCGTCATCGACCAGCCGTCGGCGGTTTCGAGGCGCCACAAGTGCGTTTCGTCGTCGAAGGTGGTGGCGACGACCTTCGATCCGAGACGGGTGCGGCGGCGGATGTCGTACTTGTCGACGCAGTAGTCGGCGTAGGCCTTCAGTTCACGGCCCGGCGCGTAGACCCGCGACCAGCCGGAGATCTGCTCGAACGAGAACTGGTAGCTGAACGACGGGATGTCGACGGCGACGCCGGGATAGGTGTTCCAGTGCCACGCGCCGCCGACGCCGTCACCCTCCTCCAGCATCAGGAAATCGCCGAATCCCGCCTTGTCGAGCAGGATCGCGGCACCGATACCGGAGAAGCCGCCGCCGATGATCGCGATCTCGTGGTCGGGCGTGGTCATGCGGGAAGTCCTTCCTTGGCGAACAGCGAACTCGCACCCACTACGACGACGTCCGCCTGATGCTCGATGCCCTCGGCGGTGCGGATCCCGTTGGCGACGAAGGCGTAGACCGGCCAGGTGATGAGCTTGCAGCCGGGCCGCTTGAGCGCGCCGTAGTAACCGAGACCCGAGGCCGTCCGTCGCGAACCGAAACGGCGGTCCGGCGTCAGCAGCCTGCGGATCCAGGGGTCTTTCACCTGCCAGCGCAGGAAAACGCGGGCGACGGCGATGCCGACGACGCTCGGGCCGGGTACCGGCATCGGCACCACCCAGTCCGGTTCCTCCTGGAACACCTTCACCGAAAGCGCGGTGGCCGCCACCTCGGGCACGATCTGCGCGGCCTCGCGGCCGGGTGCGATGACAGCGACCCGCTGGCCCGCGAAGTCGTGCCCGAACCATTCGGTGCCGCGCAACACCTCACCCCGGAACTCGCCCAAGGTCATGACGCGACCGGTTCGTGGGTGATCTCCTCGGTCCACGACTGCGGTTTGCCCAGCAGCCGCGCGGGGATCAGGCGGGTCACCTTCACCATCGGGTCGGCGAGCAGCCGGTGGTAGACGTGCGAACGGTCGACGATCATCGCCGCCTGCGCCTTGAGCACGTGATACGCCGGGATGCGTTTGGTGAACTCGCCCCGGCCGCCGATGGTGGAGAACCGCTTCACGGCGTTGTACAGCTTCTTCTCCGGCAGACCCATCGCGACGATGTTGTCCCGCATCTTGTTGATCAGCGGCACGAACACCACGATCAGGCCCAGCACGATCTGTGGTTTGAGCGAGCCGAGCGATTCGGTGAGCAGTTTGGTCGTCGAGCCGGCGCCGATCAGTTCCAGCACCTCGAAGTCGGCCGTGATGTGCCGCGACTCGTCCGAGTTGATATGCCGGAAAACCTGATGGCACACCGGATCGGAGACCTCTTCGAGCAGGAACTTCACCAGCGCGCCGTCCAGCGCACATTCCAGCAGCGGGATGAGCGTGGCCAGCGCCGTCAGCGGCAACGTGTCGCCGTAGTCGTCGAGGACCTTGATGGCGAGCTTGACGTTGATGTTCGGCTCGGGCATCGACCCGTGCTCGTCGAGCATGCCCCAGCGCTTCATCAGCGCCAGCTCGGCGTTGGCGTGTTTCTGTTCCTCCGCGTGGAAATAGCGGTAGATCTCCTGGATCACCGGTGTCGGCGCCTTCTTGGCCAGCGAGGCGAACCCGCGGGCACCGACGTGCTCGATCCACACCAGATCGGCCATGAACGGCCGCATCTTGGCGCGCAGTTCGTCGGTCATCGTCTCCGCGCCGGGCGCGTCCCAGTCGATGTCGGCCAGTGACCACTGCTTGTCCTTGATGGTCTGGAGCATCGCGTCGAAGTCGTAGGCCATCACTTCTCCTTTTCGGCGGGCAGGAACCGGCCGAGGAGACCGGCGATCCGCGTGTAGGGGACGGGCACGAACCGTTTGGCGTGCCAGAGAAGCTGAGCGTCGGGCTGCGGCACCACGTACAGGCGCCCGCGATCGTGGGCGTCGAGCGTCATCTTCGCGACCCGTTCGGGTGAGAACCCGACCAGATCGGAGACACGCTGCGCCAGGCCGCGTGCTCCGGCGTCGATGAGTTCACCGCCGAAGATGTTGGTGCGCACGAAAGTCGGGCACAGCACGGTGACCGCGACGCCGGTGCCGGACAGCTCCGCGGCCAGTGTCTCCGAAAGACTGACGACCCCGGCCTTGCTCACGTTGTAGGCGGCCATCCTCGGCGCGGCGGTGAAACCGGCGGCCGAGGCGACGTTGATGACGCCGCCCGCCTTCGCCGCCCGCATGGCGGGGACGAAGGTGTGGCAACCGTGGATCACGCCCCAGAGATTCACGCCCAGCGTCCGCTGCCAGTCGGACAGCGGACTCTCCCCTACGGGCTTGCCGCCTGCGCCGATCCCGGCGTTGTTGACGACGAGGTCCGGGTCGCGGCCGAGCCACGAGCGGGCCTGGTTCGCCAGCTCGGCTACGTCGTCCACAGTGGACACGTCACAGGCGACGGCGACCGCTTCGCCTTTGTTCTTGAGCATTCGCGCGGTTTCCTCGGCGGAAGCGAGGTCGATGTCGGCACACACGACACGGCTACCGCGCCGGACGAGTTCGGCCGCGATCGCCTTCCCGATGCCGCTGCCCGCTCCGGTGACGACGGCGTGCGCCCCGTGAGTCCGCTTCGTCACTATGCCGCCCTCTCGATCGCCGGGAGATTCTCGGTCAGGAACCGGCAAGCCCGGTCCATCGCGGGCCGCGCTTCCGGGACGAACCGGGTCAGCGCCTGGAAGACGTGCATCTGGCCGGGGACCACGTCCAGTTCGCAGTCCGCCCCCGCGCGGCGCAGTGCCCTGGCCAGTTCGATGGCGTCCGCGGCGAGCATTTCGAGACCGCCCGCCTGGATGAGCGTCGGTGGGAAACCCTTGATGTCGTCGAAGGCGAACCGCAGCCGCGTCGACGCGAGATCGGCGTCCACTGTGTACAGACCGACCAGCCGGGCCGCCGCGGCGGCGGAGATCATCGGGTCGCGCCGCATGCGTTCCCGCTCGGCGGCCAAGGAGAACGTCACGTCGAACAGCGGCGAGAACAACGCGAGCGCGGCGGGCGGCGCCTTGTGCTCCCGGATGAGCTGCGCGGCGAGGTCGACCGCGAGATGCCCGCCCGCGGAGTCGCCCGCGACGAGAATCCGTTCGTGGCCTTGTTCGACGAGCCGGTCGTAGGCCGCGCGGACGTCGTCGGCGGCGTTCGGGAACCGGTGCCGGGGCGCGAGGCGGTACTCGCAGGCGAAGACCGGCAACCCGGTGCCGGCGGAAACCCGCGTGGTCAGCCCGCGATGCGTACGGGCAGAACAGAGTGCGTAGCCACTGCCGTGGATGTAGAGGACCACGGCGTCGCCGTCGGTCACCTCGGGACCGCGGACCCACTCGCCCCGGATGCCGGGCTCGATCCGGCTGCCCTTCAGCGGTGGCGAAGCCAGCCACAAACTGCTCGCGATGAAAGCGCGGGAGAACACGATGCCCGCCCGGTTGGCCGGGATCGCGTTGGCGATCGGCCGCACGAAGGCGGACGTCAGCGTGGCGGCCAAACCGGGTCGCAGGCCATTCTGCGGTCGCATGCCCTCAGAATGAATCTGAGGGCACCTGCTGTCGAGATGGAGAGGTGACCACGTCCCGCCGCTACAGCGGCAAAACCGCCGACGAGCGCCGCGCCGAACGACGGCTCGCCCTGCTCGGCGCCGCATTGGACATCTGGCAGGAACAGGGCTGGGCGGCGGTCACGATGCGGGGCGTGTGCGCACGGGCGAACCTGACGGACCGGTACTTCTACGAGAGCTTCGCCAACCGCGACGAACTCCTCGCCACCGCGTGGGAAGAGGTCCGCGACGAAACACTGCGGATGGTCCTCGACGCCGTGGCCGCGCACATCGACAAGCCCGCGCTGGAACAACTCCGGGCAGCTCTCGACGTCGTCGTGCATCACGTCCAGGAGGAGCCGACCCGGGCGCAGATCCTGTTCGGCGACCACGCGGGCAGTGCGGTGCTGGAGCAACTGCGGCGGCAGACCGTCCAGGAGACCACCGGTCTGCTGATCGAACTGGCCCGGCCGCATCTGAAACCGGACGTGGACGGACTGGAGTTCCGGGTCAACGTCCTGCTGGGCATCGGCGGGTTCGTGGAGATCATGCTCGCGTGGCGCTCCGGCCTGCTCGACGCGGACGCGGACACGCTCGTCGAGCACCTCACCGGCGTCGGCACCTCGCTGTCGCGGATGTTCCTCAAGGGTGACACCAACGGGTGAACTTCCGTGCCCGGCGCGGAGCTGCCCCGGAAACGGATCAGGGCCTCATCCGGAGTGTTCCGAATGAGGCCCTGACCTGCGGAGCCGCCTAGGGGAATCGAACCCCTGACCTATTCATTACGAGTGAATCGCTCTGGCCGACTGAGCTAAGGCGGCGGACACCGGGCTCGCACCCGATGACGGAGACAAGTGTAGCGGAGGCTTGAACGTCACCTTCCAGGGCCACCGTCGTTAAGGTCCTATGACGCCGGTCTCAGTCCCCCAAGATCGGCCCATCCCCACTGGAGGACCTGTTCATGCGGCAACGACTGCCCCGTGTGCTGGCGCTTCCGGCCGCCGCGGCCCTGCTTCTGCTGACCGCGGCTCCGGCTATGGCCCAGGACATCCCGACCACGCCGATCCCCGATCCGGCCAACCCGGGACAGCCGCCGATGTCGGCGCCGATCGGGCCGCAGCCGCTCGGCAAGGCGGTCGGTGACGCGGGGGCGGCGCTCGGCGTTCTCCGGCTGCTGCCCAACGCCGTCCCGACGAGCGCGATCCTGCCCGGCGCGGACAAGCTCCTGCCGAAGCAGTCCGCGCTCGAAGCCGGGATGGGGCTTTCCAGCGCGCAGGCCAACTCCGAGGCCTACCTGAACTACGAGAAGTCGATCGCGCAGTCGTCGCCGTTCGGCCTGTCGGCCGCGGGCAACGCGCCGCAGACGCCGGGCAGCCTCGTGCAGACGGCGCTGCCGGACAACCCGAAGCCGATCAGCGGCGGCCTCAACGCGCCGAAGAACCCGCTGTTCAACCTCGGCCTGCTCAACGGCGAGGCGCACGCGCGCTGGAGCCCGACGCTCGGACCGTGCGTCGGCACGATCGCCGACTCGAGCACGTCGATCGCGAACCTCTCGCTGCTGCCGACCATCCCGAACCTCCCGGATGCCGGGCAGCTGACCCAGGCGAGCGATCAGCTCCAGGCCGGTCTCAAGGGACTTCCGGGTCCGCTGGCGAACCTCGGCGGCCTGCTTTCGGGGAACAGCGCCAGCGGTGACGGCAAGGGCGCGGTGCTGAGCCTGCCGAACACGCTGTCGTCGCGGTCGGTCGTGCGGCTGGTCGACATCCCCGGCTCGAAGAACAAGGCCGTCGAATCGACGTCGACCCTGCAGGCGGCCAACATCGAGCTGCTGAAGGGCACGCCGCTCGGCCTGACGATCAAGGTCGCCAGCCAGCCGACGCTGCGGGTCACCTCGACCGGCGACAAGAAGACGTCGAAGGTCGAGTACACCGCTCCGGTGCTGCAGATCATGCGTGGCGACAAGGCTCTGTTCACCCTCGACGCGGCCAACCCGACGAAAGACGTCCCGATCGGCATCCCGCTGCCGTCGCTCAAGCAGGTCCCCGGCTTCGAACAGCTGAAGAACGTGCCGGTCGTCGGCGGGCTCGCCGAGCTGGTGAACGGTGCCACGAAGCAGCTTCCGGGCGGTGAGGCCGGGAACGGGCTCACCCTCGACCTCGGGGTGCTGAAGCTGTCGATCGCCGGGCTGAACCAGAAGTCGAGCGACATGACGTCGCCGTTCAAGGGTTTCCAGATGGGCGCCTCCGCGCGGCTGCTGGACCTGCAGATCCTGCCGACCACCGCGCTGCAGAAGGCGCTGCCGCCGGATGCCGCGAAGAAGCTGCCTTCGTCGCTGGCCCAGGTCTCGCTCGGTGAGCAGATCGCCAGGGCGTACGCGCCGGCAGGCGGCGTCGAGTGCGGCACGGCGACTCCGCCGCCCGCGGGCAACAACGGTGGCGCGGCGCCGAAGGGCCCGGTCAAGAACCTGGCCTACACCAACGCCGCCTACGACACGGTGCCGATGTTCTGGACGGGTACCGCGATGCTGCTGCTCGGTGTGGTCCTGGTGGCCGCGATGCCGGGACGGCGTCGGCTTGTGCCGGTTCGCGTTTCGCCTTCGCCGAAGGACGATCCGGACTTCAAGCCTTCGCCGCGACCGCGCACCTAGACGGGGCGAGGAGGGTGATGAACGGTCCTTTCGCGCCTTGCCCCCGCGTGGAAGGTCCGTTCGTACCGGCCTCGGCTTCCCTTCGCTGACGCGCGTGTCATGAGGGGTCCCCATAGGACACTTTTCGTCCTATGGGGACCCCTCATGACGTTCCCGGGTACCACCCATTGACGTTCCCTGGGTACGGCTCGACCCCGAATCCGTTCACTTACCCACAGCACTTGTCCACAACCACCCCAACCTGTGGACAACTCCCACTACCAGCCCTTTCCACCCCGCACCCCCGGTAAACTGGACTCGGGGTCGCCCCCCTGGGACGGGCGGGGGCTGGGGTAGGCGCGTACGGAAGAGGAGCCCGGGTCAGCCTTGGCGCAGGGTGGTGACCATGGCTTCGACGGCGATTCGCGGTTTCACGTTCAGGTCGATGGCCTCACGGCATTCCAGGACGGCTTCGAGCCGGCGCAGGATCGAGTCCGGCGCCCAGGCGGAGGCGGCCTGGGCGATTTCCGACGCGTGGTCGGGGTGGTTCAGCGTCGCGTTCGCGCCGCTCGCGGTCACGAGCACGTCCCGGTAGAACGCGGCGAGGTCCACCAGCGCGAGGTCGAGGGTGTCCCGCTGGGTCCGGGTCGCCCGCGACTTCTGGCGCTTCTCGAGTTGCTTCACCGCGGCCTCGGCGGCCCGCTTCGCTCCGGCGACACCCTTTCCGATGCCGTCACCGCCCATCGCGGTGCGGATTTCGGAACGCTCCGCTTCGTCCCGGACCTTGCTCTCTTCGCCCGCGTCGGCCTCGGCCGCGCTGATGAGCTGGTCGGCGCAGGTGAACACATCGGCCGGACGGCGCAGGCCCAGCGGGATCCGCAGCACCGTCGCCCGCCGCTGCCGGGCAGCTTCATCGGTCGCGAGCCGCCGTGCGCGGCCGACGTGTCCACTTGAGACGGCCGCGGCCCACTGCGCGCGTTCGGGATCGATGCCGTCCCGTTCCACCAGCACCTGCGCGATCGCTTCGGGCGGCGGCGTCCGCAGGGTGACAAGGCGACACCGGGAACGGATCGTCACCGAGACGTCTTCCGGGTGATCGGAAGGCGCGCACAGCAGAAAAACCGTGCGGTCCGGAGGCTCCTCGACGGCCTTCAGCAACGCGTTCGACGCGCCTTCGGTCAGCCTGTCGGCGTCCTCGATGATCACAACCTGCCACCTCCCGGTGGTCGGGCGGCGGGCGGCTGCCTGTACCAGCGCACGCATTTCGGCGACGGAGATCGAGAGGCCCTCAGGCGCGACGAGCTTGACGTCGGCGTGGGTGCCGGCGAGCACGGTGCGGCAGCCGGGGCATTCCCCGCATCCCGTGCCGGTACTGCACTGCAACGCCGCCGCGAAAACCCTGGCGGCGGTCGAACGTCCCGATCCGGGCGGTCCGGTGACCAGCCACGCGTGGGTCATCGCGCCGGGCGCGACAGGCTGGTTCTCGATGATCCGCGCGGCCGCCGTCGACGCCGACGAAAGGATGCGCGCGGCGGGATCCTGGCCGACGAGCTGCTTCCAGACACCGATCAGCGCAGGGGATTCCGTCATCTCACCTCGACCTTTTCCTCCGCCGGGACGAGCCCGGCGAGTTTGCCGACGAACACCGCCCGGACGGCGGCGCGCACTCGCTCGCACACTTCGTCCTCGGTGCCGTCCGCGTCGACCACCACGTACCGGTCCGGGTCGGCGGCGGCCATCTCCGAGAGCAGATGCTGCACCCGCCACTGCGCGTCCAGCGCCTCCGACTTCCGCATCACCGTGCCGGGATCGGCGTCGAGCAGAACGGTGATATCGGGCCGCAGCCTGCCGGTCGCCCAGTCGGCGAGGCCTTCGAGTTCCTGACTGTCCAGCCCGGCGACCGCGGACAGATGGGCCAGCGGCGAATCCACGAAGCGTTCCATGACGACGACGGAACCGGCGTCGAGCGCGGGCTGGATGTCCCGTTCGACGATGTCCGCGCGCACCGCGGCCGCCGCGAGCGCCTGCGCCCGCGCACCGGACAGCGAAGCGCCGGAGACGAGCTTCGCGAGCCGCTGGTCGTCCAACGCGGGGTCGGCGGCCAGCACGACGGGACGCGTACCCGCGCGCAGCCATTCGGCCAGCCGCGCGGCCTGCGTCTCGGTGTTGATGGCCCTGGTGCCTTCGAGCGCGATCAGCAGCCCGTTCACGCGGCGGGGGCTGCGGCGCAGGGCGTTGCGGAGATCGGCGAGGATCGGCTCGGCACGCCTGTCGTCCATCTGCCGGTAGGCGATGATGCCGGCGAGCAGGGCGAGGACACCGCCGCCGACCATCACCGGCCGCGTGCCGTCGATCGTGATCGTGCCGCCCCACAGGGTGAGCTCGGTCTGCTGGACCGCGCTGATCAGCACCGGAACCAGGATCGTCGCGCCGAACAGCACGATCTTCATCAACGACTGGTAGATCGCGTTGATCCGGCCGCGGATGGAGTCCTCGATCCGCGAACCGATGATCGTGACACCGGTCAGGAACGCTGTCCCGGCCCAGACACCGACGGCGGCCACAGCGACCAGCGAAACGGCGAGGTGCGGCGACAACGCGACGACGATGAGGCACAGACCAGCCGCGACGATCGAGATGCCGAACAGCCGATCGTGAGCGAGCCGTCGAGCGAGCTTCGGCGCCACGGCCATCCCGGTGGCGAGCCCGAGGAAGACGGCGAGCACGAGAAGGTTGAACGCCGCGTCACCGGCGAGCAGGCTGGACGAGTACGGCTTTGCCGAACCGATCACCGCGCCACCGGCGGCGAACGCGCCGAAAGCGCCGATCATCAACCCGCGCACCAGCGGCGTCGTCCGCACGAACCGGGCGCCGTCGGAGATCATCTGGCGGAAGCCGAACTTCTCCTCGTCGGCGGACTTGACCTTGGGTTTCTCGACCGCGTGGACATTGCGCAGCGAAAGTTCGGGGATCCGGGTGGCGATCACGATCGCGCTGGTGAGGTACAGCAGCCCGGTGATGACGACGGCCACCTTCGCGATACCGAGCTGGGCGTCGCCGTCGAAGAAGTGGAACGTGGTGTTACTACCGGTGAGCAGGGCGTTCGCCCCGGCCGCGGTGACCACCGCGAGGCCGTAGGTCATCACCATGCCGAGCTGGTTGGCTGTCTCGACCTGGTCCGGGCGGCGCAGCAGGTTCGGCACCGCCGCGTCCTTCGACGGGATCCACATCATCGAGCAGCAGCCGACCAGGAAGTTGCCGACGAACACCCACCACGGCGTACCGACGAACGCGATCGACAGCAGGAACCCGCACCGGCCGAGGTCGCAGAGCACCATCACCTTGCGACGGTCGAACCGGTCGGCCAGCAACCCGCCGAGCGGGGCGAACAGCAGACCGGGCAGCAGCGACGTCAGCACGACACCGACGAACGCGAAGTTCTGCGCGGCGTAGTTGGTGGTCAGCTTGGTGACCAGACTGGTCAGTGTCAGCAGGTTCAGCCAGTCCGCGACGCTGCACAGATAGGTGACACCCCAGAGACGGCGGAACGGCTTGATCGCCAGCACCCGCCGCACGCGGTGCATGGTGGAAGAATCACGGCCCGCCGAACCACTCGTGCCCGCTTCGGGCACCGATTGCACGCCCTCGCTGATACGCCCACCCCACTAGTCACGCGGCGCCGAGGCGTGACCCGGGTGTACGCCGAGTCCCCCGACCGTATTGGCCAGGGTATCCCGATGGATGAGGTGAGGACGGACGGGCCCGTCCGGCGCTACCGCCGGACGGGTTACCCGAAGATCCCCGCGATGCTGTTGAACAGGCTGGCCAGCAGCTGAATGGCGAGGATCGCGAAGACGATCATGAGCGCGATCGCGATCATCACACCGGTGGTATTCGACGACGGCTTGCCGAGCCTCGGAAGCTGCATCGAACGCTTGGCACGCCGTACTTCGACCTCGGCCTCTTCGTCGACCTCGACCGGATCTTCCTGCTTCAGACGGCGAGGCTGCCGAAGCAGCTGCGGCGGCCTCGTGGGCCACGTGCGCTGCTGGGGCAGGATCCCGATCGGCGTAGCACCTTGCTCACCGACCGTGCTGATGATCCTGGGAGACGGAAGAAGGGCGGACTGCTCCGCGCCCGGCGTCCGGGCGGGCTGATCTTCCGCCAGCATGGCCGCGTTGACCATCCGGGTCACGTATTCGGGGTCGGGCTCGACCGGCCCGGGGACCGGCAGATGAACTTCGTCGGCGACGGCCGAAGAGTCCAGCTGGCCCGCCGTACCGGTCGTGACCAGCCCGGACACCGGGTCGGCGAACTTGTCGCCCGGAGGATCTGCCTGAGTGCCGTCGCCTTTCACGAAGTCGGGGGCATCGAAGAAGGGTGTATCGCCCTTCCCGCTCATGGTGACCACCTCACTACGGAATGTCCTCTGCTTCAAGGGTAACCACCTCGGCCCGGCGCACATCCGCCCAATGGGCCAGATAAATGTCACGCGCGGCGAGGCTGATCTTCACATCCTCCAGCAAAGGTTCGAAGAAAGAACGCCGGTACCGAGCATCTGTCGCGGTTGATGCGGCGAAGTACAAACCGGAGAAAACGGCAAGGAAAAGCGACACATTGATGAGCGCGGAACTCACCGGAAGGGGGACACCCAGCAGTGTTCCGGGTGCCGATTGGCGGCCGGCGAACGCCGTCACGACCTCCGGCTGGAGGATCAGCACCCCGAACACGACGAAGAAGGCGAACACCAGCACCCCGAACGCCACGATCTGCACCGCCTGGGCAAGGAACAGCACCAGGGCGATGTTGAGCCGCTCCACCCTCGACAGGGCACGCCGTCCCGGCGTCGGGGTGTCATCGTCGTCGAAGGGCGTCCCGCGCAGGACGGTCGCCCCGGGCTCCACGGTCCAGGACTTCAGCTCCTTGATCTCGTCGGACAGCATCGACGCCAGGAACACCGCGCCGATCAGGACGAGGAAGCCGGCCACCAGCCACAGCCGCCCCGGGCTCAGCCGTTCCACGGCCTGCCACAGCTCGGCGGTGAAAAAGCTGAACATCACCACCAGCAGGAGCAGCGGCAACGCCCGCGACGCCAGCGTGCCGATCGCCCGGACCTGGGCGACCGCGCTCTCCGCCGCCCAGCTCAATATCGAGCCGATCCCGGTCCGTACCAGCAGCATCAGCACGACCAGGGCGACGATGTTGGTGAGCACGGCCCTCCACAGCGGGTCGTCCCACGACACCAGCCCGGTGAGCCGCTCCCCGAGTGGCAGCAGCGCCATCCAGAACAAGAAGGTCGCCGCCATCACCGCCAAGCGGACCCGCGTGCGTCTCAGCACCCGGAGCAACTTCGCCATCAGACGGCCGCCGACCAATGGCAGGACGAGCACGGCGAGCGCCAGTGTCAGCGCGCCGAGGACATAGACGAGCCCGCTGTCACGCATGCGGGCCTCGATCACTTCCGCGGGGACGTCGAGCAGCTTCAGCAACCCGGCCAGGAGCAGGTCGAGCAGGCACAGGAACACCACTCCGGGCGTCGAGCGGCGCAACATGCCCGATCCGCGCCTTCGCCGGTGGATGACCATCGGCAGCCCTCGCCGCCGGAACCACGCGTCGGCCGCCCGCCGGTCCAGGTCCATCGCCGTCCCCCTCGTCCGTCAACGCCCAAAGGCGGCTACGTCCGGCTCAAGTCCACCGCCTCGTGCAGCCAGCCCGCCAGTGCCCGGCGGTCCATTCCACCGAACATGAGCCATCCTTCGGAAGGGGCTACGTACAAAACGAACCTCCCCAAATCGTTGTCGATGATCACGAACCCGTAATCCGGGTACTCGGCGTTCAGCCCGCCGAAGGCGACCAGGTCGAGGATCGCCGTCCCGGTCCGCGGACGGCTCACCATCTCGGCGACCAGGCCGATCTCTTCTTCCTGGCCCGGCAGCGGCACGCCGTGCTCGTCGATGCGGACGCGCAGCGGGGCGCTCTCACCGGCGGGAACGTGGGGGAGCCCGCCGAAGACCCGGGCACCCAGTTCGCCGAAGTCGCTGAGGCTGAACGTGGTCCGCCGCCCGGACCGCATCCGCCACACGACCGCCTGGTGCCCGTCTCCGTAGCAATCGACCCGCACCGCACGGGGAGCAGAGGCGAAGACGCCGGTGAGGACGCCGCGCACCGAACCCCGCAGCATCACGCCGTGCAGCTGGACCGCGGCGGGATGGATCTCGCCGTTCTCCATCAGCCCGGCCTCTTCGAGCATCGCCGCCTTGGCCGCGTATCGCTCCGCCTGCGTGACCAGATCCGCCGGCTCGTCATAGGACGGGCACAGGCGGCGGATCTCGTCGTCGGTGACCTCGGGGTCGTAGCCCAGGTACACGCTCCGGCGCTCGGGCACCGCGCGCAGCACCGGCTCGGCGGCACGCTTCATCAGTTCCCGCACCGTCGTCGGCTCACGCATGGTTCTGCACCGCCTTCACGATCCACTGTTCGGCCATCGACCGGGTGGCCGGGCCCCAGGTGAGCGTCCATCGACCGGCGCCGTCCATCGCCGCGCTGAACTGGTAGCGGCCGCGGTCGTTGTCGACCAGACCGAAGGCGCCGTGCGGGTATTCGGCGAGGATGGCGTCCCGCACCGCGAGGTCGACCAGGACCGTGCCGTGACGGGGCCGCGAAGCACCCTCACGGATCACCCCGAGCGCCTCGCGGGCCTGTGCCGGGATCAACCCGCCCGTGTCCGTCTCGATGCGCACCGTCTCGCCGGCGCCCGGCGGATGGTCCGGCAGCCCGTCGAACACCCAGCCCGGCAGCGCGCTGAGGAAACCGGACCGCAGCCGCGCTCGCCTGCCGAGCTTGTTCAGCACCGTCGTGTAGTCCTCGTCGCCGAAGAACCGGACCTCCCACGGGTCCCGGCGCGACGGGAAGACCCCGGTGACCACACCGCGGATGAACCCGCCGCGAAGCGCGCGATACAGCCCGACGGCCTCGGGCGTGACCTCCCCGCCGGGGGCCAGTCCGATCGCCGTCATCCCGCTCACGAAGCGGGTGTACTGCTCCACCTCCTCGGCGAGGGTGAGCCCCGGAACCGGCTCCTCGTCGGCCAGTACCGGTGGCACGGAAAGGTCCGGATCGTAGAACTCCATCACCGAGGGACGCTCCGGAACCTCGGCGGCCAGCGGGGCGATGACCTCGTCGATGACGTCAAAGACGGAAGTCGTTGAAGAACCGGTCGTTGAAGTGCTCACCTGACCATTGAACACCCTGGTACCGACAATTTTTAGAACTTTTGTTCGAACGGGTGAGGTCGGTCGGCGAGCGGTCGGCGAGCGGTATCAAGGGACCTTTGCTATCGCTTCCCGCCCCGCCCGCCTCACCTCGCGCCGAACGTCATGAGGGGTCCCCGTGGGACGAAATTCGTCCGATGGGGACCCCTCATGAAACTTGGGCCGAGCTTGAGCGCGCTACTTCGTCTTCGTGGCCGTAGAGCGCGAAGCGGGCTTCTTCGCCGCGGTCGACTTCGCAGCCGCAGTCTTCGTCGTCGACGTCTTGGTCGCGGTGGTCTTCTTCGCCGCGGCCGTCTTGGTGGCCGTCGTCTTCGACGCGGCGGGCTTGCGCGCCGGAGCCTTGCGCTTCGGCGCCGGCCCCTTCGCACGCTTCTCCGCCAGCAGTTCGGCACCGCGCTCGGCGGTCAGCTCCTCGATGCTGTCCGACTTCCGCAACGTCGCGTTGTACTCGCCATCGGTCACGTACGGACCGAAACGGCCGTCCTTGACCACCATCGGCTTACCGGACACCGGGTCGTCGCCCAGCTCCTTCAGCGGCGGCTTCGCGGTCGCGGAGCGGCCACGCTGCTTCGGCTCCGAGTAGATCTTCAGCGCCTCTTCGAGCGTGATCGAGAACAGCTGGTCCTCGGTCGTGAGGGAACGCGAGTCCGTGCCCTTCTTCAGGTACGGCCCGTAGCGCCCGTTCTGCGCGGTGATCTCGTCGCCGGACTCCGGGTCCTTGCCGACCACACGCGGCAGCGAGAGCAGCTTCAGCGCGTCTTCGAGGGTCATCGTCTCGATCGACATCGACTTGAACAGCGAACCCGTACGCGGCTTCGGCTGCTTCGCCTTCGCGGCCTTCTTCTGCGCGGCGGTCGCGTTCTCGGGCAGCGGCTCCGGCTCCGGCAGGAGCTCGGTGACGTACGGGCCGAAGCGGCCTTCCTTCGCCACGATCTCGTGCCCGCTGACCGGATCCGTGCCGAGCACGCGGCCTTCCTGCGGCGTCGCGAACAGCTTCTCCGCGACCTCCGGGGTCAGCTCGTCCGGCGGCAGCTCCTCGGGCAGGTTCGCCCGCTGCGACGTCCCGTCGACCTCACGCTCGAGGTACGGGCCGTAGCGGCCGACACGCACGACGACGGTGTGACCGTCGGCGTCGCTGAACAGCGGGATCGAGTTGATCTCGCGGGCGTCGATGTCCTCGACACCGGAACCGACCAGCTTCTTCAGCCCGCCGAGGCGGCCCACGGAGCCGTCGACACCCATGTCGCCGCCGAAGTAGAACTTCGACAGCCATTGCGTCCGGTGCTCGTCACCGGCGGCGATGCGGTCGAGTTCGTCCTCCATGCCGGCGGTGAAGTCGTAGTCGACCAGCCGCTCGAAATGCCGCTCCATCAGGCCGATCACGGCGAACGCGACCCAGGAGGGCACCAGCGCGGAACCCTTTTTCCACACGTAGCCGCGGTCCTGGATGGTCTTGATGATCGACGCGTACGTCGACGGGCGGCCGATGCCCAGCTCTTCGAGCTTGCTGACCAGGCTCGGCTCCGAATAGCGCGCCGGGGGCGACGTGGTGTGCCCGTCCGGGCTCAGCTCGGTCGCGGTCAGCGCCTGGTCCTTGACCAGCCGCGGGAGACGGCTCTGCTTGTCGTCGGCCTCGCCACCGCTCTCGGTGTCGACGGCCTCGACGTACGCCTTGAGGAACCCGGCGAAGGTGATCGTGCGGCCCGACGAGGCGAACGTGACTTCCTCACCACTGGTGGCGGTACCGACGATGCGCACCGACATCGTGGTGCCCTTCGCGTCCGCCATCTGCGACGCGATCGTGCGCTGCCAGATCATCTCGTAAAGGCGGTACTCGTCGGTGTCCAGATCCTTCGCGACCTGGCCCGGCGTGCGGAAGACCTCCCCCGAGGGACGGATCGCCTCGTGGGCTTCCTGCGCGTTCTTCACCTTGCGGGTGTACTGGCGCGGCGACGGCGAGACGTATTCCTTGCCGTACAGCTGCGTCGCCTGGCTGCGCGCCGCCGAGATCGCCGACTCCGACAGCGTCGTGGAGTCGGTACGCATATAAGTGATGTACCCGTTCTCGTACAGCTTCTGCGCGATCCGCATGGTGCGCTCGGAGGTGAACCGCAGTTTGCGGCCCGCCTCCTGCTGCAGGGTCGAGGTCATGAAGGGCGCGTACGGCTTCCGCGTGTACGGCTTCTCTTCGACGCTCGCGACCTTGAAGTCGCGGTTCTTCAGCGCCTCGGCCAGCCGGACGGCGTCGGCCTCGGCGAGCACGCGGATCTCGTTGTTCGAAGCCTTCAGCTGCCCGTCGGACCCGAAGTCGCGGCCCGTGGCCAGCCGTGCGCCGTCGACGGCGATCATCCTGGCCGGGAAGTTCCGGGGCGACGCCTCGGCACCGGCGTCCATCGTCGCGGAGATGTCCCAGTACGACGCCGAGGTGAAGCGCATGCGCTCGCGTTCCCGCTCGACCACGATGCGGGTCGCCACGGACTGCACGCGGCCCGCCGAAAGCTTCGGCATGACCTTCTTCCACAGCACGGGCGAGACCTCGTAGCCGTAGAGACGGTCCAGGATGCGCCGGGTCTCTTGCGCGTCGACCAGGTCGCCGTCGAGTTCACGGGTGCTGTTGGCCGCGGCACGGATCGCCTGCTCGGTGACCTCGTGGAAGACCATCCGGCGGACCGGGACCTTCGGCTTGAGAGTCTCCAGCAGATGCCACGCGATGGCTTCGCCCTCGCGGTCGGGGTCCGTGGCGAGGTAGAGCTCGTCGACGTCCTTCAACAAGCCCTTCAGCTCGGTGACCTTGGACTTCTTGTCCGGGGTGACGACGTAGAGCGCCTTGAAGTCGTTGTCGACGTCGACACCCAGCCGCGCCCACGACTCGCCCTTGTACTGGGCCGGCACGTCGGCCGCGCCGCGGGGAAGGTCACGGATGTGCCCGACGGAGGACTCCACGACGTAGTTCGCGCCGAGGTACGGGGCGATCTTGCGGGCCTTGGTCGGCGACTCGACGATCACCAGCCGACGGCGCCCCGCGCCATCGTCCGACGCCGCGGTCTTCTTCGTCCGTGCTCCTGCCACGCTGTCCTGCTCTCCGCTCATCTTCGGCGCCTTCGCGCCGCCTCTCGACCCGTCAGTGTGCACGCTCGCACCACCCGGACCACGTCTAGGTGGGGCAACACGCCGCCGATCGTGTGTCCAGCGCATCGCCGCTGACCTCGTCGATGTTTCCTTTCAACACCTAGCACGTGATGTCGGACACGTCCGCCTGGGGTACCGCGTGACGGGGTGAACACCCTCCGTTCGACGGTGGTGGCTTCCCCTCCGCCAACGCTTCACTTGATATCCACGCCGACCCGAAAGGACTCCACGTGACCCGACGACTCCTCGGCACGCTGTTCGCCATGCTGACCGCATCCGCCCTGGTCGGCGCCGTTCCCGCGGAAGCGGCGACGACCACCTTCGCCGGAACGGTGGCGTTGTCGAACTGCTCCGGGTCGGTGGTCAAGCCGCCCGAGGCGAGCCTCGACGACCCCGCCCTCGTCCTCTCCAACGGGCACTGCCTCCAGGAAGGTTTCCCGGACCCTGGAGAAGTAATCGTCAACAAGCCCTCGTCACGGACCTTCAGCCTGCTGTCCAAGGACGGCCGTTCGTCACTGGGCACGCTCAAGGCGAAGAAGCTGCTCTACGCGACGATGACCGACACCGACGTCTCGCTGTACCAGCTCAACACCAGCTATTCCCAGATCCGAGCGACCTACGGTATCGCCCCGCTGACACTCTCGCCGACCCGTCCTTCGGCCGGCGTCGCGATGGACGTGGTCTCGGGGTACTGGAAGAAGATCTACTCGTGCAACATCGACGGCTTCGTCCACGAGCTGCATGAAGCGGACTGGGTCTGGAAGGACTCGATCAGGTACACCTCGGCGTGCAAGACGATCGGCGGGACCTCGGGGTCGCCGATCATCGAGACCTCCACCGGGAAGGTCGTCGGCGTCAACAACACCGGCAACGAAAGCGGTCAGCGGTGCACGATGAACAACCCGTGCGAGGTCGACGCCGCCGGGAACGTGACCGTGCGGAAGGGCATCAACTACGGGGAGCAGACCTATCAGCTGACCTCCTGTCTTTCGCGTAGTGAACTGGACCTGGCGAACCCGAACTGCAAGGCGCCGAAGCCCTGACTCCCCTCACCTCGAGTGCTATGAAAGGTCCTTTCCTTGCAAAATTTGCAAGGAAAGGACCTTTCATAGCACTTTGGCAAGCTCACCCGGCGCGGACGACGGGCACCAAACTCGGCCAGGCGGGCTCCGCACCGACGGGCGCGTCCCCGATCAGCTCCAGTACGTGCGCCAATCGCCGGCGGCCGGTGATCCGCAGCAACGCCTCTTCCCCCTTGAAGACCTTCGCCGGGACACCCAGCTGGGCCAGCGCCGTGACCAGCCGCTCGTGCGTCTCCGGCGCCTCCGGATCGAGCGCGAGCAGGTAGCCGTTGCCCTGCGGGCTGCCCGCCGCCAGCGCCCACATCCTCAGCATCGCGCCGTCGAGCCGGAACCCGTCCGGCAATACCTTTTCTTCACCTCGGTTCCAGCGCCGTTCCAGTGGCAGCAGATCGACGCGGAACGGCGTTCTCACCAGCGGCCGTCCGCATTCGGCTGCCGAGACCTGCGCCTCCGCGCCGCGACGACGGCATTCCCTGGCCAGTGCGCGCGCTCTCCACGGCTCGTCGACCACGGCGGACAGCCGCGCGGCCGTCCGGCCGAAGCCCGCCATCCGCCCGGGCCCGCACAGCACCCCGGCGAGGTCGGCGAGCCCAGGCCCGCTCGCCTCCGCCGAGAAGAGCGAGATCGTCCCGTCCACCCGCACAGAATAGAACACAAGTTCGACTCATGGCCAGTGATGGACCGCTGACTCACCGCGATTGCTTGACCAAATTCTGGCAAGCGGGGATCCGGCTGGCCGCCGCGGCGAGCTGAGGCACGTCGTTAAGGCCCCTGAGAAGGTCGAGGCGGTCGAGTTCGTCGAGGGACGTCCTCGCGTCGCGAAGCGCCGCCTTCGTCGCCTCGGGATCACTTGAGGAGTCCAGGCGTTGACGTACATCGTCGGCGCGAGCGCGAATGCCGTCGAGCTGGGCTATGGCGGCGCTTCGCGAGGCATCGCCGCCGGCGACCGGGGACGGTCCGAGGGTCCCGAGCGCGGCGGACGTGCGGTTCAGCCCCTCGACCACCGAGGCCATCAGGTCGCTGGAGGTCCGGGACGCCTGCTGCGGCGTGCTGGGGTCGACGCTGGGCAACGTCGTCAGTGCACGCACGAAACTGCCCGCCGCGCCGCAGTATCCCTCCGCCCAAGCGGAGGCGGGGTCGGCCTGCGACGCGCTGACCGTCGCGAGACCTTCTTGTCTGGCGTGGGAAGTCACCGCGGGCTGCTGCCCGCACCCGGCGAGGCCGAGTCCGATACCTGTTGCTAGCGCGGCAAGGACGGTGAACCGCGGCCGCACGAAAACACCTCCCGACCTGACGACTTCCCAGTTGGCCCCCGACGGTACCGATACCGGTGGGCATTGCAAATCAACGTGACGTCAAGAACGTTCAGGAAGGCAGCTTCTTGCAGTTCGGGGCCTGCCCTGCCAGCGCTTTCAACGAAGCGTTCGTTTCCAGCTGCTGGAACGGGTCGGGCATGTCGTTGATGTCGGAGCCGATTTGCCGGAACGACACCGCCGCGGCCGCCGCGGCCATCTTGTCGTCCTTCGGTGCGGCGTCCAGTTTGGTCTTCGCCGCGACGACCTTGTCCCGCAGCGGTGTCAGCGCGTCGACGATGCTCTCGCGCGCGGTCTCGGCTTCCGCGCTCGGCGCCGGGCCGAGTCCCTTCAGCCCGGTGACGGCGTTGTCGAAACCGGGAGCGAAGACGGCGAAGGCATCGTCCATCGCCTTGCGCGCGCTCGAGACGTCGCCCTGTTCGACAGCGGGCATCTTGAAGTCACCGATCTTCGCGAAGTCGATCAGCGAACCGCAGAAGCCGTCCATCCATTGGCTTCCGGCCACGGCGGCGGGAGAAGAAGAAGGTGCCGGCGCGGCGGGCGGCGGCTCGCCCGCGCAGCCGGTCAGCAGGAAGGCGGCGGCGAACAGGGTCAACGAACGCCTCATGGCAGCGACTCCCCGGGTCAGGATCGGTGTGACGCGCAGAGATTAGCCTGCCCCGGAAAAACGCCGGGCCCGCCACGGAAAACGTGGCGGGCCCGGCGGGTGGGATTTCTCGGCGTTACGCCTTCGCTTCCGCGGGTGTCTCGGAGAGAACCGATTCACGCCGCTTGGAGACGACGATCGCGGCCACGATGATCGCGACGGCGACCAGCGAGATCCCGATGCGGATGCCGACGTTGGCGTCCGGGCCGATCGAGAACTGCACGACCGCCGGGGCGATCAGCACCGACACCAGGTTCATCACCTTGATCAGCGGGTTGATCGCCGGACCGGCGGTGTCCTTGAACGGGTCACCCACGGTGTCACCGATGATGGTGGCCTCGTGCGCGTCCGAACCCTTGCCTCCGTGGCTTCCGTCCTCCACGAGCTTCTTCGCGTTGTCCCAGGCGCCACCGGAGTTGGCGAGGAAGATCGCCATCAGGGTGCCGGTCGCGATCGCACCGCCCAGGTAACCGGCGAGCGCGCCGGTGCCGAGACCGAAACCGACCGCGATCGGGGCGAAGACCGCGAGCAGGCCGGGAGTGGTCAGCTCACGCAGCGAATCGCGCGTGACGATGTCGACGACACGGCCGTACTCGGGCCGCGTAGTGCCCTCCATGATCCCCGGGATGTCGCGGAACTGGCGGCGCACTTCGTAGACGACCGCGCCGGCGGCACGGGACACCGCGTTGACCGCGAGACCGGAGAACAGGAACACGACCGCCGCGCCGATGATCACACCGACGAGAGTCTCCGGGCCGACGATGTTCGCGATGAACTCCTTGCCGTCGCCGATCGCCTTGGTGATCGCGTCCTGATAGGACCCGAACAGCGCCGTCGCCGCGAGGACCGCCGTGGCGATCGCGATACCCTTGGTGATGGCCTTGGTGGTGTTGCCGACCGCGTCGAGCTCGGTGAGGATCTGCGCGGCGTCCTCGTCGACGTCACCCGACATTTCGGCGATGCCCTGCGCGTTGTCCGAAATCGGGCCGAAGGTGTCCATCGCGACGATGACACCGACGGTGGTGAGCAGACCCGTACCGGCCAGCGCCACGGCGAACAGCGCGACGCCGCCACCGACCAGGAAGGCTCCGAAAACGGCCGCGCCGATGACCAGCGCGGTGTACACGGCGGATTCGAAACCGACCGAGATACCGGCCAGGATCACCGTCGCCGCACCGGTTTCCGACGACTTGCCGACTTCCTTGACCGGCTTGTACTCGGTGCCGGTGTAGTACCCGGTGAGCTTGAGGATGACCGCGGCGAGCACGATGCCGATGATCACCGAGAGGGTCGCGATCAGCGCCGGATTGCCGGACTTACCGGCGAATGCCTGGCCGAACTCGGAGAACGAACCGGGCAGGTAGACGAATGCCGCGATCGTCGAGAGCACCGCGGAAATCCCCGCGGAGATGTAGAAGGAGCGGTTGATCGTGACCAGACCGCCTTCGCCCACCTTGGCCTTGGTGATGTAGACACCGATGACCGCGGTGATCACGCCGATGGCGGGAACGATGAGCGGGAAGATCAAACCGTGCACGCCGAAGGCGGTGCTACCCAGGATCAGCGCCGCCACGAGCATGACCGCGTACGACTCGAAGAGGTCCGCCGCCATCCCGGCGCAGTCGCCCACGTTGTCACCGACGTTGTCGGCGATGGTGGCCGCGTTGCGCGGGTCGTCCTCGGGGATGCCCTGTTCGACCTTGCCGACCAGGTCCGCGCCGACGTCGGCGGCCTTGGTGAAGATACCGCCGCCGACACGCATGAACATCGCGATCAACGCGGCACCGAAACCGAAGCCTTCCAACACCTTCGGGGCCTGTCCGGTGTAGACCAGGACGACCACCGCGGCGCCGAAAAGGCCGAGACCGACGGTGATCATGCCGACGACGCCACCGGTGCGGAAGGCCAGGCGCATCGCCTTCTCGCGACCTCCGGCCTCACGCGAAGCGGCCGCGACCCGCAGGTTCGCCTGCGTCGCCAGCCACATGCCGAGATAGCCGATCGCGAAGGAGAACCCAGCGCCGACCAAGAAGAAGAGGGACCGGCCGATCTTCTCGTTCCAGTCATCGGCCGGCAAAGCGAAGAGCAGCACGAAAACGATCGCACCGAAGATCGCGAGAGTGTTGCGCTGCCGTTTGAGATAGGCAGCCGCGCCTTCCTGCACTGCCTTCGCGATGTCCTGCATCTTGGAGGTGCCCTGGCCTGCGGCCAAGACCTCCTTCATCAGAACGTAGCCGATGACCAGTGCGGCAAGGGCGACCACGGCGACTACACCGACGATGGTGTAGCCACCTCCGGAGAGCGTGAGATCGCTCGCCGCGAGGAACTGCCGGGACATTCGTCCTCCTGGAGACGTCGCCGTTGGCCAACGACGATCCGCCGATGGAGCCGGCGTGTCGACGTTGGCATGGAGATCTGAGCCGAACGTCACGCTAGTCGCACTGCAAGGCACGTCTCACATGACGCTCGCCACAGACGGTGTGGATTGCGGGAGTGTATTGGTAGTGGGATGGCGGGCGGCAAGGCGTCCCCGCCACCGTACGTTCCGTTACCTTGTGAGGCTGATCACTGTATCGATCATCCGCGGCCCGTCCCGGTGCTCGACCTGGTCGGCGGCGGCCGTTTTCTGTCGGTGCGCTGTGCGAAGCTCTGGAGGTGGACGGCACGGCGGAATCCGGCAAGGGCCGACGGCTTCTCGACCGCGCGACGGCGGGGATCCCGGCTTCGCTGTACCCGGTCACCCATGTGGCGGAACTGCCCGCTCGCCCAGCGGATTCGGTGGACTGGCCGGAGTGGGTGGCGGCGCCGGTCGCCGAAGCGCTGACGGCGAACGGGGTCAAGGCGCCGTGGCGGCATCAGGCCGAAGCCGCGTCGCTGGTCCGCGATGGCAGGCACGTCGTGATCTCCACCGGCACGGCGTCGGGGAAGTCGCTCGCGTACCAGTTGCCCGTGCTCTCGACCCTTGTCGAGGACGAGCGGGCCTCGGCGCTGTACCTGTCCCCGACCAAGGCACTCGGCGCCGATCAGCTGCGCTCCGTTTCCTCGTTGGAAATCAAGAAGGTGCGCGCGGCGTCGTTCGACGGTGACACTCCGCTGGAGGAGCGGGACTGGGTACGCGCGCACGCGAACTGGGTGTTCACCAACCCGGACATGCTGCATCGCGGGATCCTCTCGTCGCACGCACGGTGGTCCCGGTTCTTCCGGCGGCTCTCGTACGTCGTCATCGACGAATGCCACAGTTATCGCGGCGTCTTCGGTTCCCATGTGGCGCTGCTGATGCGCAGGCTGCGCCGGGTCGCCGCGCATTACGGCGCTTCACCGGTCTTCGTCCTCGCGTCGGCGACGACGGCGGACCCGGCCGCGTTCGCCTCGAAGCTGTCCGGGCACGACTGTGTCCCGGTCACCGAGGACGGCTCGCCGCGCGGCTCCCGCACGGTCGCGTTGTGGGAACCCCCGCTGTTGTCGGAACTTTCCGGTGAGAACGGGGCACCGGTGCGGCGCTCGGCAGGCGCCGAGGCTTCGCGGATCCTCGCCGAACTGGTCATCGAAGGCGCCCGTTCGCTGGCTTTCGTCCGGTCGCGGCGAGGCGCGGAACTGACCGCGCTCGGGGCGCGCCGGATTCTGTCCGAAGTGGACGGTTCCTTGGCGGAGTCCGTCGCCGCGTATCGATCCGGATACCTGCCGGAAGAACGCCGTGCCCTCGAAGCGGCGTTGTTGTCCGGCCGGTTGCTCGGTGTGGCGACGACGAACGCACTCGAACTCGGCGTCGACATCGCGGGCCTCGACGCGGTGGTGCTCGCCGGTTATCCCGGCACACTCGCGTCGTTCTGGCAGCAGGCCGGGCGAGCCGGGCGCGCGGGTGACGCGGCGCTGGTGGTGTTCGTGGCCCGCGACGATCCGCTGGACACCTATCTCGTGCACCATCCGGCCGCGATCCTGGACCGGCCGGTGGAAGCCGCCGTCCTCGACCCGTCGAACCCGTATGTGCTGGCACCGCAGCTGGCCTGCGCCATCGCCGAACTCCCGCTGACCGAACCGGAGGTCGCGGCCTTCGGCGGTGACGCGGCGCGGGCCGTGCTCGCCGATCTGGTGAAGGAGAAGATCGTCCGGCGCCGGACGAGCGGCTGGTACTGGACTTCACGCGACCGGCCGCATGCCGACGTCGGCATCCGCGGTACCGGCGGCGAGCAGATCGCCGTGGTGGAGGCCGATTCCGGGCGGATGCTCGGCACGGTCGATCCGGGTTCCGCCTGCTACGCGGTACATCCCGGCGCGGTGTACCTGCATCAGGGTTCGTCCTATGTGGTCGACGAACTGGATCTGGAGACCGGTCTGGCCATGGTGCACGCGGAGGATCCGGACTGGACCACGTCGCCGCGCGAGATCGTCGACATCAGTGTGCTGCGCACCGAAGAGACCAGGGTGTACGGCGGGGTCACGGTGAATCTCGGCGAGGTGTCGGTGAGTTCGCAAGTAGTCGGCTACTTGCGGAGGCGACCCTCGGGTGAGGTGCTGGACCAGACACCGCTGGACCTGCCGGAGCAGAGCCTGCACACCCGCGCCGTCTGGTACACGATCTCGGCGGAGCTGCTCTGCCCTTCCGATGGCATGGCGGGGACCGGGGGCCATCGGTCGGGGACCGAAGTTCTGGAGCCGGTGGGGACCGGAGGCTCCAGGGTGGGGACCAAGGATCTTGGCGGGACACCGGGGACGGGCGCCGAGTTGGATCCGGCGCGCGTCCCCGGTGCCCTGCATGCCGCCGAGCACGCGGCGATCGGCCTGCTACCGCTGTTCGCTACGTGCGACCGCTGGGACATTGGCGGGGTGTCGACCGCGTGGCACGAGAACACCGGGGAGGCGACGGTGTTCGTGCACGATGGCCATCCCGGGGGTGCGGGATTCGCCGATCGCGGATTTGCCGCGATTGTCCCTTGGCTGGCCGCAACGCGGGAGGCGATCGTTTCCTGCGAGTGCCCGGCCGGCTGCCCGTCCTGCGTCCAGTCGCCGAAGTGCGGGAACGGCAACGATCCGCTGGACAAGGCGGGGGCAGTGGCCGTTCTGGACACCGTGCTCGGGGCTTTGCGTCAGCACGGGCCGCAGTCAGGCCACTTGGTGGTTCAGAAGTGAGGTGGCTTGAAGTTGTGGGTTGATCAGGCGGCGGTGGTCAGGGTCGCCACGGGGGTGGCGGCCTTGTCACCGGCCAGCGCACGGACGAGTACGTCGTGCACGTCGGCGGCCGCGGGCAGCTGCCAGCCCCAGACCTCGGGCTTGACCCGCCAGTGCACGACACCGTGCTGGAACGGCGACGGGGGCAGCGGGATGTAGTCGTTCGCGCCGTGCCACTGGATCGAGGCCTGCGCGGCCAGTTCCTGCGGGATGCTCGCGGCGACGGTGGTGAGGAACAGCCAGCGGCCGTTCGGCATCGCGACGATCGGGGCCGGGTGACCGGTGGCGCGCAGCAGGCGGGCGGCCCGCTTGCCGAGCTGGTCGTCGACCTCGACGGCGTCCAGCACGGTGCCGGTGGCCACGAGCAGGCTGTGGGTGTCGTCACCGAACCAGGTGGCGACCTCGTGCGGGTGGGTCTCGATCAGTTCACGCCAGTTGTCCTGTGCCGGGACGGGACGCCGCCAGGTGAGGTCGTCACCTTCCGGGGTGAGCGCGGCGGGCTCCGCACCCGGGAGCACCGGCCAGCCACGCCAGGCGAGGCCGATCGCCTCCGCCCGCATCTCGATGCGGAAGGCGCCCCGCCAGCTGTCCGGCCAATTCGCGTCCAACATTACTGCCCCTGCCTCAGGTCAACTCTGTCCTGTGTCCGTGCCACCCGGCGACCTTCTCGAAGTGGCGCACATCTCAATAAACGGCAAGTTGCACATCGGGAGAAGCCCTCACGCGACAACCGGCGGTTACTTAGCGATGAACGCGCGGTGATCCGACAGGACGGACCGAACGCCGCACGTCCGGTGAACGGGCGGACGCGACCGGTGCCGCACCGTTCGTCGCAGCTGAGCAGGGCATCTCGCCCAGGTGAGCACGGTCGCGACGGACGGCGCGCGACCGTTCGGCGGGGCGCTGATCATGACTTCGACCGCTCGCCGCGCATCAACGACCGCTGCTCGCGCCCGGTGGTTACTCGCCCGTACTACCGGCCGGTCACCCTTTGGCCGACCGTTCACCGTGCGACGTCCGTCACGGTGGCCGGTCGACCGGGCCCGCCCTCGCCCTCGCCTCCGCCTGTCCCAGGGTCGCCAGGTGTCCCGGCACCGCCGACCGCACCTCGACCAGCGCGTCTCCTCGCTCCCAGCGGCAGGTCAGCAGCGTGACCGACATCCGGACGGTGACCTGCCGCGCCCGGTCGCAGGCCGCGCCGGGACCTTCCGTCGCGTGCGAGGCCGCGGCGAGCGCCGCCAGATCGGCGGCGGCCTCGGTGTGATGGCGGGTCGTGACGGCGGCGCCGATCCAGAAGGTGAACACGGCGACGGAGATCAGGACGGCGACGATCGAGGCCGTCCAGGCGGTCGCGACTCCGCGATCGTCCGCGCTCACGGCCCGCCGCCCGGCTCGGCGACCGGTTCGGCGACCTGTTCGGCGATCGCGAAGGCGTGAGAGCGCAGCCGGATACCCGGCAGCAGTCCGGCCGCCGGTTCGGCCTCGACACCGACGGTGATGGCGTCGCCGTCGCGGACGACGTCCAGGCGGGCACCGGACGGCGCTATCTCCCGCACCGCCTGTTCGGCGCGGGCGGGGTCGCCGCGGGCGAGGAGCCTGGCCGCCTCGCGGGCGGCGTCGGTGCAGCGGAGCTGATCGGCGGCGACCCCGATCCCGGCCAGCAACAGGGCCGAGACGAACGTCAGCGCGCCGATGCCGAGCGCGGCCTCCACCGTGACGGACCCGCGGTCGCCGCCGGGCATCAGGACTTCACCGACAAGGCCCGCTCGATGAGCGCGGTGAGCCCGGCGACGACGGCGTCGCTGTTGACGATCAGGTAGAGCACACCGGCCAACGCGGCGGCGGCCAAGGTGGCGATGGCGTACTCGACCGTCGCCATGCCGTCGTCCTCGCGGAAGGTAGGGAACTTGTTCATGGCTAACGCCTTTCGGTCAGAGGATTCCGTCGAGACGCCCGGCGAGGCCGAGCACGACGGGCAGGACACCGAGACAAAGAAACGCGGGAAGGAAGCACAAACCGATCGGCGCGGCCAGCAGAACCCCGGCCCGTTCGGCGCGTTCCTCTGCTTCGGCGGAAAGCGACTCGCGCAGCCGTCGCGCGAGGTCCTTCGCGTGAGTCGCCAGCGCGGTGCCCGCCCTCGCGGTGCGCACCGCGGCGACGGACAGTTCGGTCAGACCTGGCCGGTCACGGACCGGCGCCCAGGCCTCGGCGGATCCGACGCCCACGGCGAGGTGGGACGCCACCGAACGCAGTGCCGCGGCGGTCGCCGGTGAGGCGCTCGGCCCGACGGCCTCCAGCGCGACGGGCACCGGCAACCCACCTGCCAGACAGGCGGCCAGCAGGTCGAGGGTGGCCGCCGAGCGGAGAAGTTCGGAGACACCTTTGTCCCTGGACGCTCGTTCCCGCAGCCACGTGAGGAGACGTCCCGGCCGCGCGGCGACGCGGGGCCCGACACGCGGCCAGCAGCAGACGGCTCCGCCCAGCAGGAGCAACGCCGCTCCGGTCAGCACGGCGCCACCCGCCCGGTGAGGGCCCGGCACCAGGCCGTGCCCGCCCAGATCAGCCCGCTGCCCACGATGAGCAGCAGCTGGCCCGTCCCTGTGCCGGTGAGGACGCTGACCGGGCCCGCCCCCATCACCTCGCCGAGCGGCAGGCACACCAGCGGCAGGACGGCGAGCACGGCGGCACTCGCCCGGGGACCGGCCATCTTGGCCTTGAGACGACGGCGGAAGCCGATCTCCGCCTCGGCGTCCCGCCGCGCGGCATCGAGGACGTCGGCCATCGGAAGCCCGTACCGGCCGGCGAGGGCCCACGCGTTCACCAGTGCCGTTGGTGCGTCCGGATCGGCCGTCTCGCCGCCGAGCCGGGCGGCCGCGATCAGTCCGCGTAACCGTCCGGACGACGCGGGCAGCACTTCCGCCGCGGCTTCGGCCGCCGCCACCGGATGGGCGCCCGCCCGGAGTTCCCCGACCATCGTCCGCAGCACGGACGCGGTGAGTTCGGCTTCGGCCAACGCCGCCTTCGCGCGTGCCCGATGCCGGTGCTCCTGGCGAACGGTCAAGGTGAGCACCAGCGTCGCCGTCGCCCAGCCGATCCCGAGAACCGGCAGAACGAGCAACGCCGGCAGGGGCCACCACCTGGCGCGAACGGCCGCGGGAAGGCGCCAAGCGAACGGAGTGCGAGCCACCGCCCTCGGCCAGCAAGCCAGCCCCGCGCCGCAGGAAAGGAGGAGCCAGGGGTTCATGCCGCCATCTCCTCGAACGGTGTCTCGTCGCCGATCCAGTGGCCTTGGCTCCACACCGGGACGACTTTGGCCTCGCCTCGCAGTGACCGCAGTACGCCGACCTCGTCCAGCCGCCGGATGCCGCTCGGCAGGCGGCGCATGTGCAGGACGACCCGCACCGCCGCGGTCAGCTGGCTGTGCAACGCGTCCCGTTTCAGGCCGCCGAGGGCGGCCAGCGCTTCCATCCGGGCCGGGACCTCCGACGGCGAATTGGCGTGCAGGGTGCACGCTCCGCCCTCGTGTCCGGTGTTCATCGCGTTGAGCAACGCGCAGACCTCCTCGCCCCGCACCTCACCGACGACCAGGCGGTCCGGACGCATGCGCAGCGCCTGTCGCACCAGTTCGCCGAGGCCGATCTCGCCGGCGCCTTCGACGTTGGGTGGGCGGGCGATCAGGCTGACGAACTGCGGATGGTCCGGTTGCAGCTCGCCGGCGTCCTCGACGCAGACGATGCGTTCGGCCGGGGGCACCGCGCCGAGCAGTGCGGAAAGCAAGGTCGTCTTGCCTGCCCCGGTCCCGCCGGACACCAGGAACGCGAGCCGTCGCCGGATGACCGAATCGAGCAGGGCGGCACCGCTGCTTCCGAAGACCCCACGCAACCGCAACGCGGCGAGATCATGGGTGGCTGGACGCAGAACGCGAAGCGAAAGGGAGGTTCCGGCGGGCGCGATCGGCGGGAGCACCGCGTGCATCCTGATCCGGCCGTGCGGCCCGACTCCCGGCAGCCAGCAGTCGGTGAACGGTTGCGCGTCGTCCAGCCGCCGCCCGCCGGCGAGGGCGAGCCGCTGGGCCAGCCTGCGGACCGCCTCCTCGTCCGCGAAACGGACGTCCGTCCTTTTGAGACCCCCACCGGTGTCGGTCCAGACCTCGTCCGGCGCGGTGACGAGAACGTCGGTGGTGCCGGGGTTTTCGAGCAGCGGGGCGAGCGGTCCGGCACCGACGAACTCGTCGCGGGCCAGCCGGACCGCTCCGAGGACGGCGTCCTGACCGAGCGCGCCACCCGCTTCGGCGCGGACCGCCCGCGCGACGCTCACGGGATCCGCCGTCACGGCCGATCCGGCCAGCCGCCGCCGTACCCGTTCGACGAGATCGTCGGTCATCGCAAGGCACCGGCCAGATCTCCGCGCGCGGCGGCGAGGACCTCGGCGGCGGCCGTGGCCAGATGTCCGCGATGCCTCGGGACGAACTCGCCGCGGTCGAGCGCTGTCGAAAGGGACCGTTCGCGGCCCATCGACGTGATCAGCGGGGCGCCGACGGCGTCGGCGATCTCCTGCGGGATCAGCCCGGCGGGAGACGGCCCCCGGACGGCGACACCGATCCGTGCCGCGTGGGGTTCGACCCTGGCGAGGACCTGTCTCGCCGCCGCGCAGGCACGCAGTTCCGCGGGGACGACGACCACGACCAGATCGGCCAGGCCGAGCACGGTGGCCGTCTCGGCGCCGAAATACCTCGGCAGATCGCAGACGACCGTCCGTCCCGCCCGACGTCCGGCGCACAACACACCCTCGATCGCATCCGGGCCGGGACCGCGCCCTTCCCTTCCGTAGGACACAAAGGACAGTGCCCCGGTGGCGTACCGTTTTCGCGGCAGGGTTTCACTCAATGCCGTCATGGACACCCGGCCGCCGAGGTCGAGTTCCGGCCAGCGCGGTCCGCGATCGCGTTCGGCGGCGAGGAGGACGTCGACGCCGCCGCCGAGCGGATCGCAGTCGACGAGCAGACCACCGCTCCCCGATTTCTCCGCCCGGTACGCGACGGCGGCCGCCAGTACGGAGGCTCCGGCTCCGCCCCGTCCGCCGATGACCCCGATGACGACGCCGTCGTCCCGCGCCGGTCCGTCGACGACGTCCGCGAACGCGCCGATGAGGTCGCCTTCCTCGTCCGGCAGCGAAAGGACCTTCTCCGAACCGGTGTTGAAGGCGCGCTCCCACGTCACCGGCGTCGGCGCGCCTTTGCAGACGAGCAGGACGTTGTTCCGCCGCAGCAGGCGGTTCGGCGTACTCGCGGCTTCTTCGTCGAGCACGACGAGCGGCGCGCGTGCCCACCTCCCGCGAGCGGCGTCCAGATCGGGCGCGCGTTCGACCTCGCAGCCCGCGGCCGCGGCCACGCGCAGAATCTCGTCGAGCAGGACGTCGTCTCCGGCGACGACGAGCGGATGTTCCTCGGCCATGACTCCCCCGGGGGTTCGGTCGGATTCGGTCTGTGACACCACGGTCGCGCCGGGTCCCGGCAACGCACAACGCCATTCCGCCGTACCTGTGGACAACCGGGGTGTTGTGGACAACTCCGGCACGGGAAACCGATTTCCGATCCGTTTCCGTCGTACCCTTCTGACACACTTTCCGGTTTTTCCACAGCGCGCATACCCGTTTCGTTTTCCAACCTGGACGGAAACGAAAAATGTTGGCAGCAAAGGGAAATTCGCGATCAAGGGCCGATTCGGCGTTGTCTCAGTGAGGTTTTCGTGCGCCGACAAGGTCTGAACCATTGGCGCAACGGGAAGTCAGGCGGCGACCCCCGCCAGGGGGGAGGGACGGGGGCCGCCTGGGGTTCAGCCCCGGGGGGTCGGACTGAACCTGGGCCCGGTGCAACACCGGACAATCTCACTGTAACTCCGGTACCGGCCCGTTGCGGTGCGCACCGGTACCCACAATTCGGTAACGGCACGACGCGCCGGATCCGATGTCCGGTCGTGAATTTTCCACCGCCGTATCCCGATCGTGGTCGACCAACCGGCGAGCCGCCGTCCGGCTCTCCTATCCTTGGCGAGTGGCCCAATCCAGCACGACACCGAGCCCGATCGCGGCGTTCTTCGATCTCGACAAGACGATCATCGCGTCCTCGAGCGCTCTGGCCTTCAGCAAGCCTCTTTTGCGCGAAGGCCTGATCAACCGCCGAGCCGCGCTTCGCAGCGCGTACGCCCAACTCGTCTTCTCGCTCGCGGGTGCGGACGCGGCGAAAACCGAACGCATGCGAGCCGAGGTTTCCGCGCTGTGCACCGGATGGGACGTCGCTCAGGTTTCCGCGATCGTCCGCGAAACGCTGCACGACGTCGTCGACCCGCTCGTCTACGCGGAGGCCGCCGAACTGATCTCCTCGCATCGCGCGGACGGTCACGACGTCGTGGTGCTTTCGGCGACCGGCGAAGAGGTCGTCGCCCCGGTCGCCGAAATGCTCGGCGCGACGCGCAGCGTGGCCACGCGGATGCAGATCGTGGACGGTCGTTACTCCGGCGAAGTCGATTTCTATTGCTACGGCGAGAACAAGGCCGTCGCCGCGAAGCAACTCGCGGCGACCTACGGCTACGACCTCGCGCAGTGCCACGCGTACACGGACTCGAGTACGGACATCCCGCTCCTCGAGGTCGTCGGAAGGCCGCACGCGGTCAACCCCGACCGCGTCCTGCGCAAGCACGCGACCGAACAGGGCTGGGAGATCCTCACGTTCGAGCGCCCCATGTCGTTGCGAACCCGGATCCCGGCCAAGTCGGCGGGCCTGGTCGCGCTCGGAGCCGTCGCCGCGGGCGCCACCTGGTACGGCTACAACCGGCGCAAACGCACCCGCTGAACGCATACCCGCACGGCGGTACCGAGCGGGTTTTCGCAGTCAGGGCCGCGAATTGTCCGTCGCGGAGGGTGCCCGTGTCACTAGATCGAGCCTCTGTACCGGTGCACCCGTCTGCGCACTTGAAGTGACCCGGCTCACGGCGTAGAAAGTAGGTGCGGACGTTCGGTCGGCCAGGGAACAGGTAGAAGAGAAGCCTGTTCCACCCCGGCGAATCTCCGTGTGCGGACACCGGGTACCCACGCGCAGCGCGCCGCGGGAGGCTCGTCGTCTAGGGACTGCGTACCGGGACGCCGGACGCCGAGTCCATGAAGGTACGACCAGAGTTGCACGCTTGGTCGCCCGAGTTGCCCGCACTGACTGGCGGCGCCCGCCGGCTTCGGCCGACGGGCGCCGCCAGTGTTTTGCCCGTCTTTTGCGTCGTGACCGGTCCGGTCACGACCCGGCGACGCCTCCGTTTTCAAGCGTGACCGGCCCCTTCGCGTCCCTTTGTGTATGAACGGACCGTTCGCGGGGGTGGCTGATGGACAAGCAAAGTGCTCGTGGGTAGCTTCCGGATATCAGTGCTTCCGGGTGGACTTCTTTCCACCTGAGAGTCAGGCACGAATCTGGGAGGCTTGAGGTGACGACCCGAACCGCGCACGCCCGTCATCGGAGGATCCATGCGCTCGCCGTACCCCTCGCGGGTCTGCTCGTCCTCGCCGTCTCGGGCGTTCCGGCGACCGCACAGCCGGTGACCGCGGACGTGGAGGCGCAGCGGACGCTGCGCGGGCTGACCCTGGAGCAGAAGGTCGGGCAGCTGTTCGTCACGTGGGTGAACGGGAAGTCCGCCGACGAGGTCAACGCCAAGAACAAGGCCGACTTCGGCGTGGACACCCCCGCGCAGGTGATCGAGAAGTACCACCTGGGCGGCGTCATCTACTTCAACAACGACAGCCGCGACAACTTCGACGACCCGGTACAGGTCGCCAAGCTGTCGAACGGGCTCCAGCGGGCGGCCATCCGCAGCGGTGCCCACATCCCGCTGCAGATCGCGACCGACCAGGAGGGCGGCACGGTCACCCGGATGGGTGCCCCCGCCACCGAACTGCCGAACGCGATGGCGATCTCGGCCGGCCGCGACACCGCCGCCGCGCAGGAGGCCGCCCGGATCCTCGGGCACGAACTCCGCGCCGTCGGCATCAACCAGGACTTCGCCCCCGACGCCGACGTGAACTCCAACCCGGCGAACCCGGTGATCGGCGTCCGCTCCTTCTCCGGCCGCCCGGATCTGGCGAGCGACTTCGTCGGAGCCCAGGTCAAGGGCTTCCAGGACTCCGGCCGCCGCACCGAGACCGTGTCGGCCGCCGCGAAGCACTTCCCCGGCCACGGCGACGCGGCCACCGACAGTCACCTCGAACTGCCCCGGATCGACCGGAGCGAGGCCAGCTGGCGCGAGACCGACGTGCCGCCGTTCAAGGCCGCCATCGCGGCGGGCGTCGACTCGATCATGAGCGCGCACATCCAGTTCCCGAGTCTCGACCCGTCCGGCGAGCCCGCCACGCTGTCGAAGCCGATCCTCACCGGCAAGCTGCGCGGGGAGCTCGGCTACCGCGGCGTCGTCGTCACCGACTCCCTCTCGATGGACGCCGTGCGCGAGATGCACACCGACGCGGAGATCCCGGTACTGGCGCTCAAGGCGGGCATCGATCAGCTGCTGATGCCGGTGCACCTCGACCTCGCGATCAACTCGGTGCTCGACGCGGTCCGCAAGGGTGAGCTGACCGAGCGCCGCATCGACGAGAGTGTCCTGCGGATCCTCAAGCTCAAGCTGAACCGCGGCATCCTGACCTCACCGTTCGTCGACCCGGCCAAGGTGATGTCGAAGGTCGGCGTCCCGGCCAACCTCGCGACCGCGCAGGGCATCGCCGACCGGTCGATCACCGCGATCCGCAACGACGGCGGTGTCCTGCCGCTCAAGCAGCAGCCCGGGAAGACGCTCGTGACCGGCTGGGGTGTGAGCACGACGACCTCGCTGGCCGCGAAACTCACCGCGCACGGCACGCAGGCGACAGCGCTGCAGACCGGCCAGACCCCGACCGACGCGCAGATCGCGCAGGCCGTCGCGGCGGCCGAGAACGTCGACCTCGTCGTCGTGCTGACCAACAACGTCGGCACGTATCCGTTGCAGGGCAAGCTGTTGCAGGCACTGGCCGACACCGGGAAGCCGGTCGTCGCGGTCGCCGCCCAGATCCCCTACGACGCCGGTTACGAGAACCCGATCAAGACGTGGCTCGCCACGTACGGCTACATCTCGCCGTCGCTCGAAGCGCTGGCGAAGGTGATCCTCGGGAAGGTGAAGCCGCAGGGCAAGCTGCCGGTCGACGTCCCCGCCGGCAAGGACGTGGGCACGGTGAAGTACCCCTTCGGCCATGGGCTGACCTGGTGAACCTCAACCGCCGCCACTTCCTCGCCACCGGGGCGCTGGCCGTCCCGGCGCTGACGGCCGCGTCCTCGGTCGCGCAGGCACAACCCCAGGTCGAGGGCCAAGGCGAGAGCAAAGGTCCCCCGCTCACCCGAACCGGGGCGGACGTTCTCGCGGCCATCGGCTGGGCGCCGCTGGCGGGCCGCAAGCTCGGCGTGCTGTCGAACCCGACAGGTGTCCTGGCGAGCGGTGATCACATCGTCGATTCGATGGTCGCCGCCGGAGTCCGCCCGCTCGCCGCGTTCGGCCCCGAACACGGTTTCCGCGGCAGTGCGCAGGCGGGCGGTTCCGAAGGCGACTACACCGATCCCCGCACCGGCGTCCCCGTGTACGACGCGTACGGCGTCGACGCGACGAAGCTGGCCGGGATGTTCACGAAGGCGGGCGTCGACACCGTCGTCTTCGACATCGCCGACGTCGGCGCGCGGTTCTACACCTACATCTGGTCGCTATACACCGCGATGGTCGCGGCGGCCAAGGTCGGCGCGGCGGTGGTCGTGCTGGACCGGCCGAACCCGTTGGGCGGCAAGGCCGCCGGGCCGATGCTGAACCCCGCGTACGCCTCGGGGGTCGGCCGGAAGCCGATCGTGCAGCAGCACGGCATGACCGTCGGCGAACTCGCGCGGTTCTTCGCCGCCGAGTTCCTCCCGGCCGAAGGGGTCACTCCGGGCAGGCTCGAGATCGTCGAGGTGCGCGACTGGCGGCGTGACCAGCTCTTCGCTCGCACCGGGCTGACCTGGGTCCCGCCGAGTCCGAACATGCCGACGCCGGACACCGCGCTCGTCTACCCCGGCACCGGGATGTTCGAAGGCACCGTGTTCTCCGAAGGCCGCGGAACCACCAGGCCCTTCGAGATCATCGGCGCGCCCGGCCTCGACTGGCGCTGGCGCGAGAAGCTCGGCGAACTGCGGCTTCCCGGTGTGAAGTTCCGTGAGGCGTACTTCGTGCCGACGTTCGGCAAGTTCGTGAACGAGCCGTGCGGTGGCGTGCAGGTGACCATCACGGACCCGCGGGCGTTCGACGCCATCCACACCGCGGTCACCATGTTCGTCACCGCCAAGCAGGTGCACCCGGACAAGTTCAAGTGGCGGCCTGACAACTTCCTCGACAAGCTCTCGGGCTCCGACAGGCTGCGCACGATGATCGACAAGGGCGCCGGGGTGGCCGAGATCGTCGGGTCCTGGCAGGCCGAACTGGCCGAGTTCGACCGGAAACGCCGTCGCCATCTCATCTATCGCTGAGGGACGGCGGACCTGAAGATGCATCCGAAAAGTGACCGAACGTGTGAACCCGCCCCGGCCGAAGGCCCCGCTATCGCGGTGCCACGGCGCCGTGGCCGCCACCTTGACCTGAAAGACCAGGTCCGCGCCGTGGCGACGTCGATCGCGGCCGCGGGTTCCCCGACTAGCGCTGAGGGGAACGACCTTGCGTGTTAGGAAGATCCTGATCGCGGCTGTTTCCGTCCTGGTCGCGGCGACCACGCTGTCGACGGCGGGAGCACAGGCGATTCCGGGGAACGAACAACAGCGAGACCGTGCGGCGGGCCGGTTCGACAAGCCGCGCGAAGGCTTCGCGCCCGCGTCCACGGTGCTGCGCGACGGGGTGCCCGGTGACGTCGGGCTCGACCCGGCGCCGATCAAGTCGGCCGAGCGGTTCATCGAGAGCTGGACGAAGCCGGACGCCACCGGGCATCCGCACTTCTCCGGAGCGGTCGGCCTGCTGGCGCACGACGGTGTGGTCGTCGAACACCAGGCCGTCGGCGGTGCCCTCCGCTACGCCGACTCGAATGGCACCGAACTGCCGCCCGAGCAGCAGGTCCCGATGCGCGCGGACACGATCTTCGACATGGCCTCGATCTCGAAGCTGTTCACCTCCATCGCGGTGATGCAACTGGCCGAGAGCGGGAAGCTGGACATCTCGGCACCGGTGGTGCGGTATCTGCCGGAGTTCGGGGTGAACGGCAAGGAGGCCGTCACCGTCCAGCAATTGCTGACCCACGTGTCGGGTTTCGCCGCGACGCCGTCCCCCTCGTTGTGGGAGGGGTATCCGGACATCCCGTCACGCCGGAAGGCCGTCCTCGACAGTCCGCTGAAGAACCCGCCGGGCAGCACGTACCTCTACTCCGACATCAACCTGCTGACGCTCGGCTTCCTGGTCGAGAAGCTGGCCGGTGCGCCCTTGGACAAGGTGGTCCAGGACCGCATCGCGACTCCGCTGGGCCTGGCCGACACCGGGTACAACCCGCCCGTGTCGAAACTCGCCAGGGTCGCGGCGACCGAGTACGCCGCGAAGCCGCCTCGAGGGCTCGTACGCGGGGTAGTCCACGACGAGAACGCGTGGTCGCTGGGCGGCGTCGCCGGGCACGCCGGTGTGTTCTCCACGGCAGGCGACATGGCCGTGCTGGCACAGACGATCCTGAACGGCGGCGCGTACCGCGGGCACCGGATCCTGCGCGAGGAGACCGTGCGGGCGATGCTGACGAACTACAACCACAAATTCCCCGACAACTCCCACGGACTCGGCTTCGAACTCGACCAGCCCTGGTACATGGGCGCGCTGTCGGCGCCCTCGACCGCCGGGCACACCGGGTTCACCGGGACGTCGCTGGTGATCGACCCGCTGTCGCGGTCGTTCGCGATCCTGCTCACCAACCGCGTGCACCCGACGCGGAACTGGGGCTCGATCAACCTCGCCAGGGAGAGGTGGGCGAGTTCGCTCGCGAAGGCGATGGCGGTCCGCCCCGTACGGGGGCGGGACGCCTGGTTCAGCGGCGCGGGCGACGTCTCCACGGCCACGCTCACGTCCCCGCCGCTGCCGACCCGTGGCGGGCCGCTCAAGGTCTCCTTCGACACCTTCGTGGACACGGAGGGACCCGCGGATTCGCTTTTCTTGGAAATAAGTACCGACGGCGGAGTCACCTGGAAAACGATTACTCTGCGTGCAAACGGACCAGGTGCTCCCGCTGGAGATCAAACCGGCCTCGGCGGGCATGGCCACCGGGCTTGGTGGCGGGTCGCCGCCGAGGTGTCACAAAGCTCACAAATCACCCTTCGCTGGCGTTACACGACCGACGCTCGTTACACCGGCCGCGGAATTTCTTTGGATGGTGTGAAAGTCACTGAACGCGGCCACATACTGCTGGACAGTGAGCATAATCCGCCTACTTTCGTCGCTACCGGCTGGAAATTGAGCACTAGGTAGCCGGGCCGCTCCGCTGCGCTGACCGGCCTGCCCCGTTGACCGGGACACAGCCCCTTGCATCGCGACACTAAGTTGCCAAGTCGTTAGCTCGACCTCGTTAACGGCCTCGACCTGGTTAGCGACTTTCTGGTCAACGATTAATCGCAAATCGAATCCGCAGACACGGATAGGTTGCGATCTTCCTGAAGGGTGTGGGTAGCCTTGTCGCAGATGCCAACGGTTAGTAACTTTCCCACGGTGGGCGATACCGAATCCGTAATCGCGGCCGCACCGTCCGAGGCCGTGCCGGCGCAGCCGACACGGGACGCTGACGCGAGCCCGCTTGTCCGGATCCGCTCACTTCTGCCTGGGCTCGCCCGGGCGGAGCAGCGCGTCGCGAAGGTGGTCCTCGAGGACCCGGCGACGGTCGCGCGGCGCAGCATCACCGAGGTCGCGCTCGCGGCCAACACCAGCGAAACCACCGTCACGCGATTCTGCAAGGCTGTCGGCGTCGGCGGATACCCGCAGCTCAGGATCGCCTTGGCGGCCGACACCGCCCGCACGGAGGCCCGGTCGAGCCGGAACCTCGGCGGCGAGATCGGCCCGGAGGACGACCTGGCCGCGGTCATCGGCAAGGTCAGCTTCGCGGACGCGCGTGCCGTGGAGGAGACCGCCGACCAGCTCGACATCCCGTCGCTACAGCGTGTGATCGATGTCCTGGCGGGTGCGGGCCGTGTCGACGTCTACGGCGTCGGCGCGAGCGCGTTCGTGGCCGCGGACCTGCAGCAGAAGCTGCACCGCATCGGCCGGGTCAGCTTCGCCTGGTCCGACACGCACATCATGCTGACCTCGGCCGCCGTGCTGAGCCCCGGAGACGTCGCGATCGGCATCTCCCACACGGGCGCGACCACGGACACCGTCGAGGCCCTGCGTGTGGCGCGCGAGCACGGCGCGATCACCGTCGCCGTGACGAACTTCCCCAGGTCGCCGATCACCGAGGTCTCCGACCACATCCTGACCACGGCGGCGCGTGAGACGACGTTCCGCTCCGGTGCGACGGCCAGTCGCATCGCGCAGCTGACCGTCATCGACTGCCTGTTCATCGGTGTCGCGCAGCGGCACATGGACGCGTCGGTCAACGCTCTCGACGCGACCAGGGACGCGGTTGGTTCGCACCGGCTGGGCGTACGGCCCGACGGCAGGCGGCGGCCGCGGGAAACCGGCAAATGAGCGAAAAAGTGAGGCGCATGATGACCGTCCCACGCCAAGTGGTGCACGTCGACTCGCCAACCGAACAGCGCAATCCACGGACGACCGACATCGATCTGATGTCGACCATGGGCATTCTCGGCGCGATCAACGCCGAGGACCGCCGGGTCCCCGAAGCCGTCGCGGCGGTTCTGCCGCAGGTGGCTGGGGCGGTCGACTTCGCCGTGGAGGCGCTGCGGTCGGGGCACCGCGTGCACTACTTCGGGGCAGGTACCTCCGGCAGGCTGGCGACGTTGGACGCGGCGGAACTCGTGCCGACGTTCAACGTGCCCTCCGACTGGTTCATCGCGCATCACGCGGGCGGCGCGCGCGCTCTGCGCCAAGCCGTCGAGGACGCCGAGGACGACGCGAAAGCCGGAGCCGCCGAAGTGGCCGAGGATGTCGCGCCCGGTGACTTCGTGCTCGGGCTGACGGCTTCCGGCCGGACGCCCTACGTGCTCGGCGCTCTGGCCGCGGCCAGCCGTCGTGGCGCCCGTACCGCCCTGGTTTCGGGCAACCCGGCCGCGGTGCTGCCACCCGGTGTCGATGTCCTCATCGCGGTGGACACCGGCCCGGAAGCGATCGCCGGGTCGACGCGGATGAAGGCGGGCACGGCGCAGAAGATCATCCTCACCGCGTTCTCCACCGCGACGATGATCAAACTCGGCCGGACGTACTCGAACCTGATGGTCAGCATGCGCGCGACCAACGCGAAGCTGCGCGGACGGACCATCAGGATCCTGCGCGAGGCCACCGGCATGAGCATGGCGGACTGCTCCGACGCGCTCACCGAGGCCGACGGTGACCTGAAGGTCGCGCTGGTCCATCTGCTGTCCGGCGAGGACGTCGCGAACGCGGCGAAGGCGCTGGCGGCCAACGATGGCCACGTACGCAAGGCTCTCGACTCCCTGCGGGTGCGCGCGAGCTGAATCACCACCGATTGCCCATCATCTGCTCGGCTGCTTAGGCTCTCAGGTATTCGTGACTGAGAGGTCGGGTGGTCGTGAGCACCGGCGGACGAACCCGTTCATCCCGACGCCTCGCACTCACGCGACGCGAACGGGTGTCCGTCGCCGGAATGGCCGGATTCATCCTGCTGCTCAACGTCGTGGGCTGGGGGGTCCTGACGCTTTTTGTGGCGCCGCGCGGCTATGAGCTCGGCGCCACGGGCGTTTTCGGGATCGGCCTCGGCGTCACCGCTTTCGTTCTCGGGACGCGGCACGCGTTCGACGCGGACCACATCGCCGCGATCGACAACACCACCCGCAAACTGATGGCCGATGGCCAGCGGCCGCTTTCGGTGGGTTTTTGGTTCTCCCTAGGGCATTCGACGATCGTCTTCCTGCTGTGCCTGTTGCTGTCGCTCGGTGTCCGCGCGCTCGCCGGCGCCGTCGAGGACGACTCTTCGGTGTTGCACGAGGCGACCGGGCTGATCGGCACGTCCGTTTCGGCGGTGTTCCTGTACGTCATCGGGATCATGAACCTGGTGGTGCTGGTCGGCATCGTGAAGGTGTTCCGGCGGATGCGGCGGGGCGAGTTCGACGAAGCGGCGCTGGAACGGCAGCTCGACAACCGCGGCTTCATGAACCGATTGCTCCGTGGTGCGACGAAGGCCGTGCGCAAGCCTTGGCACATCTACCCCATCGGCCTGCTGTTCGGCCTCGGCTTCGACACCGCGACCGAGGTCAGCCTGCTGGTGCTCGCCGGCGGCGCGGCCGCGTTCTCCCTGCCCTGGTACGCGATTCTGGTGCTGCCGATCCTGTTCGCCGCGGGAATGACGCTGTTCGACACCGCCGATGGTTGCTTCATGAACTACGCGTACGGGTGGGCCTTCGCGAAGCCGGTGCGGAAGATCTACTACAACCTGACGGTGACGGCGCTTTCGGTCGCGGTCGCGCTGCTCGTCGGGACGATCGAGCTGATCTCGATCCTCACCGAACGACTCGGGATCACGACCGGACCGCTCGCGGCGATCGGGGCGCTGAGTCTGGACTACGTCGGCTACGCGGTCGTAGCGCTCTTCGTGCTTACGTGGCTCTTCGCGCTCCTCGTATGGCGCTTCGCGCGTATCGAGGAGCGTTGGTCGGCCCGGCTGCCCGCGAAGTAGGCCCCTGACCTGCGAAAAGAGAGCAAGGGACCTTTGCTGTCACTTACTTAGCGTACCCACACTAACGATAGCAAAGGTCCCTTGCTCTCCTTTTGATCAGGCGGGCTGGACCACCGCAGCCCGCGAAGGCAGCGAAAGCGCGAAGGCGAGTAGAGCGACGAAGGCGGCCACGGGACCAATCCACCAGACGCCCGCCGAGGACAGGACGACCCCGCCCAGCGCGGCACCGAGAGCACCGCCGCCGTAGATCGCGGAACCGTTGAGCCCCAAAGCGACCGTCGGCGCGTCCGGCGCCAGCGAGAACAGCCGGTGCTGCTGCGGCACCATCAGCATTCCGCCGAAGACCCCCGAAGCCAGCGCGAGAACCAGCGAGCCGGGCAGGCTCAGCACGGCGACGTCCAGCAGCGCTAACGTCACGACCGTGCCGATGAGCGAGATCGAGCGGACGCGTGCGGGGCCGAGCGAGTCGGTGGCCCGGCCCGCGAAGGCGTTGCCCGCGATCTGCCCGATCCCGAAACCGACGAGCAGCCACGAGATCATCGCGCCCGCGGCCACGGGAGCGACCAAAACGGGCAGGTACACGAAGGCCGCGAAGCCCGCAGCGGTGCCGAGAACACTTACGCCGAGCACGCGCGCGATCGGCGGCCGCCCGACGACGGCGACCCTGTCGCGCAACGACACCGTCGGCATCCGGACTCCCGGCAGAAGCGGCACGAGCAGCATCACGACCAACGCCACCGCGCCGATCCCCCACATCACCGCGCGCCAGCCGAACCAGTTCCCGGCCAGCACCCCGATCGGCACGCCGAGCACCATCGACACGCTCATCCCGTTGGAAACCGTCGCCAGTGCGCGGCCACGCCGCTCGTCGGAAGCCAGCGCGCCGGCGAGAACGTAGGCGTTGGACTGGAACGCGGCGGCGCCCAGTGCGGCCAGCACACGAGCGACGGCGACCACGGCGAACGAGTCGCCGATCGCCTGACCGGCCATGCCGATCGTGAACAGCACCATCCCGGCCCCGAGCACCCAGCGCCGGTCCAGCCGTCCGGTGAACGCCGCGATGAGCGGCGACGAGATCGCGTAGGTCACCGCGAAGACCGTGGTCAGCTGGCCCGCGACGGCTTCGGAAACACGCAGGTCGGTGGCGATGATGGGCAGCAGCCCGTTCATGACGAACCCATCCGTGCCGACGGTGAAGGTACCGACGGCGAGTATCAGAAGAGCCCCCAGAGCGAGCCGATCATTTGATGATCGTCGAATCGTCATGAGAGGTATAGTGGCCGGATCATTCGATGGCTGTCAAACAGTTGGAGCGAAGTGAGCAGCACGCTGCCGCAACCGGCGACCGACGAGATCCAGATCGTGCCGGTGCTCCAGGCGCTCGCGGATCCCGTGCGCCTGGAGCTGATCCGTGCCCTGCGAAGCAATCCTTCGCCGCGAAGCTGCGCCGTCACCGAGTACGACGTCGAGATCAGCGCGCCGACGCTCTCCCACCACTGGAAGGTGTTGCGCGAGGCCGGCCTCACGACGACGTTCGTCGAAGGCCGGACCCGCTGGGTCGAACTACGGACCGAGGACATCCACAAGCGGTTCCCGGGGCTACTGGACGCCGTCCTCGCCTAACCGCCACTTCGCCGCGAGTTCTCCCGCCGCGCACACGCCGACGTCGAGCAGGTACGGCCCGGCCTGGCCGCAACCGGCCCCGGGCGCGATCGGCTGACCGTGCCCCATCCCGTTGATCGCGTGGGTGTCGACGGCGGCACCGACGTCGGTCCACTGCTCGGAAAGCTCGCGCATGTTCATCGGGGCGACCGTGTAGTCCGCGGTCCCGTGCCAGACGCTGACCGGCGAACGCGAACCCGTGCCCGCGGCACGCACCTTGTCGCCCCACTGCTTCGGCGTCAGATCCTTGCCGGGATTCATGCACGAGTACGCGTCGATCATCGAAGCCGCGCAACCGTACGGCAGCCCGGCGACGACACCGCCGCCCGAGAACAGCTCCGGATACGCCGCGAGCATCACCGAGGTCATCGCCCCGCCCGCCGACAGCCCGGTCACGTAGGTCCGGCTTCCAGCCGCGAAGCGCGCCATCTGCGCGATCGATTCGGCCTCCCCGGACCCGCGCTTGATGTCACCTGCCTGGAACCAGTTGAAGCACTTCGAGAAATTGTTCGCCGAAACCTGTTGCGGCAGAACAAGTTTTAAGCGCAGCTTGTCCGCGAGACCGACCCAGCCGGAGCCTCGCGCGTATCCGGCCGCGTCCTGGGTGCAGCCGTGCAGCACGACCACCGCCGGACGTCCGGACGGCAGCCCGTCCGGAACGTATTCGAACATCTGCAACGCACCGGGATTGCTCCCGAACCCGGTCACCGGGCGGATCGTCGCCGCCTGCGCCGGAGCCGGAAAGAGAAGGGCCACTGTCGAAACCACCGCGCCGATGAGGAGTTTTCGCATCACCCGAGGCTAAAACCGGCACCCGCCGGTTTTCCACGTGGCAGACCACCACAGCGGCGGCCCGTTTTGTGTGGTCACGCCGGGTACCGGCCCCTGGAGGCCCCGCTTATCGTCGGCCGATGCGGCTCATTCTGGTCCTCGCGACGATGCTGGCCCTGATCACTCCCGCCGAAGCGGCGGCGAGCGGATGCGCGAACGTGCGCGTTCCCGGGGCCGCGAAACAGCAACTGTCCTGTTTGGACGATCTGACCACCACCGGCACCCTGGCCACCGGTCACACCGTCCAAGCCGACTGGGCGGGGCTGACGTCGGCTGGGTTCCCCGTCCCCAAAGGCGTTTCAGGCATCCAGATCGACGGCTATTTCCCGGACACGTCGACGGGCAACACCGCGCACGGCTGGAACCACGACGCCCAGTTCGTGCTGCGCCTGCCCGACCGCTGGAACGGCGGCCTCGTGGTCTCCGGTTCGCCCGGCGTGCGACGGCAGTACGCGAACGACCGCGCGATCGGCGACCAGGTCCTCGCCGCGGGCTACGCGTTCGCCGCGACCGACAAGGGCAACACCGGCGCTGACTTCCACACCGACGGACGCCGCCCCGGTGACGCGCTCGCGGAGTGGAATTCGCGGGTCACGCAGCTGACCGTCGCCGCGAAGGCGGCCGTGGCCCATCGCTACGGACGCCTGCCGAGCCGCACCCTCGCGGCCGGGATGTCGAACGGCGGCTACCTCGTCCGCTGGCAGCTCGAGAACCGGCCGTGGCTCTACGACGGCGGGATCGACTGGGAAGGCACGCTCTGGCACGAGGACGGCCCGAACCTGTTCACCTTCCTGCCGCCCGCGATCGAGGCCTACCCCGCCTACGCCGCCGGTTCCGAGGCAGCGCACCGAAAGATCCTCGACGCCGGTTTCGCGCCGGGCTCGGAATTCCTTTGGCCGTACCACAACGACGTCTACTGGGGACTGACGCAACGCATCTACCAGGCCGAATTCGATCCGGCGTTCACCGGGACCGACTACGACTACGCCACTCGCCCGCCGTCGGTCCACCGCGCGGTCGAACGGATCTCGCTGACCGGCCGGATCGGCAAACCGCTGATCACCCTGCACGGCACCCTCGACACCCTCCTGCCGATCACCCGCGATTCCGACGTCTACCGGCGGATGATCACCGAGCAGGGCCGTGCCGGGCTGCAGCGCTACTACCGGATCGTCGACGGCAACCACGTCGACGGCCTGTACGACGCCTATCCGGACAAACTGCGCCCCATCGGGCCGTGTTTCCGCACGGCCTTCACCGCGCTCGAAGGCTGGCTCGACGGCGTCCTGCCGCCCGCTTCGGCGACGATCCCGCGCGCGAGCGGTGACCTCGCGACCACTTGCGCCCTAAGCTGATCAGCATGGAATTCCAGGACGTCGTACGACGCCGTCGCATGGTCCGGAAGTTCACCGACGAGCCCGTGGCCGAGGAGAGCCTGCGGCGCATCCTGCGCAACGCGCTGAAGGGTCCCTCGGCCGGTTTCTCACAGGGGCAAGGATTTCTCGTCCTCACCGGCGAAGAACTCGCGAAATTCTGGGAGTTCGGGGCGAGCTGGGCGCCGGAATCGGTGACCACGGCGCCGGTCGCGATCGTGCCGCTCTCGGTCAAGAACGCCTACCTCGACCGTTATGCCAAGCCCGACAAGGGTGTCGCTGATCGCGACGAGTCGTGGTGGCGCGTGCCGTTTTGGGACATCGACACCGGGATGGCGACACTGCTGCTCCTCCAGACGGCCGTCGACGAAGGTCTGGGCGCGGTGTTCTTCGGTCTCTCACCGGAAAGCGTGGAGCGCGTCCACCGCGACTTCGGCGTACCCGAGGATCACAACCCGATCGGCGTCGTGGCACTCGGCCACAGCGACGAGCCCGGTCCGTCGCCCGGATCGTCGGCGACCACGATCGCGCGGCGCGACTTCGACGACGTCATCCGTTTCGGTCACTGGTGAGGCGGTGCAGCCTGAGCGCGAGCTGGAGTTCCAGCGCGCGCTCAGGCGCCTGCCAGTCCTCGCCGAGCAGCGACGCGATGCGGTCCAGCCGCTGCACGACGGTGTTGACGTGCACGTGAAGCAGGTCTTTGGCGCGCGTCAGATTGCCGCCGCAGGCGAAATACGCCCGGAGGGTGCCGATCAGGTCCGTGCCACGGCGTTCGTCGTAGTCGAGTACCGGGCCGATCGTGGCCGTCACATAGGCGCCGAGATCGGCGTGTTCACCCAAGAGCAGTCCGACGAAGCCGAGGTCGGCCATGCTCGCACCCTCCCCGGCTCGCCCGAGGGCCAACAGCGACGCGACACACCGCGCGGCTTCGGCGTGTGCCTCGGCCAGCGCCCGCGGCGAGTCGGCGGGGCCTGCCGCGCCCACTGTCACCGTACAGTCCATTGTGGACGCGAGTTCGGCGGCGACCGATCGGGCCAGCGCACCGGGATCCGCACCACGGACCAGCAGGACGACCTCGTCGGCGTGGACACCGACCAGATCGGCGTGCCGGGCGGCGGCCATGGCCAGCCGACGACGGGAGACGTCGTCGGAATGCGCGACCAGCACCGCGTGGGATGTCGACAAGTCGACCCCGAATCGACGGCCTCGCGCCAGTAACGCGGCGGGATTGCGGCCGGGCGCGGTGAGCAGGTCCGACAGCAGCTCCCCGCGTACCTCGTCCTCGGCGCGTGCCACGGAACGCCGTTGCATCAGCAGGACCGCGGTGACCACGCCCGCCCGCTCGAACAGCCGCCGATCCGCCTCGCCGAGTGCCGGCCCGCCGCCCAGCACCAGACTGCCGAGGAACTCCTGCCCCGCTTGGACCGCGCACAGCCAACCGTCCTCAGTGGACACAGCGCGTCCGCTCGCCCTGGACGCCGAGACGGCGGCTCGCGAAAGGACCGAGTCCCCGCCGGTCCTGGCAAGGACAGCGCCGTCGGCGTCGTAAACGGCGATGGCCCCGCCGAGGACGTCCGCGACCGCGGCGGCGACCTCCGCGAGGTCACCGCCGCGCAGCACGAGATCCATCAGCCGGTCGTGCGCGTCTTCGGCGCGGCGCATCGCGTCGTTGTGCGCGCTGATCGTCGCGTTGGCGGCGTTCAGCTCGGCGACCGCGCGGCGGGTCTCGTCGAGCAGATGCGCGTTGTCCAGCGCGATCGCCGCGTGGTCGGCCAGTGACGACAGCAGCGCGACCTCTTCCGGGCTGAACTCCCGCGTGGTCCGGTCCGAGGCGAACAGGACGCCGATGACCTTGCTCCCGATCGCCAGCGGCACCCCGAGGATCGCCGTCAGACCCTCGTCGCGCACGCCGGTGTCGATCGACGACGTGTGACGGAACCGCTTGTCGTCGAAGTAATCCGCCGTCGCGTACGGCCGCGCGGTCTGCGCGACCAGCCCGCCGAGCCCCTCACCCATCCCCAGAACGATGTCCTGGAACAGTGCGGAAACCGACCCGTCGGTCACGCGGACGTAGGTGTTGCCCTCGGTCTCGTCGTTGAGGCTGAGGTACGAGACGTCCACGCCGAGCAACGCCCGCGCCCGCCGCACGATCGACCGCAGGACGGCGTCCGGATCGTCCAGCCGCGCGAGGTCACTCGCCGTGTCGAACAGCGCGGCCAGCTCCGCCTCGCGCCGCCGGTGCTCGGCGACGGTGTCCCGGATCCGCAGCGCCAGCTCGGTGGCCTTCGGATCGACCGGGACGTGCGCCAGCTGCTCGCTGCCCGCCCCGGAGGCGAGCAGTTCGAGCAGCCGGCGCAACTGCGCGGATCCGTCCACAGAGGTCATGCTGGCACGTGACCGCGCTCCGGGAGAACTTCGGAGTGCAGGGACTCGCCCTTGGTCTCACGAGCCGCGAGCAGCGCGATGACGGTCAGCACGCACATCGCGACGACGTAGAGCGAGACCGGGACCGTGCTGCCGAACTCCCGGAACAACGCGACCGCGACGAGCGGTGCGACCGCGCCGGCCGCGATCGACGACAGTTGCCCGCCGACCGAGAGGCCGGTGTAGCGGACCTGCGTCGGGAACTGTTCGGAGAAGAACGCGGCCTGCGGCCCGTACATCGCGCCGTGCAAGACCAGTCCGATGGTCGTCGCGAGAATGATGACGCCGGAATTCTTCGTGTCGAGCATCGCGAAGAACACGAAACTCCACACCGCCATCCCGATCGCGCCGAACAGATAGACCGGACGCCGTCCGATCCGGTCGGAAAGAATGCCCCACAAGGGAATGCTCACGAAATGCACGGCCGAGCCGATGAGCACCGCGTTGAGCCCCGCCGATTTCGGCAGGCTCAGCCCCGTGGTGACGTACACCAGAATGAACGCGGTGATCACGTAGTACGAAACGTTCTCCGCCATCCGCGAGCCGATCGTGATCAGCACCGCGCGCCAGCTCTTCCGGAACACCTCGACGACGGGGGCATGCGTGGGCTTGTGATTCTTCTGAGCGGCAAGGAACACCGGCGATTCACTGACCGCGAGCCGGATCCACAGCCCGATCACCACGAGGACACCGGAAAGCAGGAACGGGATCCGCCAGCCCCAGCTGAGGAACGCCTCGTCCGACTGCGTCGCGGCGAGCACCGCGAGGACCGCCGTCGCGAGCAGGTTTCCGCCAGGGGCACCGCACTGCGGCCACGACGCCCAGAACCCGCGGCGTTTGTCGTCGCCGTGTTCGGAGACGATCAGCACCGCGCCGCCCCACTCGCCGCCGAGCGCGAAACCCTGCACCAACCGCAGCAGCGTCAGCAGGATCGGCGCCAGGACACCGACGGCCGCGTACGTCGGAAGTACGCCCATCGCACAGGTCGAACCGCCCATCAGCAGCAGGCTCAGCACCAGCAGCTTCTTGCGGCCGACCCGGTCGCCGAAGTGGCCGAATACGAGCCCGCCGACCGGCCTGGCGAGGAATCCGACGGCGTAGGTGAGGAACGCGAGCAGCGTGCCGGTCAGCGGATCGTTGGAGGGAAAGAACAATTTGCCGAACACCAGCGCCGCTGCGGAGGTGTAGAGGAAGAAGTCGTACCACTCGATCGTCGTGCCGATCAGGCTGGCGCTGACGACCTTCGCGATCGAGCCACGGTTCTGCGTGGTCACCGGGGACGTCCTTTCTTGGGGGTTCACGCGGCGGTCCAGCCGCCGTCGAGGGGGATCGAGGTACCGGTGACATGAGCGGCGTGGTCGCCGGACAGCCAGAGCACGCACGCGGCGACGTCAGCGGGTTCGATCAGCCGCTTGATCGCCGACCGGCGCAGCAGGACCTGTTCGATGACGGCGTCGCGTTCGAGCCCGTGTTCTTCGGCCTGCGCCTGGAGCTGCCCGGTGACCAGCGGCGTCCGGACGTAACCGGGGTTGACGCAGTTGCTGGTCACGCCGTGTTCCGCGCCTTCGAGCGCGGTGACCTTGGAGAGGCCTTCGAGAGCGTGCTTCGCGGTGACGTACGCGGATTTGAACGGGCTCGCGCGGAGGCCGTGGACGCTCGACATGTTGACGACGCGTCCCCAGCCGCGTTCGTACATGCGCGGCAGCACGCGGCGGATGAGCAGGAACGGCGCGGTGACCATGAGCGTCTGGATCCGGACGAACGTCTCCGGCGGGAACTCGTGGATGGGCGCGATGTGCTGGAAACCGGCGTTGTTGACGAGGATGTCGATCTCGGCCGGAAAGGTCTCGATGGCTTGGACGTCGGTGAGGTCGATGACGTGCGCGATGCCGTTGACGTCGGCCGCGGCCTTCTCGACGGCATCGTCGATGTCGACGAGATGGACCTTGGCCCCGGCCTCGGCGAGTGCCTCGGCGCACGCCAGGCCGATACCGCTCGCCGCCCCCGTGACCAGCGCGGACTTGCCGGCCAGATCGCTGTGATACGCACCACTCATGCCGGACGACGTTAGGTCGCCGGAGGCGCTTAAGCCATGTGGCTACGCACTACACCTGCTCAAGATCTCGTGTGTGCTCCCCACACCATGAGCTAGCCGGCGGCGTCCGAGATCGATTTCGCCTCGCGAGCGCCGGCTTCGAAGGCTTCGCAGGAGAAGAGCAGCCAAGCCCGGACGCCCTCCGGAGTTCCTTCAGCAAAGGCCGAAGCGGCTTCGATGTACTTCGGCACCCGCCGGAAGTACGCGACCTCGGGAACGGTCAACGCCTTCGGGTCCAGCCCCGTCGCCACCGCCGAAAGCCGGGCCGCCGCCCGCGCGACGACCCCGTCCGCGGAGCCGAAAGGCCGCAGTGCCAACAGTTCCCCGTGCACGACAGCGGTCAGCACCGGTCCAGGAGCCGACGTCGCGCCGGTGATCAGTTGCGCCAGCATCTCCAGCCGCGGCCCGACGTCGGCGGACGACCGCGGCCGTCCCAGCGCGTCGAGATCCGACACCAGATCCGACGCGGCGAGCACGTGCAGCCGCGCCAACGCCTGCAGCGGCGCGCGCCGCCATGCCGGGAGCAGTCCCTCCAACGCTTCCGCGACCCGCAACGCGCCGGCCAGCACCGGATCGGTCACCTCGCCGGATTCCGGCAGTTCGGGCGCTGCGCCCTCGATACCGGCCGATGCCCGCGCCGCCCGCACGGACGCTTCGGAAGCCGTCGCCGCGCCGCCGCGAAGGTTGGCGGGCAGCCGGTGGACGGCGAACACCGCGTCCTGCGCCGATTTCGAGGCCGCCGCGACCCCTTCGAGGTCCAGCAGCGGCTTCAAGGGGTCCGTCATGCGTCCAGCACCTGTCCGGCGCGCCGCACCACGGGCGCCTGCACCGACCACGGGAAGTTGATCCACAGATCCGTGTGCTTCCAGACGTACTCGCATTTGACCTCGGAGCGCGGCTTCTCGTAGACGACCGCGCACCGCACCTCGGCGACGTGGTCGGCGCAGAAATCGCGGACCAGCTTGAGGGTCGCGCCGGTGTCCGCGACGTCGTCGGCGACGAGCACCTTCTTTTTCGTCAGGTCGACGACGTTCGGCACCGGCGGCAGCATCACCGGCAGGTCGAGACGCTGGTCGACGCCGGTGTAGAACTCGACGTTCATCACGTGCAGGTTCTTCACGTCCAGCGCGTAGCCGAGCGCGCCGGCGACGAACAGCCCGCCACGCGCGATCGACAGGATCAGGTCCGGTTCGAAGCCGTCGTCGGCCACGGCCTGCGCCAGATCCCTGCTGGCCGACCCGAACAATTCCCAGGTGAGCTCTTCCCGCTCCTCGGCCATGCCGCCTCGCCTTCTCGATCGTTCCCGCGAGCATAGGCAACGCCCTAGTGGCCTTCTCGAATGCTTCGAAACTGGCTATCCAGCAAGGCCATTACCCGGTCGTACCGTCAAGATCGTGAACGACTGGAATGACCACCCGACCCTGGCCGGCGAACGCGTCCGCCTCGAACCGCTCACCCGCGACCACGCGAAGGGCCTGTTCGAGGCTGGGGATGACCCGGCGATCTGGACCTGGCTCAGCCTCCGGCAGCCGGAGGATCTCGCCGCGGCCGAAGCGATGATCGAGGACATCCTCGCCGACCCGGACCGCCGCGCCTGGGCCCAGATCGACGCGCACACCGGCGAGGTCGCGGGCACGACGTCGTTCTACGCGATCGACGCGCGACACAAGATCCTGTCGATCGGCCACACCTGGATCGGTTCCGCTTGGCAGCGCACCGGACTCAACCGCGAATCGAAACTCCTGTTGCTGCGCCACGCTTTCGACGACCTCGGCGCCAACCGCGTCGCGTGGGAGACCGACATCCGCAACCTCAAGTCGCAGCGCGCGATCGAACGTCTCGGCGCACAACGGGAAGGTGTGCTGCGCGCGCATCGCGTCCGGCCGGACGGAACCGTCCGTGACACCGTCGTCTACTCCCTCACCGGACCAGAATGGCCCGCGGTCCGTACCGCTTTGTCCTCAAGCGTGTGAATGCCGTGCGCAACCACGATGCAACCTTTTACTTCGCGTCGTAACGTCGATAGCGTGCCAACGGGCGTGAAGACACGCGAATCACAGGAGGCATCGCACCATGACCGAGCAGTCGCCGGCGCTGGACAATTTGCTCACGGAGAGCAGGACCTTCCCCCCGAGCGAGACCTTCAGCGCGCAAGCGAATGCCACCGCCGACTTCTACGCCGAAGCCGACGCCGACCGGGAAGCGTTCTGGGCCAAGCAGGCGGAACGCCTCCACTGGGAAACGAAGTGGTCACAGGTACTGGACTGGACCAATGCGCCGGTCGCGAAGTGGTTCGTGGGCGGCAAGCTGAACGTCGCCTACAACTGCGTCGACCGCCACGTCGCGGACGGTCACGGTGAGCAGGTCGCGATCCACTGGGTCGGCGAGCCCGGTGACAGCCGGGACATCACCTACGCGCAGCTGAAAGACGAGGTTTCCAAGGCCGCGAACGCTTTCGAGTCGCTCGGGATCACTTCGGGCGACAGGGTCGCCATCCAGATGCCGATGGTCCCCGAAGCGATCGTCGCGATGCTCGCGTGTGCCCGCATCGGCGCCCTGCACAGTGTCGTCTTCGGTGGTTTTTCCCCGACAGCACTGCGTTCCCGTGTGGACGACCAGGCGGCGAAGGTGGTCATCACCACCGACGGCCAGTACCGGCGCGGCAAGGCCGCCCCGATGAAGGTGAACGTCGACGAAGCGCTCGAAGGCGCCGAGTCGGTCGAGAAGGTCATCGTCGTCCGCCGCACCGGCGACGAGGTGCCCATCACCGAAGGCCGCGACCTCTGGTGGCACGACCTGGTCGACGGCCAGTCCGCGGAGCACGCGCCGCAGGCGTTCGACTCCGAGCACCCGCTCTTCATCCTCTACACCTCCGGCACCACCGGGAAGCCGAAGGGCATCCTGCACACCTCCGGCGGATACCTGACCCAGGCGGCGTACACGCACCACAACGTCTTCGACCACAAGGCGGGCGAGGACGTCTACTGGTGCACCGCCGACATCGGCTGGATCACCGGGCACACCTACATCGTGTACGGGCCGCTGGCGAACCGGACCACGCAGGTCGTCTACGAAGGCACGCCGAACACCCCGCACGAAGGCCGCCACTGGGAGATCGTCCAGCAGCACAAGGTTTCCATCTACTACACGGCGCCCACGCTGATCCGCACGTTCATGAAGTGGGGCAACGAGATCCCGCAGAAGTACGACCTCTCCTCGCTGCGCGTGCTCGGCAGCGTCGGCGAGCCGATCAACCCCGAAGCGTGGATCTGGTACCGCGAGAACGTCGGTGCGAACTCCGCGCCGATCGTCGACACCTGGTGGCAGACCGAGACCGGCGGGATCATGATCTCGCCGCTGCCGGGCGTCACCGCCACGAAGCCGGGTTCGGCGCAGAAGGCGCTGCCGGGCATCTCGGCGAAGGTCGTCGACGACCAGGGCGTCGAGGTCGGCAAGGGTGGCGGCGGCTACCTGGTGCTCGACAAGCCGTGGCCGGGGATGCTGCGCGGCATCTGGGGCGACGAGCAGCGCTTCCGCGAGACGTACTGGTCGCGCTTCGCCGACCAGGGCTACTACTTCGCCGGCGACGGCGCGAAGTACGACGCCGACGGCGACATCTGGCTGCTGGGCCGCGTCGACGACGTGATGAACGTGTCCGGGCACCGCATCTCGACCACCGAGGTCGAGTCCGCGCTGGTCTCGCACCCGACGGTCGCCGAGGCCGCCGTCGTCGGCGCGACCGACCCCACCACCGGACAGGGCATCGTCGCGTTCGTCATCCTCCGCGGCAACGCCGTGGACGGCGGCGACAAGGCCGTGCAGGAGCTGCGCAACCACGTCGCCAAGGAGATCGGGCCGATCGCGAAGCCGCGGCAGATCCTGGTCGTACAGGAGCTGCCGAAGACGCGTTCCGGCAAGATCATGCGCCGCCTGCTGCGCGACGTCGCCGAGAACCGCCAGGTCGGCGACGTCACCACGCTGGCCGACTCGTCGGTGATGGACCTGATCTCTTCGGGTCTGAAGTCGGGCAAGACCGAGGAGTAACCCTCCCCTCGCGCGCCAGGAAAGGTCCTTTCCTCGCAAATTTTGCGAGGAAAGGACCTTTCCTGGCGTCCGACACGCCTTAGCACACCCCAGCGCGCATCACTCGAACGCCTGTTCTAGGATGTGCCGGGTACCACCCCATACCCGGGCAAGGAGACGACACCGACGATGACCGTGGATGCCTTGACGCGCACTGACGCCGCGTCCGAAGAAGCGGCTACCGAAGCGCCCGTCGACTCGACGCCGCAGGCGGAGGCCACCGAGACCCCGGCCGAGTCCAAGGCCGAGACTCCCGAAACGACCGACGCCCCGAAGTCCGACGAGGCCCCGGCTTCCGACGAGCAGGCGGCGGAGTCCCCCAAGCCCAAGCGTGGCCGCCCGAAGGTCGCCACCACGGCCAAGAAGACCCGCACCGTCGAGCTGACGCTCACGGTCACCGGCACCGCCGACGGCGAGTGGCAGGCCGAGCTCAAGAACGGCGCCAAGTGGGTCGCGAAGGGCCTGGAGATCCCGGCCGCCGCCGTGTCCCGCGCCGCCAAGGAGCTGCACGCGGACCTGTCCGGCCCGATCGACGAGGTCATCAACGCCGCACGTGAGCTGCAGGCCGCCAAGGTCGCCCAGCTCGAAGCCGAGCTGGAGAAGGCGAAGCTGGCGCTGGCCGAGCTGGACGCGTAAGACTTTCCTCCCGACCGGGGCGGACGCTGGATATCAGTGTCCGCCCCGGTTTCTTTTACCCGCCGATCAGCGCAGACCCTCCACTGTGGACACTGATATCCAGGTCATCGCGCCGGCTCCAGGACCTCCTCACGGTCCGGGTCGCGAGCGAGGACGACGCCGATGATGCTGACGACGGCCGTCGCGAGCAGGTAGACGCCGATCGCGAGCCAGGTCCCGTAACCCGCGAGCAACGCCGTCAGCAGCAACGGCGCGGGCGCCCCGCCGATGACACCGGCGAGGGTGTAGGCCAGCGAACTGCCGGTGTAGCGCAGACGCGGCGAGAACTGCTCGGTGACGAGCGCGGCCTGCGGTCCGTAGAGCGCGGCATGGATGACCAGCGCGAGCACGATCCCGGTCACCAGCATGACGAACGAACCGCCGCTGACCATCGGGAAGAACACGAACGGCCAGATCCCGGCCGCGATGGTCGCGAACAGGTACATCTTGCGCCGCGAGATCCGGTCCGACAGCGCGCCGAACAGCGGCATCAGCACCAGCTGGAAGGCCGAACCGATCATCACCGCGGCCAGCCCGGCGCCGCGCGAGAGGCCGGTGTGCGTGGTGACGTAGGTGAGGACGAAGACGGTGAACAGCGCGTACAGCACGTCCGGGCAGACACGGATCAGCACGGCCGCGACCAGCGCGCGGCGTTCGGTGCGGAAGACCTCGGAGATCGGCGCCGACGAACGCTCACCGCGTTCCTGGATCTGCTTGAAGACCGGCGTTTCCTCCAGCTTGAGCCGGATCCACAGGCCGAAGCCGACCAGCGCACCCGACAGCAGGAACGCGATCCGCCAGCCCCAGCTGGTGAACTGGTCCTCGGTGAGCAGCGCGGCGAGGACGGCCAGCACACCGTTCGCGAGCAGGTTGCCGGCCGGCGGACCGATCTGCGCGGCCGATGCCCAGAACCCACGTTTGTTCGGATCCCCGAACTCACTCGACAGCAGGACGGCGCCACCCCACTCACCGCCGATGCCGACACCCTGCGCGAACCGGAGCGCGACGAGCAGTACGGCCGCGAAGCCGCCGATGGTCTCGTACGTGGGCAGGACACCGATGAGAAACGTCGCGACACCGGTGAGCACGAGCGTCATGACCAGGATGCGCTTGCGGCCCAGCACGTCGCCGAGGCGTCCGAAGAGGAACCCGCCGAGCGGCCGGGCGAGGTAGCCGACCGCGTAGGTGGAGAACGCCGCCATCGTGCTCGCGAGCTGGTCCTCCGAGGGGAAGAAGAGGTGCCCGAAGATCGTCGCGGCCGCCACCGAGTAGGCCGCGAAGTCGTACCACTCGAGCGCTGTTCCCGAGAGGCTGGCCGCGAAGGCCTTGTGCAACGAGCGCCGGTCACCGGCTGGTGAAGTCATGTCCACATCCCGTCCGTTCGAGGTCCTCAACCCCGCCGGGAGGGGTTGAATTGCGGATATACTCCTTGTATACAAGGCGTATGCGCAACCCCCAATCTCGGAGGACAGATGCCTGAGCTGCGTTTCACCCTTCCCGACGGCCAGGAGCGGCGGACCGAGGTCCACACGCTGCTGAACGCCGGATACGCCGGTCGCAGCCAGGAGGACGTCGCCGCCCACGTGGCCGAACTGGCCGAACTCGGCGTCCCCGCGCCCTCGGTGATCCCGGCGCTCTACCCGGTCGCGCCGTACCTGGCGAGCCAGACCGAAGAGGTCGCCGTGCAGCACGAGCGGACCTCCGGCGAGGCCGAATGGGCCATCGTCATCACCGGCCCCGCACCCGAGGACGTCCTCCTGACCGCCGCCTGCGACCACACCGACCGCGCGCTCGAAGCGCACGGTGTCGCGTGGAGCAAGAACGCCGGACCCGACGTCCTCGCCGCCAAGGCCTGGCGCCTCGTCGACGTCCAGGACCGGCTCGACGACCTCACGCTGTCCGCCTGGGCCGGGGAAACCCTGATCCAGCAAGGAAAACTCGCGGAACTGCTGCCTCCGTCGTACTGGCTGGACGTGCTGCGCGAACGCGGCCTGCACGCCCCTGGCACCGTGCTGATCTCCGGGACGATCCCGATGGTGCACGGCGTCGACCAGTTCGCCGACTCCTGGCGCGTGGAACTGGGCGATCCGGCGACCGGGGAGACGATCGACCTCGCCTATCGGGTGCGGCGGCTGCCCGAACCGATCGGCTGAAGCAGTCCGCCGAGGAAGGCGCGGTACTCGTCCTTCATCGGCAACTCGCGCTCGACGCGGACGCGGCGGCGGGTCGCGGCGACCTCCCGTTCACGCACCGGATCGAACCCCGTGCGCTCGTAGGTCTCCCAGTACAGCCCGACGCCGCGCCGCTGCCAGGCCGGAAGTTCGGTGAAGTTGATGCCGTGCGAGTAGAGCAGCTCGTTCTTCTCGGGGATGCCGGCGCCCTCGATGACATTGCCCGCTTCTCGCGCCGATTTCCCGGTCTTGCGCAGGGTCCAGTAGCACCAGCCGTTGAGCGCGCACCGCGTCGCGTCCGACTGACGCCACGAGAAATAGTCGACGACGTCGTCCGGCGTCGTGCCGAGCCAGATCCGCCCGTCGAAGTGCGCGGGCACCCCGGCCGCGTGCGTGAACGCCGCCGACGCGACCCCGGCGGAGATCGACACGAGCTTCTCGACACCGCGGCCGAACAGGCCGGCGGCGGGGTCGAGCAGGATCGAGATCTCGTCGCTCTCGGTATAGACGTACGGCGCGGCGAATTCCGCCATCAACGCCTGAGCCGTCTCGACCATGAACGCGCTGAATCGCGGATCGAACGGCTTCTCGAAACGCGCTTCGGTGAACTTGGAGAATCCGCGGCCGTCCACGCGGAGCACCGTCCACGAACCCGGCGGCACGGTCAGGCCGTGAAACCACTCCCGTTCGCGTTGCCGCGCCTCGAAACCGACGGCCTCCACAGTCACCTCCGCTCCACGACGAAACCGCCATCGCCGTCGAAACCGACGGTGTACAGCTCGTCGAACCCATCCTCGGCGCCAGGCGGCCGCAGGCGCTTGAGCGTGGCATACAGACCGACGTCCGGCACCCGGGTTTTTCCTGCTCTGAGCGCGTTGCGCCGCTTCGACCCGGCCAGGTCGGGCGGGAACCAGTACCCGGCGACAGTCGCGCCGTGCCGCCTCGCCACCTCGATCAGCGGCGCCCACTCCTCCGCTGAAGGATTGGTGTTGTCGACCACCACCGATCGTCCCTCGCCGAGTGCCTCGGCCAGCATCCTCAGTTGCCGCGCCTGCGGGCGGCGGGCGTTGGGGAAGGTGTCCTTGCTGACGTGGACGTGCGTGCCCGCGAACATCCGCTGGAAGAACGTCGTCTTCCCGGACGCCTGAAGCCCGATCAGGACCACCATCTCGGCCATGGGCACAACTTAGCCGAAGAGTTAGGTAAGGCAATAATGAATAAGGTTTGCCTAGCATCAACCGAAGGGTTTTCCTCTCGCCGATTCCCGTTCTTCGTGTTTCACTGAATAGGTGACCGAAACCATCTCCGATGAATCGGCGGCGCATCCGCACGAACCGCACACCGGCCTCGGCGGCAGGCTGAACTGGCTGCGTGCCGGGGTACTCGGGGCGAACGACGGGATCGTGTCGGTCGCCGGCATCGTGGTCGGCGTCGCGGGCGCGACCACCGACTCCACCACGATCGCGACGGCGGGAATCGCGGGCCTGGTCGCGGGCGCGCTTTCGATGGCGGGCGGCGAATACGTCTCGGTGAGCACCCAGCGCGATACCGAACGCGCGCAGTTGCGGCTGGAAAAGCGCGAACTGAAAGAGATGCCCGAGGCCGAAGAACGCGAACTCGCGGAAATCTACGAGTCGAAGGGGCTTTCCCCGGAACTCGCCGCCGAGGTCGCCCGGGAACTGACCGAAAAGGACGCCCTGCAGGCACACGCGGAGGCCGAACTCGGCATCGATCCGGACAATCTGACCAGTCCGTGGCAGGCGGCGTGGGCGTCGCTGGTGGCGTTCACCGCCGGTGCCCTGCTGCCGTTGCTGTCGATCCTGTGGACGCCGACTTCGGCGCGGGTCTGGGCGTGCGCGGCGGCGGTGGTGGTCGGGCTGGCGCTGACCGGTTTCATCAGCGCGAAACTCGGCGACGCCCGGATCGGCCGGGCGATCGCGCGGAACGTCGGCGTCGGCGCGCTGACGATGGTGGTGACGTACTACGTCGGTGTGCTTTTCGGGACGACGGTGGCGTAGGCACCCACATGCGACGAAAGGCCCCTTCATCGCAAATTTCGCAATGAAGGGGCCTTTCATCGCACGTTCGAGGATCGCTCGTCAGTGCGGCGTGAAGCGCGTCAGTGAACGCCCTTCATGAGCTTGCGGATCATCGGCGTCGCCACCAGGAGCGCCACACCGACCACGATGGCCACGCCGCCGACGATGCTGAAGTACGGCGCTTCGTCGTCCACTGTGTAGTACTCGGCGAGCTTTCCGGACATCGCGGTGCCGAGCGAAATGGACAGGAAGTTCAGCGCCACCATCTGCGTCCGGAACGCCTCCGGCGCGAGTTTGGTCGAAAGCGAGAGACCGACCGGCGAAAGCATCAGCTCCGCCATGGTGAACACGAACAGGATGCCTGCCAGCGCGAGCAGCGGGCTCGCGTTCTTGCCGCTGCCGACCATCGGGAGGAACAGCAGGAACGCGACACCCATGGCGACCGTGCCGAGGACGAACTTGATCGGCGACGACGGCTGCCGCGAACCGAGTTTCGTCCAGATCGCCGCGATCACCGGCGCGAACAGGATGATGAACACCGGGTTGATCGAGTTGACCCACGCCACCGGCATCTCCCACCCGAAGATGGTGCGGTTCAGCCGCTCGTCGGTGTAGGCCGCGACGACGGTGAACTGCTGCTGGTACAGCGAGAAGAACGCCGCACTGGCGATGAACATCGGGATGAACGAGTACACCCGGCTGCGTTCGTCGGCGGTGATCTTCTTGCTGCTGATGATCACCACGAAGTAGATGACCGAGATGACCGCGACGGCACCGACGACGATGTCGACCAGGTTGGCCGGGTTGATGACACCGAAGACGACGAGCAGCACGATCGCCGCGACACCCACCGCGGTGGCGGCGTAGACCACCGGACGCTGCGACGCGGGCAGCGGGTTCGGGATCTCGCTCGCCTTGTCGCCGAGGTTCTTGCGGCCGATCGTGTACTGGATCAGGCCGAGCGCCATCCCGATGGCGGCGAGCCCGAAGCCGACGTGGAAGCCGATCTCGCTCTGCGCGAGGCCGGTCAGCAGCGGCCCGACGAAGCCACCGATGTTCACGCCCATGTAGAAGATGGTGAAACCGCCGTCGCGGCGCTCGTCGCCTTCCGCGTACAGCGTGCCGACGATGGCGGTGGCGTTGGACTTCAGCCCGCCACTGCCGACGGCGACACAGACGAGGCCGACGCCGATACCGGCCAGACCCGGCAGCAGCGCGAGGCTGATGTGCCCGACCATGATCAGGATCGCGCTGTAGAACAGCGTCCGTTCGGAGCCGAGCACGCGGTCCGCGACCCAGGCGCCGATCACCGCCGAGAGGTAGACCATGCCGCCGTACGCGCCGACGATGCCGAGCGCGGAGGCCTTCGGCAACGCCAGGCCGCCCTGGCTGACTTCGTAGTAGAGGTAGATGGGGAGGATGCCGAGCATCCCGTAGAACGAGAATCGCTCCCACATCTCGACGCCGAAGAGGTTCGCCAGCCCTCGTGGGTGCCCGAAGAACCTCGTGTCTTGTTGGACCTCGGTAGAGGTACTCACCATGCCGTCCTTATCGAAGACATCGTTGTCGTTTTCAGCTGACATGCTAGAAGCCCATGATGTGGACGGGACACCGACGTCCGTAGCGATCTTGTGGCAACAGTCATGAAGGCGCGATTTCCCCAGCTAGAGGCGTTAAAATCGTGTCAAGGTGCGCCGGGAAGTCTGGTCGGCAACAGTATTCGTCGTTGCCGAACACCGGAGGATGCCGTGACCAGCGGTCCCACCCGCCCCGCGAAAGCCGTCGTCGCCGACTTCGCCCGCTATCTCCGCACCGAAACCACCGGCGGGATGATCCTGCTCGGGGCCACCGCGATCGCCTTGCTCTGGGCGAATTCGCCCATTGACGACATTTACCGCGCGATTCGCGACTTCCGGCTCGGCCCCGAATTCCTCCACCTGAATCTGACCATCGGCGACTGGGCGAAGGACGGTCTGCTCGCGCTGTTCTTCTTCGTCGCGGGCCTCGAACTCAAACGCGAACTGGTCGTCGGCGAACTTTCCCGGTTCAAGCAGGCGATCCTGCCGGTGGTGGCCGCGATCGGCGGCATGATCGTCCCGGCGCTGGTCGCGCTCGCCGTCGGCTGGGGGACGCCGGGGATCGACCGCGCGTGGGCCATCCCGGTCGCCACCGACATCGCGTTCGCGCTGGGTGTGCTGGCGCTGACCGCGTCGAACCTGCCGAGCAGCGCCCGGGTCTTCCTGCTGTCACTGGCGGTGGTGGACGACCTCGGCGCGATCCTCGTCATCGCGATCCTGTTCACCGCGAAATTCGACCTCGTCGCCGCGGGGGTCGCCGTCCTCGCCCTCGCGCTCTACGCCTATCTGCAGCACCGCCGCGTCCGCAGCGCCTGGATCTACGTCCCGCTGGCGTTGATCACCTGGGTCGCGGTGCACTCGGCCGGTGTCCACGCCACCATCGCCGGCGTCGCGCTCGGCCTGCTCACCCGCGTCCGCGCCGACGAAGGCGAGGAGCACGCCCCCGCGATCCGGCTCGAACACCGGCTGCAGCCGTGGTCGGCCGCCGTGGCCGTACCGCTCTTCGCGCTGTTCGCCGCGGGGATCACCGTGAACGCCGAATCGCTCGGCTCGGTGTTCACCACGGCGCTGCCGCTGGCCGTGCTGATCGGGCTGGTCGGCGGAAAGCTCGTGGGCATCTTCGGCGCCAGCCTGCTCGCGGTGAAGTTCAAGCTCGCGGAAAAACCTCGCGGGATGGGCTGGCGGGACATCGGCGCGTTGTCGATGCTCGGCGGGGTCGGGTTCACCGTGAGCCTGCTGATCGCCGATCTCGCGCTCGACGGGGAGGCCGTCGAACTGGCGAAGACGGCGGTCTTGATCGCTTCCGCCATCGCCTCGCTTTCGGCCGCCGCGATGCTCGTGCACCGCAGCCGGGTGCATGCCCGGGACGATTGAGAGCGCGACACTCGCCGGTCCGCCGCGCCCGGGATGAGGGCACGTGGCACGATGACCGGTGTGAGCAGCCCCAAGCACGAACGCACCGGCCCCGACGGCGTGGGGGCCGTGCCCTACCTCCCCCTGTCGAGCGATGACGACGTGGTAGCGAGCGAGCAGTCCCTCGGGAAGCTCGTCGGCGATGCCACACAGCACGTCTCGACGCTGATCCGCGCCGAGGTCGAGCTGGCCAAATCCGAGGTCGTCGCGGAGGCGAAGAAGGGCCTCAAGGGCGCCATCTTCTTCCTGGTCGCGCTGGTCATCGGGCTGTACAGCTCGTTCTTCTTCTTTTTCTTCCTCGGCGAACTGCTGTCGGAGTTCCTGCAGCGCTGGGCGGCGTTCCTGATCGTGTTCGGGCTGATGCTCGTCTCGACCGCGGTCGCGGGGTTCCTCGGCTACCGCAAGGTGAAGAAGATCAAGGCGCCGGAGCGCACGATCAACAGCTTCAAGGACACGGCCGCCGCGTTCAAGCCCCGGCACGACGACTCGCCCGCCGACCACAGCTGACGGGTTTTCGAGGCGGTGCAGGCGACGCCGGATCCGTCGATCGTCCGGATCGACGGTCCGTGGACCCATCGTGACGTCTCGGCGAACGGCATCCGGCTGCATGTCGCCGAACTCGGCGAGGGACCCATGGTCCTGCTGCTGCACGGGTTCGCCGAGTTCTGGTGGACCTGGCACCACCAGCTGAGGCCGCTCGCCGACGCCGGTTTCCGCGCGGTCGCGGTGGATCTGCGCGGGTACGGCGACTCCGACAAACCCCCGCGCGGCTACGACGCCTGGACGCTCGCCGGCGACGTCGGCGGGCTGATCAAGTCGCTGGGCGCGCGCAAGGCCCACCTCGTCGGACATGCCTGGGGCGGCATGCTCGCATGGACGGTCGGCGCGCTGCATCCCCGGCTGGTCTCCTCGGTCAGCGTGCTGGGCGGCGCGCATCCGCTGGCGTTGCGCCGGGCCGTGCGACAGCCGGCGCAACTGCGCGCGTCGGGACATCTCTTACGCTTCCAGGTACCGATGGCGCCGGAAAAATGGCTGGTCAAGGACGACGCACTCGCCGTCGAGGAGCTGTTCCGCGCCTGGTCCGGTCCACAATGGACGAAAACTTCGGACTTCGCCGAAACGGTGGGGACGTTCCGGCAGGCGATGCTCGTGCCGGGCGTGCCGCACAGCGCGCTCGAGTACTACCGATGGGCGTTCCGCGCACAGTTCCGCGGCGAAGGTCGCCGGTTCAGCGACGCGCTACGAGGCCGCTTCGCCGCCCGAGTACTGCAGCTGCACGGCGAGGACGATCGATGCGTCCTGCCCGAGACAGCGGCGGCGTCGCGGCGCTGGGCGCCCGACGCGCGACTCGAGCGCTGGCCCGGCATCGGGCACTTTCCGCATCTGGAGGCGCCGGAGCGCACGTCGGGCGCTCTGCTGGACTTCCTCCGCGTCTCCTGACCCCCCTCGCGCAAGGCGTGAGAAGAGGCTAGTTCGCGCAGGGACCGGTCGACGCGTTCGCGCTCAGCGCCGGAGCCGTGTCCACCACCGGCTTGACCTGTTCGGACGTCAGCGTGAACCCGGTCTCCGGATCCTCGACGGCCGCGCCGAAGACCACCCCGATGACCTGCCCGTCCGGGTCGATCATCGGACCGCCGGAGTTACCGCTGCGGACCTGCCCGCGCACGGTGAAGACGTCGCGTTGCACGGTGTTGGCCTCGTAGATGTCCGGTCCGCGCAGGTTGATCCGGCCACGCACTCTGGCGGGCGTCGCGGTGTACGGGCCGTCGAGCGGGTAGCCGAGCACGATCGCGTTGTCGCCTGCCCGCGCGACCCGCGGCGCCAACGGCAGCACCGCCGCCTGCAGCCTCGGCACGGCGAGCACGGCGACGTCGGCTTCGGGGTCGAAGTAGACGACGCGCGCCGCGAACTTGCCCGAAGTGGACTCGATGGCGACCTCGTCGGTGCCCGCGACGACGTGCGCGTTGGTCATCACACGCTGCGGCGCGATGACGAATCCGCTGCCCTCCAGCGCACGGGAGCACGAAGTCGCGTTGCCCCGGATCTTCACGACGCTGCCGTGCACCTGTTTGACGATCTCGCTCGCCTGCAGCGCGGTGTCCGGCGGGCTGGTGTCCTGGACGTTCGGCTTCTGGAACGGGTCCACAATGGACGGGAAGCCGGACGCGTCCAGCAGTTTGCGCAGTTCGCTCGGGAAGCCCTGTGCCGCCTCCGGCATGACGTCGTTGACGCCGCCGAGCACGACCGAGCTGTTGATCGACTTCGCCAGCCCCGGCACCCCGGAGACCGCCGTGAGCGGCGTCGCGATCAGCCACGCGACCACGAACACCACCGCGGCCTGCACCACCGCGCCGAGGGTCTTGTCGACGCCGGAAAGCTTGTCCGGGTTGATCTTCTGGCGCAGCTTCCGGCCGGTCCAGACGCCGAGGGTCTCGCCGAGCGCGACCAGGAACACCACGGTCGCCACCGCGAAGGCGACCTTCGCCGCCGGATGCTGGAACAGTTCGACGACCAGCGGCGCGATCTTGATCCCCGCGAGCGCGCCGAGCACCACCCCGACCAGCGAGGGGAGGGCGATGATCACCCCCTGGAACGCGCCGGACACACCGGCCAGGAGGGCGAGCAGGATCACCAGTACGTCAACCCAGTTCAACGGCGCCTACTCCTTCTCCGGCACTTGCCGCCCGTCGACCCGCGCCTGATGTTCGGCCAACGCTACGTCAAGGTCCCGGACGTCGCCGTGGTCCCATTCGCGTTCCCAGCCGCCGAGCGACAACGTCATCGCGAGCAGCCCGCCCGTGAAACCCCAGACGAACAGGCCGCCGACGTCGAACGCCGGCCCCTTCCAGCCGAAACCCTTGCGTTCGACCTGGAACCGGTTGGCCGGATCGGTGAGTTCGGCGACCGGCACCCTGGCCACCGCCGCCGTCTCGCCGGGGTCGACGGCGTGCACCGGGGACGGCGTCCGCCAGTAGGCGAGCACCGGCGTCACGGCGAAGCCGGACACCGGCACGAAAAGTTCGGGGAAGATCGCCACCGGCAGCACGCCGGAGGGCTCGACGCCGGTCTCCTCCTCCGCTTCGCGCAGGGCGGTGGCGACCGGCCCGTCATCGCCCGGCTCGGCGCCTCCACCGGGGAAGGCGACCTGACCGGCGTGTGAGCCGAGGGTGTCGGCTCGGCGTTGGAGCAGGACGTCGGGCCCCTCCGGGCCCTCGCCGAAGAGCATCAGCACGGACGCCGGGCGATAGCTCGCGTTCGGCGGCACGCTGAACCGGCTGAACGTTTCGGCGCCGACGTCCCGGCTGATCTTGACCAGCGGTTGCAGCCAGGCCGGCACGGCCTCCGGGTCCACGAGAGGGCCGGTCATGGTGTCCCTTCCACTGCGGCTCGCACCTGCTCAGTGTTCATGAAGACGCGTGGGTTCTCGATGAGCCGGACGTCCCCGCCCGCCGTGACCAGGTACGTCGCGGGGAGGGAGGAAGGGACCTTCAGTGCCGTCCGCACCGGCCCTGACTGCCCGTCACCGTCGAACACGGAAGGCAGCCGGACACCCAGCTCGGCCAGCATCGCCAGCCCGTCGGCCCCGGAGCTCGCAACCTGGACGAGAAGCACGCGGGCAGCACCGGGCCGAGCCGCGTACTCCTGAAGCAAGGGCAGCTCGCCGCGGCACGGCTGGCACCACGACGCCCACAGGTTGACCAGCACGGGACCGCCCGAAAGCGCCTTGGCGAGGTCGACGCGGGAGCCGTCGCCGAGGCATTCGACGTCGACCCCGCGCAGCTTCGCCACCTCGCCCGGTCCGGGCGGCGGGCAAGCGGCGAGCGCGGCTTTCGCACGGGCCGCCGTGAGGTCACCCGACGTCTTGACCGGCCCCTGGCCGTCACGGGCCGTGAGCAGCGCGACGATCAGGGCCACCACCAGCACGGCGGCGCCGAGGGCCAGCTTGGTGACCTTGGTCACCGGCGCGCCGCCAGGTCCAGGATGTGCTCGCGTTCCTCACCCTTGACCAGCTTCGCGGCTTCTTCGAACTCCGTCGGGCCGGTTCCGTACGAGGGACACATCTTCGCCAGCGGACAGGCGCCACAGGCCGGTTTGCGGGCGTGACAGACGCGGCGGCCGTGGAAGATCGTCCGGTGCGAGAGGAGCGTCCACTCCTTGCGCGGGATCAGCTCGCCGACGGCGTGCTCGACCTTGACCGGGTCCTCCTCCTCGGTCCAGCCCCAGCGGCGGACCAGGCGGCCGAAATGGGTGTCGACGGTGATCCCGGGGACCCCGAAGGCGTCACCGAGCACGACATTGGCCGTCTTGCGGCCGACACCGGGCAGCGTGACCAGGTCCTTCAGCTTGCCGGGCACTTCGCCGTCGTAACGCTCCACGAGCGCCGCGCCCAGCCCCATCACCGAGTTCGCCTTGGCCCGGAAGAACCCCGTCGGCCGGAGGTACTCCTCGAGTTCGGCGCGATCGGCGCCGGCGTAGTCGGCGGCGGTGCGATAGCGCTTGAAGAGCGCGGGGGTGACCTGGTTCACGCGGACGTCGGTGGTCTGCGCCGACAGCACGACCGCGACCAGCAGTTCGAGCGGAGTGGTGAAGTCAAGCTCGCAGTGGGCGTCCGGGAACTCGTCGTCAAGGCAACGCTTCATCCGCCTGGCGCGTCTCACCAACGCGAGCCGGCTTTCACCCTTGCCCCCCGCACGGGGGGCATTGGTGGGGGCAGGAGGCACCCCGATAGCCTACGGGCGCCATCGGACGAGCCAGTGGGAGCACCCACCGGTCGACGGCCGACACGCCAGAGCACCACCTCGGCGCTTCGATCGAGGACGCCATGAGCGAGGATCTGGAGTAATGCACAGTTTTTCGGAATTCCCAGGGCAGGGCTCATGACAGTCTGGTTCGTCATCCTGGTCCCGTTGGTGATCATGTTCTTCGCGCTGTTCATGGAACGTGTGGAGACCAGGCTCAAGCACGTCGCGGTGCAGGAGAACGAAGTCGAGGAGTTCCTCGAGCAGGCGCAGCCCAACGAGGTCAGGGCCCTTTACGGGCACGGCATCGGGCGCGCGCTCGAGCTGTTCCGGCTGCGCAGGCTGGGCGGGAAGGCGGCCAGGCTACGCGCGCGACGCGTGCGGAGTTAGGCTCCACGTTCGAGCGAGATCGTTCCCGGCACGGACGCGCCTGCGGCGAGCCGACGGGCGATCTCGCCAGCACGCCCTAGACTGACGCGAAAAGTGATCGGCGACACGAGCCCCGGCAACGAGGGGGTCGGCGTCGTTTCTCGATGAGGAGGCACCCGAGGTGGACGAAACCCTGGCCCGAGCGGGCATTTTCCAGGGTGTTGAGCCGGCAGCCGCCGAGGCGCTGGCACAGACCTTGGAATCCGTGGAGTTTCCTCGCGGGCATGTCATCTTCAACGAGGGTGAACCCGGCGACAAGCTTTACATCATCCAATCCGGCAAGGTGAAGATCGGCCGCAAGTCACCCGACGGCCGCGAGAACCTGCTGGGCATCTTCGGCCCGTCCGACATGTTCGGCGAACTGTCCATTTTCGACCCCGGCCCGCGGACGTCCAGCGCGACGACCGTGACCGAGGTCCGCGCGGTGACGATGGACCGCCCCGCACTGCGGCAGTGGATCTCCACGCGGCCCGAGATCGCCGAGCAGTTACTGCGGGTCGTCGCCCGTAGGCTGCGCCGGACGAACAACATGGTCGCCGAGCTGATCTTCACCGACGTCCCCGGCCGCGTGGCACGCGCGCTGCTGCAGCTCGCGCAGCGCTTCGGCAGCCAGGAAGCCGGTCTGCTGCGGGTCACCCACGACCTGACGCAGGAAGAGATCGCCCAGTACGTCGGCGCCTCGCGCGAGACCGTCAACAAGGCTCTCGCCGACTTCGCGCACCGTGGCTGGCTGCGGCTCGAAGGCAAGAGCGTCCTGATCCTGGACCCGGAGCGCCTGGCTCGCCGCGCCCGCTAGTCCCTCGCTTCACGTGCGACTGCCGCAAGTAGAGGACTACTTGCGGCAGTTGCGCATTCAACTACCGCATCCAGAGGACTAAACGCGCCACGCAAGGTGACCGAACGCGCCGCACTAGGCGACCGGCGGGGTCCTGAAGGCGACCGGCGGACTGTCTCCCCGGAAGCGCGTCAGCGCGACGGGGAGACTTCACCCCGCGCGCCCTCTTTTGGGCCGAAGGCCCACGGCAACATTTTGTAGGGCGCCCTCGGCACCCGCGTGACCTGACTTCGGTCCAGCGCCCTGCGAAATGTTTCCGTCAGCGCGCGGCAAAGACAACGAAGAGCCGGGCGCCACCCCCGACGTGGCGCACCGGCTCTTCGCTGTGCGCGGACCATCCCCCGACGATCCGCGCTCCCCGCCCTCCGGAATCAAGGCCCCGACCCGTACGCCGGAGGGAGCTGGAGACTGTGTGCTGTTGTACAACCATCCACGGCCGTCGGCCGTGAACTCAAGTTCTTTCACTCTCAAGGACGCCATTTGGGGCCATTTGTTGCCCCGAATGACCCAAAATCGGCCGACTGTTACCTGATCGAGACGAACCGAGGCGGTTCAACGTCCGAGGTACCCAGAACGCGGGGGTGACAAACCTTACCGCGAGAGATCTGGTACTCGCGTACCAAAGTAGGTCATACTGGTACGCGTGTCCCAGTCTGTGTCCGAACACTCCGAGAGCCATCGCACCTCCCTCGCCGACTACAAGGCCGCGCTGACCGCGCCCGGGTCCCGCGGGGCGGTCATCGCGTCCCTGCTCGCCCGCCTGCCGATCGCGATGATCGGCATTTCCGCGCTGCTCTACGTCCAGCGCGAGACGGGCTCCTTCGCCTCGGCCGGGCTGGTGTCGGCGGGGTCGCTGGTCGGCGTCTCGGTCGGCGCGGTCGTGCAGGGACGGCTCATCGACCGCTTCGGGCCGACGCGGCCGCTGCTGACGACCACGGTGCTCTTCGCACTGGCGATGACCGCCCTGGTGTTCGCGATCGAGGCGCACGCGCCGACGCTCGTGCTGGTCCCGCTCGCCTTCGGCACCGGGATCACCGAGCCGATGGTCGGTTCGGCCTCGCGGGCGCTGTGGACACGGCTACTGCCCGCCGGGCCGACGCGGAACGCCGCGTTCTCCTACGAGGCGATCAGCATGGAGGTCTTCTTCATCCTCGGCCCGGGTTTCGCGGGTCTGCTGATCGCCGCACCGTGGGCGGGCACCGGCATCGTGACCGGCGCGCTGACCATGATCGCGGGCGCGGTGCTGTTCGCGCTGAGCCCGACCGTGCGGGCCTGGGGACCGGCGCCGTCGTCGGGCGGCAAACTGCTCGGCGCGCTGGCCAGCCCCGGGATGCGCACGCTCGCGCTCGCCGCGCTGGGCTTCGGCGCCGTGATCGGCTTCGTCGAGGTCGCCGTCCCGGCGGCCGCCACCGAAGCCGGGAACACCTCGATCGGCGGACTGCTGCTTTCGGCGTGGTCGGTCAGTTCGGTCGCGTTCGGCGTCGCGTACAGCCTCCGCCCGTGGCCGCGGCAGATGGGCCTGCGGCTGCCGGTGCTGCTGGCCGCGTTCGGCGCGTTGGTGGCGTTGCTCGCGCTGCCGGGTTCACTCTGGGGTCTCGCGCTCGCCATGCTCGCGGCCGGCGCGCTCATCACACCCCAGTCGACGACGCATTCGGCCGCGATCGAGATGGCCGCGCCGAAGGGCACGGCGGCCGAGGCGTTCGGCTGGGTGCTCACCGCGGTGACCCTCGGCCTGGCGTTCGGGCAATCGATCAGCGGCTACCTCGTCGAGCACGCGGGCACCGAAGCGGCCTTCCTCGCCGCCGGCGGTGTCGGATTCGCGCTCGCCGCGGTGGTCTGGCTGCTGCGCGGCACCTTCCGCCCGAAGCCGTCCGAGGCCGTCGCCGAGGCGCCGGAACTTGTCGGTGCCGCCCGCTAGCTTGCGGGCATGGACCTGACCGCCGCCACCCGCTCCCTCTCTTCCGCCGTTTCCACCGCCGCGAAACTGCTGTCCACCCGATCCGGCCTGCTTCTGCGCGCCGGGCGCGACGGCCTGACCATCGGCGGCAGCGACAGTGAACGAGCGGTCCGCCTGACCAGTGACGCCACGGTCCACACGGACGGTGAAGTCCTTGTCCCGGCCGGCCCGCTCGCGGAGACGCTGCGCATGCTCGACGACGACCTGGTGCGCCTGGTCGTCGAGGGCCCGCGACTGGCCGTGCGGGTGGAAGGCGGCCGTTTCGCGCTTCCGCTGCTGAGCCGCGAACTGCGACTCCCGGAGATGCCGCCCAAGGTGTCCGAAGTGGACGGATCCGCTTTGGCGACCGCGTTGCGCACCGTGGCTGGCACGGCGGCGAAGGACGACGCGCTGCCGATGTTCACCGGCGTCCGCGTCCAGAGCTTCAGCCGTGAACTGCGGCTGACCGCGTCCGACCGGTACCGGATGGCCGTGGCCACGCTGCCGCTGCGTTCCGGAGGCGAGCCGATCGACGCCCTCGTCCCGGCCGGACTGCTGGCCGAGACGGCGAAGCAGGCGAGGGGCACCGTCGGCCTGCACGGCGACGGGACCCGATTCGGGCTGAGCTGGGCAGGCGTCGCCGTCACCACCGCCGTACTCGACGCGGGATTCCTGTCGGAGAAACTGATCGAGTCGTCCACAGTGGACACGACGGTGGAGGTCGCCGCCGACGCGCTGGCCGCCGCGGTGCGCCGGGTGGGCGTCTACGCGGACGAGCGCCGCGTGCTGACGCTGGAGGTCGGCGACGCACACCTGCGGCTCGCCAGTTCGAAGCAGGACACCGGCGACGCCGAGGAGATGTTGAAGGCCGAGGTCTCCGGCGGCCGGACGTCACCCTCGTTCCAGGCGCGCTACCTGCTGGACGCGCTCCAGGGTTTCTCGGGAGAACGGGTCCGGCTCGACATCCAGCCCGGGATGCGGGCTTGCGTCATCCGGGCGGTCGAGCCGGGCGACGTGGACCTGACGTACTACGTGATGCCGATGCTTCCCCGCTGAAAAGCGCTATAAAAGGTCCTTTCCTGGCAAATTTTGCTAGGAAAGGACCTTTTATAGCGCTCGGGGGTCAGGCGGAAGCGGCCTTCACCGCCGCCTCGATCTCCGCGAACGAAGGGTTCACCATCGCCTTCGAGCCTACGAAGACCGTCGGCACGACCTCGTTCCCGTCGGCCACCGAACGCACGCGCGCGGCGGCGTCCGGGTCCTCCCAGATGTTGACCCGCTTCACCTTGAAGCCGCTCTTCGACAGCGGCCGCTCCAGCGCGGCGCAAAATCCGCATCCGGGCCGCCAGTAGAACTCGACCTCGACGTCACTCATTCGCCGTCCTCCGACCTCAGGTAGTCCAACTGTGCCTGCACACTCCATTCGGCAGGCGCCCACAAAGCCTTGTCGACGTCGGCGTAGACGACCTCGACGACCTGGCGCGGGGTGGCGTCCGCGCCGAGGACCTTCAGTGCCGAACGCACCTGGTCCAGCCGTTCTTCCCGGTGTGCCAGGTATTCGCGTGCCGTCACGGCGAGATCGGGCAGTTCGGGACCATGCCCCGGCAGCCCGATCGTTCCCTCGGGCAACTCGACGAGTTTCCGCAGGGAGCGCAGGTAATCACCGAGGTCGTGCAGCACGGTGGTGCCGCGGCCGAGGATGGTGTCACCGGTCAGGATCTGCCCCTCGGACCGCAGGCAGATCGAGTCGCCGGTGTGCCCTGGCGTGTGCAGCACCGAAATCCGCAAGCCACCGGCCTCGACCACCTCACCGTCCACAAGGGACTTGGCGCCGAGACACAGCGACTCGTCGAAGGCCCGCACCGGAGCGCCGGCCCGTTCGGCGAACCACGGCGCGCCCTCGGCGTGGTCGGGATGATGATGGGTCAGGATGATCAGCTCGACGGCGCCGATCTCGGCGAGCAGCGTCAGGTGTTCGATGTCCTCGTGACCGGGGTCGACGACCACGGAACCGGCCGCTCCCGGCCCGCGCAGCACCCAGGAATTGGTGCCCTCCAACGTCATCGACGACGGATTGTGCTCCAACAGCACCGAAGCCGTCGGCGTGACCTGGCGCAGCACGCCGTACGCGGGGGCGCTCACGCCGGGTCCAGGACGACGCGGACCTTGTCTCCGTCGCGGATCAGCGTCGGCATGATCTTCACGATCTCGCGCTCGCTGGCCTGCGCCTGCGCCGCCGTGTCGAAGGTGCCGAGTTCCGCGAGCGTGATCCAGGTCGGTGGCATGAGCATGCGGCGCCCTTCCTTGGCGTCGGTGAGGGCATCTTCGGGCCGCTGCCAGCCGGAGGCGACGGCTTCGGAGGTGGCACCGTCGGCCTGTTGCCCTTCGGGCAGCACGGCGACGAAGAAGCAGGTGTCGTAGCGGCGCGGTTCCTCGGGCGGGGTGACCCAGTTCGCCCACGGGCGCAAGAGATCCGCGCGCAACGTCAGGCCGTTCGCCGCCAGGAACGCGGCGAGCGAAAGTTCACGGGAGACCAGTTTTTCGCGGGCGTCGTGGTACCGGGTCGCGTCGGTGACGACGGAGTCCCCGAGGCTCGCGAGCAGGACGCCCGACTCCTCGAAGGTCTCCCGTACGGCCGCGCACACCAGGGCGCGGGCCAGCGATTCCTCGCACCGGAAGCGTTCCGCCCACCAAGCAGGCTCCGGGCCCGCCCAGCTGACCGAGGCGTCGACATCGCGGGAATCCACGCCGCCGCCGGGGAAGACGGTCATCCCGCCCGCGAACGGCATGCCCTTGACGCGATGTTGCAGGAAGACCTCGACGCCTTGCTCGCCGTCGCGGAGGAGAATCACGGTCGCCGCGTCCTTGGGCGTCACCGGCGTGCCGCCGGCGTTGGCGCGCGTGCCCACCCCCGCCCCCACCGGGATGTCGAATGTCAGTTCTTCAGCCACACCCGCAACCTAACATCGCGTTTCGTCCTCTGGTTGCGATCGTTGCGCGTGCAACCAACGCAATCAGAGGACGAAACGCGTAGCAGTCAGGAAGACCAGCTCGAGCCGCTGCTGCGCGAAGCCCCGTTCAGCCGGATCTTCGCCGCCTCGGCGCGCTCCCGTTCGGCGAGCTCGGCGTGCAGCTCGCGCAGAAGCGCACGGTCGCGCTCGCTCAGGCTCGGGTCGTCGAGGTCGAGAGCGGGCAGCTCGACGACCTCGTGCATGCTCGGCTTGCCCGTGGCGATCTCGCGACCCTTTTCGGGGTCCTCCTTGAGCGCCTGACGCAGCTGCGCCACCTCGGCCGGGGTCAGGTCCGCCGTGCGCTCGGCACGGGTCTCCGCCCGAGACTTGCGCGGCGTGGCCTGCTCCGAAGACGACACCGAGGAAGACGACGTCGACGAAGACGCCGCGGACGCCTGCTGCACGATCGGCACCACCGGTGCGATCGGCTCGGAACTGCCGACCGGCCGCAGCCCATGCCTGCTCGGCTGCTCCTTGACCGGCTCGGAAGCCGGGGCGGGAGCGGGCGGCGGAGTCACCGGCTCGGATCGAAAGTCACTGGAGTGGGTACTCCCCGTGACCCAGACAGGACTCGCGGCCGACGACGCGGCCTGGTGATACGCGGACCGTGCGACACCGGGGCCCGCGACCTCGACCACCGAACGGATGCCCGCGCGGCGAAGCGCGGTGTCCACGCGGAACGCGACCGCAGGCGGGTTGCCCTCCGGGCCGATCTCGACCAGGACGACCCGCTGCGGCAGCGAGCCGGGCACGCTTCCGGCAGGCGTGTTCCGCCACACCGCGTGCACCGACCGGACGTCCGGCAGCACCTGCAGGGTGCGGTCGAGCGCCTCGGCGAGGCCGAATTCCGGCTGGTTCTCCCCGGTGAACCGGTGCGTGAGCACCGACTCGTCCTCCTCGACGAGCAGGTCGTTCGCCAAGGTGGCGTCGGACCGGCTCATTTCGAGGACGAGTGCCAGTTCACGCTGCTCGGACGAGCTCACCGGGATCTTCCCCGCGATCAGGGTCCCGGTGGTGAGCTCCACCGCTTCGTCGATGTGCGCACGCGCGATCAGCTCACGCGCTTCGGTCAAAGCACTGTCGTCGATTCGACCCGCCAGGGCCAGTAACAGGTTGTGCAGGCGCAGGGGCACCGAGAACCCGTCCATGGGCGGGCCGTCGTGGACCTCCACCATTGCTCTGCTCCCTCCCGGCTCGCCTGGTGGTGCGAGCGTTAAGCGGCGACCAGCCGACTTCCGGTGTCCACCGCGCCCACGCAGACCAGCTCGGAGTTGGCGAGCGCGGTGCGGTGATAGCCGGTGAGGTCGATGCTCGGCGGGAGAACCTCGACGCCGGGCTCCTCGTCACCCAGCACGCGCAGGACGCGCTGCAGTTCACCGGTCAGCCTCGGCAGCCCGTTGAGCGCCGTGACCAGGAGGACTCGTTTCGCCCCACCCTCGCCGACCACACCGAGGTGTCGCCAGCTTTGCCGCACTTCACCCACATCCGGCCGTCCCCGCAACGTCGCGTGGATCAATACGGACACAGAGTCGACGGAGTTCACCCATTCGGGCGCACTCTGCGTGAATGTGTACCTGGTCTCGGTGACGTCGTCTACCCCCAGGGTGGAACTCACCTGATGCCAATCGGCGCCGTGCGGGATGAGCCCGGCGACTAGCAGGCGATACTCGGTTTGGTCCAGGTCGATCCTGTGCTTAAGCAAAGACCTGGGCAGGGTCCGCGCGAGGGTGCCCATCGCGCCCTCGCCCAGCCAGTCACGGAACCGCCAGAGGAGCTGGTCCGGCAGCCGTCCGGCCAGCCGGAGCAGGAGCTCGTGCGAGGACTTCTCGATGTCGGGATCCATCACTTCACCTCCACGATCAATTCGATCTCGACCGGCGCCCCGATCGGCAGCTCGGAGACCCCGACGGCCGAGCGGGCGTGGATGCCCGCCTCGCCGAAGATCTCGCCGAGCAGCTCGGACGCGCCGTTGATCACCGCGGGCTGCCCGGTGAAGCCCTCCGCGGAGGCCACGAACCCGACGACCTTGACCACCCGCACGACGTTGTCGATCCCGACGACCGAGTCGACGGCGGCGAGTGCGTTGAGGATCGAAGTCCGCGCGTATTTCTTCGCTTCTTCGGGGCTGACCTCGGCACCGACCTTGCCGGTCGCTTCGAGCTCACCGGAGACGAAGGGCAGCTGCCCGGCCGTGTAGACGTACGAGCCGGTGCGGACGGCGGGCACGTAGGCCGCCAGCGGAGCGGCGACGCCGGGGAGTTCGATACCGAGTTCGGCGAGCCGATCGGTCCAGGTCATGGCTTCAATCCCCTAGTTCTTGGCTCGTTTGAGGTAGGCGACGTGCTGTTCGCCGGTCGGGTTCGGGAGCACGGTGACGAGCTCCCAGCCGTCCTCGCCCCACTGGTCGAGGATCTGCTTGGTGGCGTGGATCAACAGGGGGACGGTCGCGTACTCCCACTTGGTGGCGCTCATGTGCGGGAGCGTAGCCAAACCGGCGAGCGCGCCCGACACACATGCGGAAAACCCTCTCGCGAGGGGTTCGCCGATTTCCCGTGGATGTGGTTCACTTCACACCTACTCGGGAGTAGATAGGACGTTGACATGCGGACAACGAGGTCCATCGCCGCCGCTTTCGTGGCCGCGGCACTTGCCCTGATCTGCGCTGCACCGGCGAACGCCGACGAGAAGCTGCCCGTTCCGTGGACCCTCGCCGCGGCCTTGCCCGCGCAGGCGGCAACCCCCGGCGGCCCGCCACCGGGTGCGAACGACTTCGACTGCCGTCCGAGCACCGGACATCCGAATCCGGTGGTGCTCACCCACGGGCTCAGCGCCAACCAGACGGTGAACTGGCAGACGTTCGGTCCGCTGCTCAAGAACAACGGGTACTGCGTTTTCTCTCTCACCTACGGCGTCCCCGGCCGGCCGCTGCCGATCTACCAGCCCGGCGGGCTCGTCCCGATGGAACAGAGCGCGAAGGAACTGTCGGCGTTCGTCGACAAGGTGCTCGACGCGACCGGTGCGTCCAAGGTGGACATTCTCGGACACTCCGAAGGCACGCTGATGCCTTCTTATTACGTGAAGTTCCTCGACGGCGCGTCCAAAGTGGACAAGTACGTCAGCCTGACGCCGCTGTGGGACGGGACGACGCTTTTCGGCGCCTCTCACCTCTACACACTCGCCGGTGCGCTGGGGCTGGCGCCCGGATTCAACGGGATCCTCGACCCGCTTTGCGGCTCGTGCCGCCAGTTCCTGCGCGGTTCGGACTTCCTCACGAAGCTGCGCGGCGGCGACGGCATCTTCCAGCCGGGCGTGACGTACACGAACATCGTGACCCGCTACGACGAAGCGGTCGTCCCGTACACGAGCGGGCTCGGCAAGGGACCGAACGTGAAGAACATCGTGCTGCAGGACGCCTGCCCGCTGGACCTGGCCGAGCACGGCGGGGTCGCCGCCGACCGGAACGCGGCCGGGCACGTCCTCAACGCCCTCGACCCGGCGCACGCGAAGCCAGTGCCGTGCGTGCCCGCGACCCCGATCGGGAGCTGACCCGCGGCGATCTCACGTGATTGCGCGGCGATCTCACGTGATTGAACGGCGATCTGGTTGATGTCCGTCTGATCACGCGTGATCGCCGTCTGATCACGCCGGACAGTTACGGTGGGCGGGTGGAGACCTGGCGCGTGGTCGCGACCGTCCTGCTCGCCGCGGCCGGGCTGCCGCTGGTGCTGGTCCTGATGGCGAAGGCACGGGACCGCACGGACAGCTCCGGGACGGTCGCGATCACCGGCGCGGTGGCCTTCGTGGTCCTCCTGCTGCTCGGTGTGGTGATGCTCACGGTGCTGTCCGGCGTCCTGACCTGGGGTGTCGTCGCGGTCGTCGCCGCTGCGCTCGGCGTCATGATGCTGGCGAGCTGAACCCTCAATTAGGGTGGGACCGGTGAGCACTCCCCTTGCCGGCTGGACCGACGAACTCGCGAGAGCCAGGCTGCATTTCGTCAGTGGCAAGGGTGGGACGGGCAAGACCACGCTCGCCGCCTCGCTCGGCCTCGCGCTCGCCAAAGGCGGGCGCCGCGTGCTGCTGATCGAGGTCGAAGGACGCCAGGGCATCGCCCAGCTCTTCGACACCGAACCGCTGCCCTACGCCGAGCAGCGCATCGCGGCCGTCCCCGGCGGCGGGGAGCTGCGCGCGCTGCACATCGACGTCGAAGCCGCGCTGCTCGAATACTTCGAGATGTTCTACAACCTCGGCTTCGCCGGCCGGACGCTGCGGCGGATGGGCGCGATCGAGTTCGCGACCACGCTCGCGCCGGGTCTGCGCGACGTCCTGCTCACCGGGAAGATCAAGGAATGCGTCGGCCGGACCGAATCCGACGGCCGCCACACCTATGACGCCGTCGTCGTGGACTCGCCGCCCACCGGCCGGGTCGTGAAGTTCCTCGATGTCACCAAGGCACTGACCGACCTCGCGAAGACCGGCCCGATCCGCGGCCAGGCCGACGGCGTCGTCCGGCTGCTGCACTCCGGCGAGACCGCCGTGCACCTGGTGACCCTGCTCGAAGAGATGCCGGTGCGGGAAACCGTCGAGGCCGTCGCCGAACTCGACGGCGCCGATCTGCGCCCCGGCGCGGTGCTGGTCAACCGGGTCCGCCCGCCGCGGCTGCCCGCGCGCTCGGTGACGGCGGCCGCGGACGGCCGTGTCGACGCCTCCCGTGTCCGCTCCGGCCTCGCGTCGGCCGGGTTGAACCTGCCCGACAGCACTCTCGACGCGCTCGTCGAGGAGACCGTCGAGCACGCCGTCCGGGTCGCGGCCGAACAGCGCGCCCGCGAGCAACTGGCCGAAGCCGATCTGCCGGGCCTGGAACTGCCGGACCTCACCGACGGGGTCGACGTCGCGGCGCTTTACGAACTCGCCGAAGCACTGACCGAGCAGGGGGTGCGCTGATGTCGGACGTCCTGGAGATCGACAAGCTGATCGACGATCCCGAAAGCCGGGTCATCGTCTGCTGTGGTTCCGGCGGGGTCGGCAAGACGACCACCGCGGCGGCGCTGGCGTTGCGCGCGGCCGAACGCGGACGGCAGACGGTGGTGCTCACCATCGACCCGGCACGGCGGCTGGCACAGGCGCTCGGCCTGCGCGAACTGGGCAATCACCCGAAGCAGGTGCAGGTCGAGGGCTTCGAACCCAAGGGCGAACTCTGGGCGATGATGCTCGACATGCGCCGCACCTTCGACGACATGGTGCGCGTGCACGCCGGCCCGGAACGTGCCGAGCAGCTGTTGCAGAACCCCTTCTACCAGACCATTTCCACGTCGTTCTCCGGAACGCAGGAGTACATGGCGATGGAGAAACTGGGTCAGCTCGCGGCCACCGACGAGTGGGACCTGATCATCGTCGACACCCCGCCGAGCCGGTCCGCGCTGGACTTCCTCGACGCGCCGACCCGGCTTTCGACCGCGCTCGACGGCCGGATGATCCGGCTGCTCACCGGTCCCGCGAAGGCGGGCGGCTGGGGACTGCGCAAGGTCGTAAACGCCGGATTCTCGATGTTCGCGAAGGCCGTCTCGACGATCATCGGCGGCCAGCTGCTGACCGACGCTTCGGCGTTCATGCAGGCCTTCGACAGCATGTTCGGCGGCTTCCGCGAACGCGCCCGCAAGACCTCCGACCTGCTGCGGTCCGGCGGGACGTCGTTCCTCGTGGTGGCCGCGCCGGAGCCGGACGCGCTGCGCGAGGCGTCCTACTTCGTGGAGCGGCTTTCGGAAGAGAGCATGCCGCTGGCCGGGCTGGTCGCGAACCGGACGCATCCGGTACTCGCCCCGCTGTCCGGCCCGGAGGCCGTCGCGGCCGCCGAGCAGCTGGCGAAAGGCGAGAACAGCGCGCCGCTGGCCGAAGCCGTCCTCCGCCTGCACGCGGACCGGGTCGCGCTGGCCGATCGAGAGACACGGCTGCTCGCCAGGTTCACGCGGGCGCATCCCGAGGTCCCGCTGGTGCGGGTGCCCGCGCTCCCCAGTGACGTGCACGATCTCGACGGCCTGCGCGACATCGGCACCCGCCTCGCGACTCAGTCCTGAGACTCCGTGAAGGACCTCTTCCCCACCTTGGACTCGGGGAAGGGGCCCCTCACGGAATCATGATCACGAGACTCGGACGCGTACGTCTTCCTCTTCGTCGATGCCGGCGAACCTGCGTTTCGCTTCTTCCAGCAGATCCGCCCAGCTGGTCACGTCCGGCCGCCGCCGCAGCAGCGCCCGCCGTTCCCGTTCGGTCATACCTCCCCAGATGCCGAAGTTGATCCGGCCGTCGAGCGCTTCGGCGAGACATTCCGTCCTGACCGGGCAACCGAGGCAGACCGCCTTGGCCCGGTTCTGTTCCGCCCCCCGGACGAACAAACCGTCCGGATCGGTGTCGCGGCACGACGCATTGATTCGCCAGCTCGACTGGTTGGTTTCCATACCCCCAGCTCCCTACCCTGGTGTTCGACACACCACGGGGGGACGAAAAGCCTGCGCTCCTGCCCCCATGAGCGTGTCTCCCTTGTGCTCACGTCGGTTGAACCCGGCACCTCCCCGGCGCCGGTGCCTCCGTTCGGACGAATGCGACTGCCGCTCGCACTCACCCGTCTGTCGGCTTTTTCATACGTGAGACGTTGACGGACTGTAAGGGCCCTCGGTTCCCTCCGCCAAGCCCTAGAATGCCTCCAATTACCAGACGTCACCTCATGGGGTCGGTTTTGTAACCGGATTCGCACGCACAGCGAGGTGACGTCACGGTGGGCTAACGGGATCCGCGTACCCTGGTCCGCGTGCGCAAAACAGACGGTCTGCTGAAGCTCATTGGCCTGTGTGTGCTCGCGGGGGTGCTGGTCGCGGGGATGTTGTTCCCGGTGGCCGGCGCCGCGGGTGTTCTCTCCAACCAGGCGAGCGAGACCGTCGACAAGACATCTTCGGACCTCGCGGACATTCCGCCGCCGCTGGTGACCACCATCACGGACAACACCGGCAAGCAGATCGCGACGCTGTACAAGCAGTACCGCATCCCGACGAACGAGACCCAGATCAACGACGCCATGAAGTGGGCGCTGATCTCGGTCGAGGACAAGCGCTTCTACGAGCACAACGGGGTGGACTGGAAGGGCACGCTGCGCGCCGCGGTCAGCAACACCACCGGCGGTGACACGCAGGGCGCGTCGACGCTGACCCAGCAGTACGTCAAGAACTATCTGATCAACGTCGTCTACCGCGACGACAAGCCGGGCCAGAAGCGCGCACAGGAGCAGTCGGTCGCCCGGAAGCTGAAGGAAGCACGCATCGCGATCCAGCTGGAAACCAAGCTGAACAAGATGCAGATCCTGACCGGCTACCTGAACGTCGTCGAGTTCTCGCGCGAGATCTACGGCGTCGGCGCGGCCGCGAGCGCGTACTTCAACACGCCCGTCGAGAAGCTCACGGTGCCGCAGGCGGCGTTGCTGGCCGGTCTGGTGAACAACCCGATCGTCAACGACCCGTGGAAGAACCCGGCGAAGGCGACCGAGCGCCGCAACCTGGTGCTGGACCGCATGGTCGACAACCAGAAACTCGCGAAGGCGGACGCGGAACGCTTCAAGGCCGAACCGCTCGGCGTCGTCGAAGGCGGCCCGCAGAAACCCGCGTCGAACTGCACCGGCGCCGGTACGGAGAACGGTTTCTTCTGCCAGTACGTCGAGGACTATCTCCTCAAGTCCGGGATGACGAAGGACGACCTCTACACCGGCGGCTACCAGATCAAGACCACTTTGGACGAACGGGCGAACCACGAAGCCAAGATGTCGGCCGAAGCCCAGGTCAAGAAAACGCAGGACAACGTCGCGAACACGCTTTCACTGGTGAAGCCGGGCAAGAACCGGCACGAAGTGGTGGCGCTCGCGGCGAACCGTGACTACGGCCTGCACGAAGACCAAGGACAGACGACCTTCGCGCTGCCTTCCGGCGTCTACAACACCGGTGGTGCGGGCTCGGCGTACAAGGTCTTCACCGCCGCCGCGGCTTTGGAAGCCGGCGTGGCCGGGATCAACAGTCCGCTTCCGGTGCCCGACTTCTACACCTCCAGCGTGTTCGCCGGTGGTGGCAACAAATGCGCGCCGACCGGACCGCCGATGCGCTCTCGCTGGTACTGCCTCGGCAACGCGGGTGACTACAACCCGGCCGGCGGGGCCATGTCGATGCAGCAGGCACTCGCGACCTCGCCGAACACCGCGTTCGTGGCCCTCGAGGAAAAGGTCGGGAGCACCGGGCCGATCGTGGAGATGGCGCGCAAGCTCGGCATGCGCGACACCATGGCCAGCAACCTCGGCGGCGGCGCCGTCGACCCGAAGTCCGACAACCCCGGCGTCAACGCCAGCCAGCTGCAGGCCTTCGGCCCCAGGCCCGGCTGGCCCGGAAACGCCTCGTTCACCCTCGGCCCCGCCCCGCTGAGCGGACTGGAACTGGCGAACGTCGGCGCCACGATCATGAGCGGCGGCGTCTGGTGCCCGCCGACCCCGCTGACCGGCGTCACCGACCGGGACGGAAAGCCCGTGCCGGTCAAGGAAGCCGCTTGCGAACAGGTGGTGCCCGAAGGTCTCGCCAACACCCTCGCGGTCGGCCTGAGCCGGGACAGCCAGCCCGGCGGCACGTCGTTCGGCGCCGCGAACGGCGTCAGGTGGACCCGGCCGGTGATGGGCAAGACCGGCACCACGCAGAACAACGGTTCGGGCACCTACCTCGGCGCCACGCCGCAGCTCGCGGGCGCGGCGATGGTGTTCCGCCCGAAGGGTGGCAGCGGTGGTCTCTGCTACCTCGGCCCCGGTAACGTCACCACCCGCGGCTGCGAAAACATGTTCGGCGGGAAGACGCCGGCGCAGACCTGGTTCGGGGCGATGTCGAAGATCCTCGAAGGCCAGGAAGCACCGCCGTTGCCGCAGCCGGACCCGAAGTACATGGGCGGCGGACGCTGACGTCGGAGGCCGCATTCACCAGCGCGAATCACGAAGAGTCACACAATTCTAACTTTAAGTGAGTACCCGGCGGCCTAACGGGGAACAGTGGTCGACGGAATCATGTCGATTGATCACCACACCCCGCGCCGACCACGCAAAGTGAAGAAAAGAGGCCATTCCAGCGATTTTCCCGCATCGCCGGAATGGGGGCGAACGATCACCACAGTCGAGCACGTAAACTGGACATTGTGAGCACGCTCAGTAACAACAACACTTCGAGGGCGACGGTACGGCGCTTGGCCGTGGGAACCGTCGCCCTGGGAGCCGCGACCCTCGGTTACGCGGTCGGCATCGAAAGGCGCCGGTGGACGCTTCGCACGGCGGAGCTCCCGGTCCTCGCGGCAGGGGCCAAGCCCTTCACGATCCTCCACATCTCGGACCTGCACATGCTTCCCGGCCACGTGAGCAAGCAACGCTGGGTAGCCGCGCTCGACGAACTCGAACCGGATCTCGTCGTCAACACCGGTGACAATTTGTCACATCAGCACGCGGTCCCGTCCGTCCTGCGCGCACTCGGCCCCCTGCTGAACAGGCCCGGCGTGTTCATCTTCGGCAGCAACGACTACTACGCGCCGAAGCCGAAGAACCCCGCGCGCTACCTCATGCCGAAGGGCAAGAAGAAGCGGATCCACGGCGAGCACCTGCCCTGGCGCGACCTCCGGGCAGCGTTCATCGAGCACGGCTGGAGCGACCTCACCCACGTGCGCCGCACCATCGAGGTCGCCGACCAGTACGTGTTCACCGCCGGCGTCGACGACGCGCACCTCCGCCGCGACCGCTACGCCGACATCGCGGGCCCGGTGGACACCGCCGCCGCCGTCCGCATCGGCGTCACACACTCCCCGGAACCCCGCGTCCTCGACGAGTTCGCGGGCGACGGCTACGACCTCGTCCTCGCCGGGCACACCCACGGCGGACAGCTCCGGATCCCCGGCTACGGCGCGCTCGTCACCAACTGCGAACTCGACCGCAGCCGCGCCCGCGGCGCCTCCCGCTGGGGCGCCCAGATGTGGCTCCACGTCTCCGCCGGTTTGGGCACCTCGCCGTACGCCCCAGCCCGCTTCGCCTGCCCACCCGAGGCGAGCCTGCTGACCCTCGTCCCACGCGGCACGACCAGCGCGAACCACCGGAAAGCAGCCCCCCGCAAAGCCCGAAACACCGTCCGCTAAACTTCTCCTCGACCCGCTAAGAAGTATCCGGGGTGTGGCGCAGCTTGGTAGCGTGCCTCGTTCGGGTCGAGGAGGTCGTGGGTTCGAATCCCGCCACCCCGACGTAGGTCCCGTAGGGCTCGCGTGTTGGCTGAAAAGCGCCAACCACGCGGGCCCTACGGTGTTTTTTGGGGGTGCAACCCCCAAGCCCCGCCCGGGAGGGCTTCGCCCCCCGGACCCCCCGAGGTGAGTGGGTCACGGATTGCAGGGGGCTTCCGTGAGTGCTGGGTTGTCGTGAGTGATTTGGGTCGTTCTGGCCAACGGTGTTTTGGTTACCTACGGCGGGTGAGCTGGGTAGCGCTGGTCCTTGAGGGACTCCTTGAGGGACCCAGAGTCCCTCAAGGAGTCCCTCACGGACCCGAAACCCCATCACAAACCCCAGCGGCACCACCAGTCACAACAGCGGCGCGAGCAAGCCCGCAGGCCACGAGTAGGTACCTGAGAGAGGGGTCGTTCTAACCGTCATTACCGCTCACGACAACCCTTGGTCAGCGGGTGGCTAGGAGTTCGGTCCAGCATTGGGCGAAGTCGCCGTCGCCGGAGCGGGCCCAGGACCAGGCCGAGCGGGCGGCGGAGGCGAGCTGGTCGCGGTCGGGGGTCGTCGCGGTTTCCAGCGCCGTCACCAGCCGCGCCTCGACGTAGGTCGCCAGCGACCGGTAGGTCGCGTCCGTGCGGTAGCGGGTTTTCATTCGCACGTCATGAAAACCGGCGGCCGTGACCGCGGCGGAGATCGAGCGCCCCGCGAACGGGTCACCACCCGCACGACGACACAGCAGATAGTGCCCACGCAGCGCCGCGTCGACATTCGCCGTCTTCGGCCGCAGACGCGCCCGGCTCCAGTCCGATGTGGACAGTGCGAGCGTTCCGCCGGGTTTGAGCACCCGGCGGATCTCCGCGAGCGCGGCGCCGGGTTCCTTCAGCTGCTCGAAGACGGCGTGCGCGAAGAGCACATCCACCGAAGCTTCGGCGAACGGCAACGCGCGCACGTCCGCGACCAGAAAGTCCACTGTGGACTTTCTGTGTCCGCCATCGATACCGAGGGTGATCGAACCCGGGCCGCAGCCGACGTCGACGAGCCCCATCCCCGGCCCGAACAGCGGTTGCGCGAACACGGCCCGTTCGACCGCTTGGCGCGCAGACCGCGCGGACACCGCATCGCGCGCGGCGCCCGGCGCGTTTCCCTCCAGCACCCCGCACACAGTACGGCTCCGGAGTGGCAGGATCGAGGGGTGAGCACGCAGCCAGGCAACAAATATCCGTCCGCGGCGGTCCCGGACCGCCTGTTCGACGACGCCGAAGCCGAGGCCAGGTGGCGGGCCCGCTTCCACGCACCGCGCATCTCGGTTCCCGAATGGGCCATCGACGCACCGGACGCGAACATCTACGTCTCCAACGCCAGCGGTGTCTGGGAGGTCTACTCCTGGGACCGCTCGACAGGCGAACACCGCCGCGTCACCGACCGGCCGAACGGCACCATGCACGCGACGCCCTCCCCCGACGGCCGCTGGATCTGGTGGTTCAACGACACCGACGGCGACGAATTCGGTTCCTGGGTCCGCGAACCGTTCACCCCGGGTGCCGCCGCCGAACGCGCGGTGCCGGACGTCCACGACGGCTACCCCGCCGGGCTCGAGATCGGCACCCGCGTGGTCGCCGTCGGTGTTTCGACCGACGACGGCAGCGAGCTCTTCGCCCACATCGACGGCGAAACCACCCGCTTCTACCGCCATGACGACGACGCCGGGATCGCGTCGCTGTCCCGTGACGAGTCCCTCCTCGCGATCTCCCATTCCGAGCACGGTGATTCACGACACCCCGCGCTGCGCGTCCTGTCGACCGACGGCTTCACCACGGTCGCCGACAAGTGGGACGGCGACGGCAAGGGTCTCGGCGCGCTGGAGTTCTCGCCGGTCGCCGGTGACCAGCGGCTGCTGGTGCTGCACGAGCGGCGCGGCCGCGAGGAGCTGCTGATCTGGGACACCGCCGCGGACACCGAGCGGGAGATCGAACTCGACCTGCCGGGCGAAGTGGTCGCCGGCTGGTACCCGGACGCGCGGGCACTCCTGGTCGCCCACTTCCATCAAGGCCGCAGTTCCCTTCACCGGTACGATCTCGAGAGCGGCGAATTGTCCTCTTTGGACACTCCGCCGGGCCGGATCGGTGGCGCGGGGGTACGGCCGGACGGGACCGTCGAGTACTCGTGGTCCAGTGCCGCGCAGCCGACGGCGGTACGCGCGCGGACCGCGGACGGCGCCGACTCGGTGCTCCTCGAACCGCCGGGTGAGCGGGCTCCGGAATCCGCCCCGGTCACCGACGCGTTCGTCGACGGGATCGGCGGGCAGATCCACGCGCTGGTGTCGCGTCCGATCGACGCGCCCGAAGGCCCGCTGCCGACGGTCTTCTCCTTGCACGGCGGGCCGCATGCCGCCGACGAGGACCGGTTCTCCGCCTATCGCGCCGTCTGGCTGGACGCCGGCTTCGCCGTCGTCGAAGTCAACTACCGCGGCTCGACCGGTTACGGCTCGGCCTGGCGCGACGCCATCGAAGGCCGCCCAGGCCTGACCGAACTCGAGGACGTCGCCGCCGTGCACGATTGGGCGGTCCAAAGTGGACTTTCCGATCCGGGGAAGTGCGTGGTGAACGGCGCTTCGTGGGGCGGCTACCTGTCCCTGCTGGCGCTGGGCACCCAGCCCGCCCGATGGGCGGCGGGAATCGCGGGAGTTCCGGTCGCGGACTACGTCGCCGCGTACGAGGACGAGATGGAGCAGCTCCGCTCGTTCGACCGGGCGCTGTTCGGCGGATCGCCGGACACGGTGCCGGCGGTGTACCAGGAATGCTCGCCGATCACCTACGTCGAGGCCGTGGCGGCGCCGGTGCTGGTGCTCGCCGGGGACAACGACCCGCGATGCCCGATCCGGCAGGTCGAGAACTATCTCGACAGGCTCGCGAAGCGGGAGATCCCGTTCGAGTTCTACCGGTTCGACGCGGGACACGGTTCGCTGGTGATCGCGGAGACGATCAAGCAGACGGCGATCGAGGTGTTCTTCGCGCTGCGGGCCGTCGGGCTCCGCTGACGTGAGACGCAGGGGCCTTTCATGGCGAATTTCGCGATGAAAGGCCCCTTCATCTCAGCGGGAGGCGGGGTCAGCGCTCGGAGAAGAGAGTCCCGCCCGCGGCCCAGTGTTCGGCGGGGATCTCGTTGATCGTGACCCAGACGCCTTCGGCGTTGCCGCCGCAGGTGCGGACGAAGGCGTCCGTCACCTCGCGGACGAGGGCCTGCTTCTGCTCGGCCGTGCGGCCGGGGAACATCGAAACGCTGATCATCGGCATGGCCGAACTCTAGAGGCCGCGGTCGTGCTTCCGAAGCCTGTCCACCGCGTAGGCGTCACCTTCGAAGGTGAGCCGGACGGCGTCGCGACCGAAGACGAACAGCAGCAACTCGATCGGCGCGCCGATCACGGTCACCGTGTCCGGGCCGTCCTTCACCCGCGCCTCGCGGCCTTCGGGGGTCTTCAGGATCACGCCGACCGGTGATTTCCGCAGGTTCAGCTTGGCCGCCTGCTTCGCCGACTTCCACGCCGCCGCGTCCCGCGCGGGCTCCGCCGGACGCGGCTCCCAGCCGGGCTGTCCTCGGCGGACGTCCTCGTGGTGCACCAGGAACTCCGGCCCGTTCACCAGCTCGTCGAGGGGGCCGATCGTGGTCGGCCAGAACCGGGCCGGGCCGGACCGCACCTTGCCGACGACCTCGGACCAGGGTCGCGCGGCATAGGAGTCCTGCACCCGCTGCGTGTAGGAGGCGAGCGCGGGCACCAGGATCCCCGGCGCCGCGTCCGGCCGCCGCTCACGCACCAGCAGATGCGCCGCGAGATCCCGTGTCTTCCAGCCCGCGCACAGGGTCGGCGCGTCCGGGCCGACCTCTTCGAAAAGCTCGCTCAACGCACGACGTTCGTCTCCGGCGACTCCCATACCCCCCGACGTTACGCGCCGGTAGTGCCGGAGGAAATCCGGCGTGACGCAGGGCACCCGGCTCAGTGATGGAACGCGGTACGCCGTCGCGGGCGATGATCGAGCTCGGGCAGCAGCCGCCGGAGGTCGGCGAGCAGCAGATCGGCGAGGTCGTGCGTGAAACCGTTGCGCACCACGATCCTCAGCACCGCGAGATCGGTCCGGTGTGCCGGGAAGGTGTACGCCGGAACCAGCCAGCCACGCTCGCGAAGCCGCCTTGACACGTCGAAGACGTCGAAGCTGTCGACATCGGCCTTCGTCGTGAAGGCGAACACGGGCAGCTGATCACCGCGCGTCAGCAGTTCGAACGGCCCCAGTTCGGCGATGCCGTCCGCCAGCTGGGTCGCCACATCCCGCGAAGCCTGTTGCACGGCACGGAAACCTTCTCGCCCGAGCCGGACGAACGTGTAGTACTGCGCGGCCACCTCCGCGCCGGGGCGCGAAAAGTTCAGCGCGAATGTCGGCATGTCGCCACCGAGATAGTTGACGTTGAACACCAGCTCCTGCGGCAACGCCTCCTTGTCGCGCCACACGACCCAGCCGACACCCGGGTAGACCAGCCCGTACTTGTGCCCCGAGGTGTTGATCGACGCCACCCTCGGCAGCCGGAAGTCCCAGACCAGCTCCGGATCGAGGAACGGCGCGATCATCGCCCCCGAGGCACCGTCGACGTGCACGGGAATGTCCCAGCCGGACCGTTCCTGAAGCCCGTCGAGCGCCGCGACGATCTCGGCGACCGGTTCATAACTGCCGTCGAAAGTGGACCCGAGGATCGCGACGACGCCGATCGTGTTCTCGTCGCAGCGGGCGATCGCCTCGTCCGCGGTGAGGTGGAAGCGGTCGCCGTCCATCGGCACCAGCCGCGGCTCGACCTCCCAGTATTCGCAGAACTTCTCCCAGCAGACCTGGACGTTCGCGCCCATCACCAGATTCGGTTTCCCGGCGCGCCCCAGTTTCGACCAGCGGCGTTTCAACGCCATGCCGGCGAGCATGCAGGCCTCGGAGGAACCGGTGGTGGAGCAGCCCATGATCGCGAGGGGATCGGGCGCGTGCCACAGATCGGCGAGGATGTTCACGCAGCGGCGTTCGAGTTCCGCGGTCTGCGGATACTCGTCCTTGTCGATCATGTTCTTGTCGACGCATTCGGCCATCAGCTCGCGGGCCTGCGGCTCCATCCACGTGGTGACGAACGTGGCGAGGTTGAGCCGGGCGTTGCCGTCGAGCATGAGTTCGTCGCGGACCAGCTGGAGCGCGGTGTCGGGCGGCAGCGGTTCCTCGGCGAGGCTGTCGTGCGGGAGGCGGATGCTCGCGGCGAGCGCGGGGTACGCGCCGGCGTGCAGCGGGTTGGCCCCGCCCTTGCGGTCCGGATCGGTCGGCTTCCCCTTGTGCAGCACCATGGACCCGAAGGTAGCCCTGGCCGTCCTCGGCGGCACCTCACCTACCCCGGACGTGCAAGGAAAGGTCCCTTCCTTGCAAAATTTGCAAGGAAGGGACCTTTCATAGCGCGCTAGTGGGCAGAGATCAGGCTTGCTGGGCCTGCCACATCCAGTGCGCCTTCTCGAGTTCCTGGGTGATCTCGATGAGGAGGTCCTGGGTGACCAGGTCACTCTTGTCGGTCTCGTCGATGCGCTTGCGCAGGCGCTCGATCAGCGTCGCGAGGATGTCGACGATCGCGGCGACCGTGGACTCGACGGACTGCCAGTTGTCGGGATAGGACGGCAGTCCGGAGCTCTCCACGACGGCCTTCGCCTGCCCGTTCGGCGAGATGCCGATGGCGTTGGCGCGTTCGGCGACCTCGTCGACGTACTGGCGCGCGGTGGTGACCAGCTCGTCGAGCTGGAGGTGCGCGCTGCGGAAGTTCGCGCCGACGACGTTCCAGTGGGCCTGCTTCGCGATCAGCGACAGATCCACCAGATCGACCAGCGTGGCCTGCAAGGCGTTACCGGTGATCTCCTTGTCGGCTTCGCTCAGCGGACTCTGGATCGGAGACTTGCCCATCTTCGGTCTTCCTTTCAGAAATTGCCGGTACGAGTGGACCTGTCGCGAGCGGGATCAGACCGTCGCCGACAGCGCGACCTCGATGTTCCCGCGGGTCGCGTTCGAGTAGGGGCACACCTGGTGCGCCTGCTCGACGAGCTGATCGGCCTGCACCTGCTCCAGGCCGGGCAGCGAAACGTTGAGTGCCACCCCGAGGCCGAAACCCTCGCCCTGCTTGAGCACGCTGACCTCGGCGGTGACGGTCGAGCCGTTCAGCTTCACCTTCGCCTGGCGTGCGACGAGCTGCAACGCGGAGTGGAAGCAGGCGGAGTAGCCGGCGGCGAAGAGCTGCTCGGGATTGGTCTTGTCCCCGCCCGGTCCGCCCATCTCCTTCGGGATCGCCAACGACTCGTCGATGACGCCGTCAGAGGACGTGACCTCACCGTTGCGGCCGTCGCCGCGAGCGGTGGCCACAGCGGTGTAAAGAGCCTCAGTCATTCTTCGCCTACCTCCTGGTCTCAAGACACGCCCCGTTGAGCGTCTCTTCGGTGCCAACGTCCCGCAACCGCGAAACCTTGCCACCCCATGGCAGGCATCACGTCCGGGAACTACCCGGACGACGACCGGAGCAAACGACTAGTGACCGGGGCGACTCAAGGCGAACTCGGCGACCTGGCTTCCGATCAGGCGGAGGGTGCGGACGGTCTTCTCGTCGGAAGCGCCACCCGCCTCGTCGAACTTGGTCTCCGCGGTGTTGATCGAACCACCCAATGGGGTGGCCCAGCCGCGCAGCGCGTGCGTGATCGTGCGCAGCTGTTCCAACGTGGTGACCGCGGCCTGCCAGCCGAACGCGACGGCGGCGAGGCCGACCGCGCGGCCGTCGAGGTACGGGCGGGCGTCGTCGCGCAGGTCTTCGACGTAGTCCAAGGCGTTCTTGACCAGGCCGGACAACGCGCCGTGGTAGCCGGGTGAGACGACGATGAGGCCGTCGGCGCGGCGGATCGCCTCGACCAGCCGCACCGCCTGTTCGTGCCGCTCGTCCATCGCGGTGTCGTAGAACGGCAGCACCAGGTCCGGTCCGGCGATCAGCTCGGTGGTGACTCCGGCTCCGGCTTCGGCCGCACCGTCCAGTGCGATGCGCAGCGCGCGCTCGGACTGCGATCCCTCCCGCAGGGAGCCGCCGATACCGAGCACATGAACCGAGTTCGTCGAAGTCACGCTTTCGAGGCTAACCCCTCTACTTAAGTGGAGGACCAGGATCTGGAACGGAGGCCTGCGTCACACCCGTTCGCCGCAAAAGCGCACCGTCCCGCTGGACGGTCTACCTACTGGTAAGTAACCTGACGGGAAGCCCTCAGGAGGAAGTATGGCGATACCGCTCCAGATCCGTGCCGAGGCCGCGTTCTCGCAGCTGGCGTTCTGGCTCCCGAAGCCGGTCAGAAGGGCCATCGCCGGACCTCCGCTCCGCCTGGACGGCCAAGAACTCGCCCTGGACGCCCAGCTCCTGCTTCGCCTGCAGAAGCTGGCGAAGGCGTCACTGGTGCGGGGCACCGTCGAGGAGTCGCGCAGTCTCCTGCTGGCGAGCAGGCACCTGGTCAGCGGCAAGACCATCGAACCGGTGGCCACGAGGGAACTCCAGATCCCGACGGGTGACGGCGACGTGCCCGCCACGCTCTACACCCCGGCCGGGCTGCCCGATCCGTCCGCGCTGCTGGTGTTCTTCCACGGCGGCGGCTGGGTGGTCGGCAGCCGCGTTTCCCACGACAACACCGTCCGCTACCTGGCGAAGCAGGCCGGCGTGCGGGTTCTTTCGGTGGAGTACCGGCTCGCCCCGGAGACGCAGTTCCCCGGCGCCACCGAGGACGCGATCGCGGCTTTCGAGTATGCCTACGCGAAGGCGCGGGACCTCGGCGCCGACCCGGCCCGCATCGCCGTCGGCGGCGACAGCGCGGGTGGGAACCTCGCGGCGGTGACCGCGCAACAGGCGGTGAAACGCGGCGGTGGTGTCCCGGCGTTCCAGCTGCTGTTCTATCCGGCGACCGATTTCACCGTGCGCCGCCGGTCCCGGGAATTGTTCGCGGAGGATCTGTTCCTCACCGACACGGACATGAGCTGGTTCGAAGGACATTACGTGCCGAAGGGCACCGATTTGTACAACCCGAAACTGTCCCCGTTGCACGGCGACGTTTCCGGTTTGCCGCCCGCGTATATCGCGACGGCCGGATTCGACCCGCTGCGCGACGAGGGCGAGGCGTACGCGGAGAAATTGCGGAAGGCCGGGGTCCCGGTGGCGCTCAGCCGCCAGCCGGATCTGATCCACGGGTACATCAACTTCATCGGCGTCGGTCAGCGGTTCCGTGAGGCCACCGCCGAAGCGGCGGGCGCACTGCGGCTGGGCCTCGCGCCGAAGTAGCGGCGAAGACGGCCAGAGCCCGAGTGAGGAGAAAAGTCCCCACTCGGGCTCCGGCCCCCATATCGTGGCTCGCCGCCCTGCACGGCGAAACCAGACGACTCTCGTTAGGGCGTCGGCAGCGGTACCGGCGGTACCGGCAGCGGCGGGACAGGGAGTCCGCCGAGCAGGCCGCCGAGGATGCCGGTCACGGCCGCGAGCAGGGCTTTCACCAGGTCACTGACGATCTTCAACGGTCCGGGCAGGTCCGGAAGCGAAGGGATCGGCAGCGGCAGTGGCGGCAGCTGGCGCGCCTTGGCCGTCGGGTCGGCCAGCAGCCTGCTGGACTCGTCGGAGCGGCCCTTCGCCAGGTCGCCGAGCTTCTGGGTCTCGGTCTGGATCTGATAGCGCTTGCCGGCGGCGATATCCGCCAGCACCGGGCTCAGCTTGTCCAAGTCCGCCCGGGTCTTGCCGACGTCACCGGCGTAGGCCACCTTCGTGAGGCCGTCTCGCATCTGCAGCACCTGCGCGGCGAGCGCCTGTGTGTTCGACGAGCCCTTCCCACCCTCGGTGCTAGCCGTCGCGGCGCCGGCTGAGGCCACCGCCAACAGACTGCCTGCGGCGACCGCGGCAATCGTCCGGGCAATGTTGCCTTTCATTCCCTTACCTCCTGGCCTCTGGGACCTGACGAGGTAAATCGATACCCGCCGTATCGGCCGAACACCACCCGATCACCGGTTTGAACCGTTTTCTAACCCTTACGTGCCGGATTCAATATGCGGGAAGACTCCCGCAATTGATTAACGTCGAAATCTTGTGCTTCCCCCTGAAGATCATCTTTTTCGATCAGGTTTATGACCATCCGTGACCGCTTTACCCGTTGGTACGCTTCGTTCACCCACAGCGGTGTAAACGGTGAACGTTTCGCTTCATCACTCTGTTGGACAAGCGTGTCGCACTGCTCCACTCGTGTTGTCCCCCACGCACGCCTCGCCACCTGTATGGCGCAACTCGTTTCACATACGGGTGCGTTCCGGTGGTGGGAGCGGCCTCTCGAAGAGAGGTCGTTCTATTCGCGGAAGGCGTCCGCGATCTTGTCGCCGAGGTCCTTGTCGACGTTCCGCCAGTATTCGAAGACGCGCTCGAGCACCGGCCGCGAAACGTCGTTCGAGGCGTGGCCGATGATGTTGCTCGCGAGCCGCGCACGCTGCTCGTCGTCCATCACCTCGCGCACGAGCGTGCCCGGCTGGCCGAAGTCGTCGTCCTCCGCGTGGAGCTTGTACGCCGACCGGATGACCTCGTCCTCGACGCCGTAGCCCGACGCGGTCTCGGAGGCGGTCTCCGCGTTCGCGTGCGGGCCGCCGTAGGAGTTCGGCGCGTACACCGGGTCGCCCGGGTTGTTGTAGCGCATCGCGCCATCGCGCGAGTAGCTGTTCACCGGGGACTTCGGCGCGTTGACCGGCAGCTGGGTGTAGTTCGCGCCGATCCGGTAGCGGTGCGCGTCCGGGTACGCGAACAGACGGCCCTGCAGCATCTTGTCCGGCGACGGGCCGATGCCCGGCACCAGGTTGGACGGCTCGAACGCGGCCTGCTCGATCTCCGCGAAGTAGTTCGCGGGATTGCGGTCGAGCACGTAGCGGCCGACCTTGATCAGCGGGTAGTCGCCCTTCGGCCACACCTTCGTCAGGTCGAACGGGTTGAAGCGGTAGTCCGCTGCCTCGGCGTAGGGCATCACCTGGACGTACAGCGTCCAGCTGGGGTGATTGCCCTGCTTGATGTTCTTGAACAGGTCGCGGATGTAGAAGTCCGAGTCCTCGCCCGCGATGCGGTCCGCGTCGGCCTGCGAGAGGTAACCGATGCCCTGATCGGTCTTGAAGTGGTACTTGACCCAGAACTTCTCGCCGCCCGCGTTCTCCCACAGGTAGGTGTGCGAGCCGAAGCCGTCCATCTCACGCCAGTTCGACGGGATGCCGCGGTCGCCCATCAGCCAGGTGACCTGGTGCGCCGACTCGGGACGCAGGGTCCAGAAATCCCACTGGATGTCGTGGTCGCGCAGGTGGTTGTCGGCGCGGCGCTTCTGCGAGTGGATGAAGTCGGGGAACTTGATCGGGTCGCGGATGAAGAACACCGGGGTGTTGTTGCCGACGAGGTCGTAGTTGCCCTCGGAGGTGTAGAACTTCACCGCGAAGCCGCGCGGGTCACGCCAGGTGTCGGGCGAACCGTTCTCCCCGGCGACCGACGAGAAGCGGATCAGGCTCTCGGTGCGCACACCCGGCTGGAAGAGCGCGGCCTTCGTGAACTGGCTGACGTCTTCGGTGACCTCGAGGAAGCCGTGGGCGCCGCCACCCTTGGCGTGCACGACGCGCTCGGGCACGCGCTCACGGTTGAACTGGGCGTTCTTTTCGATGAGGTAGTGGTCTTGGAGCAGGATCGGGCCGTTGGCGCCCAGCGTCAGCGAGTCGTTGTCACTCGCGACGGGGATGCCCACGTTGTTCGTGGTCGGCAAGGTCACGCCGGTGCCTCCTGTTTCGTGGTGGTCCCACCACCCTCCCGCGTTTTCTGGAATGAGTCAAGAAACCACCCTCAGACTGGGTGAGGGGTCGACGAAATAAAGTTGCACGCGCGTACCAAGTTACGTTCTCATCCCACGTATGGCCCTCGCTCCGTACCGTCGCGTGTTAGCCGTGCCCGGGGTTCCCAGCTCGATGATGCTGATGTTCCTGGCGCGGCTCCCGATGACGGCCATGGGCGTGACGATGACGCTGTACGTGGTCAACGACCTCGGCCGCGGCTACGGCGCCGCCGGGCTGATCGGCGCGGCCACCACACTCGGCAGCGCGTTCGGGGCGCCGCTCGTCGGCCGGTACGTCGACCGCTACGGGCTGCGGCCGGTGGTCGCGATCTGCGGGCTGGCGTCGTCGGCGTTCTGGATCGGTGCGCCGCATCTGCCGTATCCGGTGCTGCTGGTGGTCGCACTCCCCGCGGGGGTGCTGTCGGTGCCAGCCGGGACGCTGGCGCGGCTGGTGCTGACCGCGCTCGTGCCGCTGGAGCAGCGCCGGGCGGCGTACTCACTGGACACGATCTTCGTGGAGGCGTCGTTCATGATCGGGCCGTCGGCCGGGATCATGGCGATCACGCAGCTGCCCGCGGTCTACGCGCTCACCGGCATCGGGGTCTGCTTCGCGATCTCGGCGACCCTGATCTACCTGCAGAACCCGCCGATCCGCGCCGAGGCCGACGCCGAGGTGTTCACCGGGGAGCGCCCGCCGGTGCGGAGCTGGCTCACCGGACGGCTCGTGATGGCGATGTTCATCGCCGCCGGGGCGCTGTTCTGCCTGGTCGGCATGGAGCTCGCGGCGTTGGCGACACTGCGCGCGAGCGGCGACATCACGTGGTCCGGCCTGCTGATCACGTTGATGTGCGTCGCGTCCGTCCTCGGCGGGGCGATCCACGGCGCGGTCCGGCGGTCGCTTTCGCAGGGCACGCTGATGGTGCTGCTCGCGGTGCTCACGCTGCCGGTCGGGCTGATCGCCGAACCATGGTGGCTGCTGGCGATCGTGCTGTTCCCGAGCAACGTGCTGTGCGCGCCGACGCTCGCGGCGAGCACGGAGACGGTCAGCGCGGCCGCGCCGGCGCGGGTACGTGGCGAGGCGATGGGCCTGCTGGACGCGGCCAGCCGGATCGGACTGGCGATCGGGAGCCCGATCATCGGGTTCGTGATCGACCACTCCAGCGCGGGCTGGGGTTTCGCCGCCTCGGCCGTCGGGGCACTGGCGATCGCGGCGGTCGGCCTGTTCTGGCGCCGCACCCGCACCCCCGCCAAGGTGCCCGCGCTGGCTTCTTCCTGACGCGTTTCGTCCTCTAAATGCGGTAGATGCACGCGCAACTACCGCATTTAGAGGACGAATTGCGGCGGTTGGTCAGGCGCAGACCTGGCGGAGGGCCTCGACCCGGTCGAGGTTGCGCTTGGTCCAGGCCGCGACCTTGCCCGCGTCCTGGATGTTCTCCTTCTGGACCTGCAGGTACGAGTCGGCCATGCCGGTGAGCGCGCCTGCCACGTTCTGCTCGCCGACGCTGGTCGCCAGCTCACGCAGGCGCTTTTCCTTGTCCGCGGCCCGCTCCTTGATGGTCGCCGGGTCCGGGTTGAGGTCGACGAGGCTGAGCGCCTCGGCGCAGGCACCGACCTTCGTCGCCGCCTTGTTCGTCTGATCGACCGCGTTCGTGACCTCGCTGCAGCCCGCCAGCGCGAGTCCGGCGGCCGCCAGGAGCGCCGCGATTCCCAACCTCTTCATGAGAACCACAGTAGCGAGAAACGTGGGTGGTATGTCGGGTTCCCCCGGCACCCACCCCGCTTCACCCCTTGACGCAGATGACCTGCTTCAGGTGCGCGACCACCTCGACGAGGTCGGTCTGCGCCTTGATCACCGTTTCGATGTCCTTGTACGCGGCCGGGATCTCGTCGACCACGCCGGAGTCCTTCCGGCATTCCACCCCGGCGGTCTGCGCGGCGAGGTCGTCGGCGGTGAACAGCTTCTTGGCCTTGTTCCGCGACATCCGGCGGCCCGCGCCGTGCGACGCGGACTGGAAGGACGACTCGTTGCCGAGGCCGCGCACGATGTACGAACCGGTGCCCATGCTGCCCGGGATGATCCCGAGGTCGCCCGAACCCGCGCGGATCGCGCCCTTGCGGGTCACCAGCAGGTCGACGCCGTCGTAGGTCTCTTCGGCGACGTAGTTGTGGTGGCACGAGATCGCGTCGTCGAACGTCGTCTGCGGGACGACGTCCTTCAGCGCCTGCTTGACGAGCGCGACCATGGTGGCGCGGTTGCGCGCCGCGTAGTCCTGCGCCCAGAACAGGTCCCGCCGGTACGCCTGCATCTCCGGCGTGCCCGCGACGAACACCGCGAGGTCCGGATCCGGCAGGTCCGCGTTGTGCGGCAGCTTCCGCGCGACGGCCATATGGCGTTCCGCGAGTTCCTTGCCGATGTTGCGCGAACCGGAGTGCAGCATCAGCCACACGCGGCCTTCGTCGTCGCCGCCCTGTTCGAGGCAGACCTCGATGAAGTGGTTGCCGCCACCGAGGCTCCCGATCTGCCGCGCCGCGCGGTCGTGCAGGTCCTGGACGCCGACGTGCAGGTCGCCGAAGGACTTCCAGAACGCGTCCCAGCCACCGACACCGTGCACCTTCGCCGGGTTCACCGGCGTCTTGTGCAGGCCGAAGCCGACCGGGACGGCCGACTCGATCCGGCGGCGGAGCTTCAGCAGGTCGTCGGGCAGATCCGCGGCGGTGAGCGAGGTACGCACCGCGCTCATCCCGCAGCCGATGTCCACCCCGACCGCGGCCGGGGACACGGCGTCGCGCATCGCGATCACACTGCCGACGGTCGCACCCTTGCCGTAGTGGACGTCGGGCATGACCGCGACGCCGTGCACCCACGGCAGGTTGGCGACGTTGTGCAGCTGCCGCATGGCCTGGTCTTCGACCGAGGTGGGGTCCGCCCACATCCGGATCGGAACCCGCGAGCCTTCGACCGCCGTGTACATGACTTTCCCTTCGTGGAAAACGTTTTGTCGCCTTCGAGAATGCACTGGCCGGACGAACCGGACAAGGCAATTACCGTGCTCCACAGTGGACAGTCCACACGCGACCACCAGTGAGCGGGTGATGTTCATCGCGAAGTCCTCGATCGTATTCGAAAAGTGATCGGCCGCCGCGGGTGATTCGGGCACAATGAGCGCTCGGTGTCGGGGGTACACCAACTCTGGGGAAGGTCCGTTTCACGGTGAAGTCTTTTCGTGGGCTGCTCGCTGCCGTCCTGCTCGCCGGGTTTCCGCTGCTCGTACTGGCGTTCGTCGGCGGGATCGTGGCGCTCGAAGTGGTCGCGCTGCGGCACAACGTTTTCGCGGCGGTGAAGCTCGGCATCATCACGGTTCCGGCCGCGTGGATCCTGCTCAAAACCCTGCTCACGGTCGAACGCACGACCGATGACGAGGTACCGGGCATCGAGGTGACGCCGGAAGCCCAGCCCGCGCTCTGGGCGCTGGTCCGGGAGCTGGCGGACGAGGCGGGCACGCGGCCGCCGGACGAGATCTACCTCGATCCGGACGTCAACGCCGCGGTGACCGAGCGGACCTCATGGCTCGGGCTGAGGGTGTTGCGCCGCCGGATGATCATCGGTGTCCCGCTGATCATGGGCCTGCGCCAGGACCAGTTCCGCGCGGTGCTCGCGCACGAACTGGGGCACTACAGCAACAAGGACACCCGGTTCTCCGCGCTGACCTATCGGGGGCGCAAGTCGATCGCGCGGGTGGTCAACAGCCTCGGCCGCGATGACTACTTCGAGCGCTTCGTCGGCTGGATCTTCAAGCAGTACGCGAAGCTCTACTTCGCCGTCTCGATGAGCGTCTGCCGTGCCCAGGAATTCGCGGCCGACGCGGTTTCTGCGCGGCTCGCCGGTACCGAAGCGGCCGTCTCGGCACTGCGGGAGATCGAGGCGCTGGCCGTCACCTGGCAGTTCTTCATGAACAACTACGCCGCGATCGGCTGGGACGCGGGCTATCTCCCCGACCGGTTCGGCGAGGGCTACCGCGCGCTGCTCACCGACCCGACCAGGGCGGAGCAGATGGAGGAGATGCGGCGGAATCCGTCGGAGGAGAAGACCTCGCGGTACGACACGCATCCGGCCACCCGCGACCGCGTCGCGACGCTGGAAGCCGGGGCGCCGGTCCCGGTCCGCGCTCGCGGCGAGCGTCCGGCGACCGACCTGTTGACCGGCGCCGAGACAATGCTCGACCAGGCGCTTTTCACCGTCTTCTCCGACGAGGCACGTGCGAAGCGGCGGACGGACTGGCACTCCTTGGTCGCCATCGGCCGCCGTCACGCCGCCGCCGAAGCGGCCGCCGAGGTCCTCGGGGAACGGACCCTGGACATGGCGCTGGACCTGCTCGACGCGGGTCGGCACGAGGAACTCGCCGACCCCGGGGAGAAGGCGCCCGCCGGTGCCGGGCCCCGCGCGCGCCGTGAGCTCGCCGCCGTTTCCGTCCGCAGGCGGCTGGAGGTCGTGGTCCGCGCGGCGCTCGCCGACGTCGGGGTCGCGCGGTGGTCGCTGTCGTGGTCGGGCCCGGCGCCGTTCACCGTGGACGGAACGCTCGAGGACCTGCTGCCGTCCGCGCTCGACAAGGCCACGGCCGCCGAATCCGACACCGCGCCATTGCGGGCGCTGCTGACGGCCGCCGGAGTGTCCGCCGGCTATCGGCCGTCCGTCACGCTTGTTCGTTCCTGAAGGAGTTCCGAAGTGCTTTGGCTGCTCAAATCCCGTGAACGCAAGGCCGTCTTCGCCCTGATGAAGGAGGCGAAGCGACGCGGCATCAGCATCGACGAACTCACCGACATCATGACGCCGGAAGAGCTCGCCGCGATGTTGCCACCGTCGAAGCCCAAGTTCAAGGGCAAGATCCCGGACGTCACGCGCTGGGGCCTCCCGCCGGACGGCGAGGTGTCGACCAAGGAGTATTGGACCGACGAAGACATCCTCGCCGTCGAGGAATCGACCGCGCGAGGCGACTGGGAGGACGCCGCGGCGCTGCTGACGTCGACCTGGGGGAACTGGGATCGCCGCAATCTGGTGAACGGCGCGCTCGGCGAGGCCGCCTCGAAGGACGACGAATGGCTGCGGGCGTGGCGCAAGGCGCGTCCGGGCGACCCGGGCGCGGCGCTGGTCAACGCGGAATCGCTGGTGCACGTGGCGTGGGAGGTGCGCAGCGGGCTGCAGGCGAAGCACGTCACCGAGGAGCAGTTCGCCGCGTTCTTCCGGATTCTGGAGCAGGCGGAAGAGGCCGCGAACGAGGCTTCCGCGCTCGCTCCCGAGGATCCGACGCCGTGGGTGACCATGCTCGCGATCGCGATGGGGCGGCAGTACGAGAACGACCAGTACTTGCGGGTCTGGGCGGAAGTCGTCGCGCGCGATCCCCAGCACCGCGGGGCGCACACGCGGGCGTTGCAGTATTGGTGCCCGAAGTGGTTCGGTTCGGCCGAGCTGATGTGGGAGTTCGCCGAGACCGCCGCGGCGAAGTCGCCGAAGCTGGCGCCGCTGCTGCTGATCGCCGCGCACGAATCCGAGTTCCAGGACGTGCCCGCGTGGCGTGATTCGCGAGTCACCGGCGCGCTCGACGGGATCGTCGCGTGGCTCAACGGCGAAGGTCGCGACCACCCGGCGACGCGGGGAGACCGGGCGTACGCGGCGAAGGCGCTCGTCGAGAACGGCCGCTTCGACGAGGCCGTCGAGCAGTTCCGGCACTTGGGGACGCGGGCCGATGGCGGGATGTGGGCCTACAGCGGGGACGCGCGGGCCGAGTTCTTGGCGACGCGGTACGCGGCCTGCTTCGGGGCCACGAAGCCCTGAGGCGTTTCGTCCTCTAAATGCGGTTTTCGCCGGGCGCGCGTGCGGCCAGTGTCGCTCCTGCGGAGGCGTTCTTCTGGTAGTGAAGGCCTCCTTGCCTACTCTGAGGGTAGCGAAGGAGGCTTTCACTACCGTCGGATGTGATCCATGGTGACAGTGGGGCGGCTGTGGCCTCGGCGGCCGGTCGTGAAGTACGTGAAGGTCCCCTTCCTTGCGCTAGACGCCAGGGTCGCGGCAAAGTCGAGATCTCGCAGGTCAGGCGACTATTCCTGCACTGTCGCGGGGCCGGGCGCACCGGCGGTGGAGCTTAGCGTCCACAAAGGACAACGTCGGTCGATTGAGTGCCCGATTGATGCTGCTATGTACGTTTCTAAGTGGGGTCGTGAGTGATAATGAGGGTTATTGAGAGGTAACCCAAACGTGGCGTGCCCCGGCGTGGGTCCGGACCGGCTGACGGCAGCGGGGACGGCGCCTGATCTGTCCACAAAGGACCCTATTTGCACGGGTAAGTGTCCAACTTGGGCGGTATGCGTGGTTTCGCGAGCGGGTCGTGAGTGCGAAGTAGGGTTCTATTGAGGGGTAAGGCAAACGTGGCGTGTCGAATGTGGTTGCGAGTGGTGATGCGGGCTAGAGCGAACCCTCTCTTTGGTACCTACTCGTGACCTGCGGGCCCGGCTCGCGGCGAAATGCATGATGGCCCCCTTCCTTGCACCTAGGTACAGGACGGGGTCCTTCATGTACTTGGGGAGCGCGTGAAGGCCCCCTTCTCTCGGCTCAGCCGCAATGCCAGGAAGTTAAGCGACGGTGCCTGAGGTTTCCCTGATCGTCCATAAAGGACGCTTACCGTGGTAAATTGTCCGTTTGAGTAGCATTTGCCCGTATTTCCAAGTCTGTGAAGGCCTCCTTGAGGGACTCTGGGTCCCTCAAGGAGTCCTTCACGGCCCGGCCGTTACCGGACCCATACGCCATATTTGCCTTACTCCTTAATAACCCTCATTAACACTCACGACCCCCTTCGAAACCGTACATATAGGCATCAATCGGACATGAAGTCGTCCAATGGTGTCCCCTGTGGACAGTCAAGGAGGCCCCACTGTCTCAGTGGGGAGTCCTTGATTGCGACCAGTCCGCGAAGGTCTCCTTCGCTACCTTCAGGGCAGGGAAGGAGACCTTCACATCAGCGAGGCGATCACGCCATGTTTGCCTTACCCCTCAATAGAACAACCCAAATCACTCACGACCCTCGCGCAAAACCGTGCAAGTCGCGTAAATCGGGCACATTCGTCTCGAAAAGAGTCCCTTATGGACAGTCAAAGAGCGAGGCCCCTTTTCGTGAGCCCGCTCCCGCCGGGCCCGAGACACGACGCGTTCGCCTTCGTCCTCTAAATGCGGTTTTCGCCGGGCGCGCGCGAGGAAAGGTCCTTTCCTTGCGAAATTTTTAAGGAAAGGACCTTTCATCTCAAGCCACCGAGGTAGAACGCGTTTAGTCCTCTAAATGCGAGGAGGACGAGCGGGCGTCAGGACCGCGCGATCAGTTCGGCGATCTGGACGGCGTTGAGCGCCGCACCCTTGCGCAGGTTGTCGTTCGACAGGAACAGCACCAGACCGCGACCGCCGTCGACGCCCGGGTCCGTCCGCAGCCGCCCGACGTAGGACGGGTCCTTGCCCGCGGCCTGCAGCGGGGTCGGGATGTCCGACAGTTCGACACCGGGAGCGCCGGTCAGCAGTTCCGTCGCGCGCGCGACGGACAGCGGCTGCGAGAACTCGGCGTTGATCGAGATCGAGTGCCCCGAGAACACCGGCACCCGCACACAGGTGCACGAAACGCGCAGTTCCGGGATGCTCAGGATCTTGCGGCTCTCGTTGCGGAACTTCTTCTCCTCGTCCGTCTCGAACTCACCGTCGTCCACAATGGACCCGGCCAGCGGGAGGACGTTGTGCGCGATGGTGCGCGCGTACTTCTTCGGCTCGGGGAAGGTCACCGCCGCGCCGTCGTGGGTCAGCGCGCCCGCGTTCGACGCAGCCGCGGCGAGCTGGCCTTCCAGCTCCTCGACACCGGCGAGCCCGCTGCCGGACACCGCCTGGTAGGTGCTGGCGACCAGCCGCACCAGGCCGGCTTCGGCGTGCAGCGGCTTGAGCACCGGCATCGCGGCCATCGTGGTGCAGTTGGGGTTCGCGATGATCCCCTTCCGCGCCTCCTTGACCGCCTCCGGGTTGACCTCGCTGACCACCAGCGGGACGTCCGGATCCATGCGCCAGGCCGACGAGTTGTCGATCACCGTGGCACCGGCTGCGGCGAACCGCTCGGCCTGCGCCTTGGAAGTCGAGCCACCGGCGGAGAACAGCGCGATGTCCAAACCGGACGGATCCGCGGTCGTCGCGTCCTCGATGACGATTTCCTCGTCCTGCCAAGGAAGCTTCGAACCGGCGGACCGCGCCGAAGCGAAGTACCGCATTTCCGCGACCGGGAAACCCCGTTCGGCCAGCAGACGGCGCATCACGCCACCGACCTGGCCGGTCGCCCCGACGACGCCTACCCGCACTCCGTTCGCCATCAGCGACCACTCCCCGCGTAGACGACGGCTTCTTCATCGCCGCCGAGTTCGAACGCCTCGTGGATCGCGCGCACCGCTTCGTCGAGCTGCGCGTCCCGGATCAGCACCGAGATCCGGATCTCCGAGGTGTTGATGATTTCGATGTTGACGCCCGACTGGGCGAGCGCCTCGCAGAACGTCGCCGTGACACCGGGGTGCGAACGCATTCCCGCGCCGACCAGCGACACCTTGCCGACATGGTCGTCGTAGAGGACCGACTCGAAGCCGATCTCGGCCTTGATCTTCTCCAGTGACTGCACGGCCTTCGCCCCGTTGGCCTTCGACAGCGTGAAGGTGATGTCGGTCCGGCCGGACACCGTGCTGGACACGTTCTGCAGCACCATGTCGATGTCGATCTCGTCGTCGGCGATCACCCGGAAGATCCTGGCGGCGGCGCCGGTGTGGTCCGGGACGCCGGTCACCGTGATCTTGGCTTCGGAGCGGTCGTGCGCCACACCGGTGATCAACGCTTGTTCCACGGGGATCTCCTCGATAGAACCGGCCACCGTGGTGCCCGGCTTGTCACTGTAGGAAGAACGGACTCGGATCGGGACGCCGTAGCGGCGCGCGTACTCCACCGACCGCAGGTGCAGGATCTTCGAACCACTGGCCGCGAGTTCGAGCATCTCCTCGTACGGGATGGTCTCGAGCTTCTTCGCGTCCGGCACGATCCGCGGGTCGGCCGAGTACACACCGTCCACATCGGAATAGATTTCGCAGACGTCGGCGTTCAGCGCCGCGGCCAGCGCGACGGCGGTGGTGTCCGAACCACCGCGGCCGAGCGTGGTGATGTCCTTGGTGTCCTGTGACACGCCCTGGAAGCCCGCCACCAGCGCGATGTAGCCCTGGTCGAGGGCTTCGGTGACCCGGCTGGGGCTGACGTCGATGATCCGCGCGTTGCCGTGCACCGACGTCGTCACCACGCCGGCCTGCGAACCGGTGAACGACCACGCCTCCGCACCCTGCGCCGAGATCGCCATCGCCACCAGCGAGTTGGAGATGCGCTCACCGGCGGTGAGCAGCATGTCCATCTCACGCTCCGGCGGAGCCGGGTTGACCTGCTGCGCCAGGTCGAGCAGCTCGTCCGTCGTGTCTCCCATGGCGGAGCAGACGACGACGACGTCGTTGCCCGCCTTCTTGGTGGCGACGATGCGTTCCGCGACGCGTTTGATCCGGTCGGCACTTTCCAGCGACGAACCGCCGTACTTCTGGACCACGAGGGCCACGCCCGAACCTCCTCGACGGGCCGGGCGGCTCCTGGTGGGCACCGAGGAGCCCCCGCGTCCCTTATTTGGGCGAAAGCCTACCGGGGTCGCGCACGCCCGCCACCCTCGTAAGTGGTCCTGACCACCGCTTCGAGGACTCCGGGAAGTAAATCTTCCTTAACACCAACGAAATAGTCGGAGGGCTTTCACTTTAGTGACGGAGAGCACCCCTTGTTAGAGTCCGGCGGTGCACAAGCCCGCCGAGACGAGTACCCCGATCGCGCCGATCCTGGCCGCGAGGTGGAGCCCTCGCGCCTACGACGAGTCAGCCGTCGTCACCGAAGAGCAGCTCCGCGCACTGCTCGAGGCGGCCAGATGGGCCCCGTCGTTCGGCAACACGCAGCCCGCCCGCTACCTCGTCGGCCTGCGGGACACGCCGTCGTTCGACCGGATCCTCGCGACGCTCAACTCGGGCAACCGCGCGTGGGCCCGCCGCGCCGGGCTCCTGCTGATCGGCGTGATGGTGACCACGAACGAGAAGGGCGACGTCCCCTACGCCGAGTACGGCCTGGGGCTGGCCAGCGAGAACCTCGTGCTCCAGGCCGTCGACCTCGGCCTGGTCGCGCACCAGATGGCGGGCTTCTCGGCCGACGCCGCGAAGGACTTCTTCGGCCTCCCGGACGACGTCGTCCCCAAGGTCGCCATCGCCGTCGGCTCGCCCGCGGACCCGTCGGTGCTCGAAGAGGACTGGCGCGTCGAGCGCGAGAAGGCACCGCGCGAACGGGTTCCGCTGGCGGAGTTCGCCTACTCGGACACCTGGGGCACGAGCGCTTTCGCCGACTGAGGGAGCCAGCGCAGCGCGAGTGCGCCCAAGGCGACGTGCAGCAGGCTCAGCACCACCACGGCCGTGTGCAGCCCCGAAACGAAGGCCTCCTTCGCGTCAGCGGCGGCCGCGGGCGCGATTCCGGGCAGCTGGAGGGTTTCGTCGAGGGTGGGCGCTAGCTCCGGTCCGGCCACGCGGAACACGACCGCGGCGAGCGAGCCCATGAGCGCGATCCCCAGCGCGTTGCCGATCTCGTTGCTGGTCTCGGCGATCGCGCCCGCGGCTCCCGCCCGCTCGGCGGGCACCGCGGCGACGGCCGTGTCGGCCACCACGCTGAACGAGATGCCGTAGCCGACACCCGCGACCACCGTCGAGGCGACGTACCAGCCCGCCCCGCCGGAGACACCGGCCATCAGCAACAGCAGCAGGCCGACGGCGATGGAGAAGTGGCAGAGGATCAGCGCCGTCTTCTTGCCGACGCGGTCGACCAGCGCCGGGGTGACGACGCACATGGTCGTCAACACCGCCGCCCCCGGCATGGCCAGCAGCGCCGCGTCGGACACGGCCAGGCCGAGGACGGACTGCAGGTGGATCCCCGCCAGGTAGGCGGCCGCCGACCACGCCGCCAGCGGCAGCAGACCGGTGACGATCGCGATGGTGAAGACCCGGTCGCGGAACAGGGAGAAGTCGATCAGCGGCTGGTCGAGGGTCCGCTGACGACGGGCGAACCACCCCAGCAGGACCACCCCGGCGATCCCCGCGGCCACCCCGCCGACGGACAGGCCTTCCGCGGCGGTGTGCTTGACGCCGTAGATCGCGAGCAGCAGACCGACGGCGGAGAGCAGCACGCTCGGCACGTCGACCCGGCCGGTCCCCGTGGCCCGGACCTCGCGGAGCAACACCGGCGCGAGCAGCAGGAAGACCGCGATGACCGGCAGGTTGACCAGGAAGACCGACCCCCACCAGAACCGTTCCAGCAGCGCGCCGCCGACGATCGGGCCGATCGCGAAACCGGCGGCGAACGCGGCCGCGAAAACGCCGATCGCCTGCGCGCGGCGCCGGGGATCGGTGAAGAGTTCGCTCAGCACCGCCAGCGCCGACGGCAGCAGCGTCGCACCCGCCAGGCCCATCAGCGCGCGGAACGCGATCAGCAGTTCCGGGCCCGAGGCGCAGGCCGCGCCCGCCGACGCGGCGCCGAACACCGTGGCCCCGATCATCAGCAGCTTCAACCGGCCGTACCGGTCGCCGATGGCGCCGAACGCGATCAGCAGCGAACCGACGGCGAACCCGTAGACGTCCAGTAGCCACAGCTGCTGATCGGCGGTCGGGCTCAGTGCTTGGCTGATCCTGGGCATCGCGAGGAACAGGATCGACCCGTCCATGGAGACCAGGAGTACCGGGCAGAGGATCACCAGTAGGCCGAACCAGGACCGTTTGCTCTCTCGTGTCATGACGTCGACGGTGTGACACCGCCCGTCCGGCAGCCATCCACCTGTCCTGGGTACCCCTGACAGGTACACCCACGGACCGGCCCGGCGCGCTTAAGCTCGCGGTCGTGGAGAGCCTGGGGATGTTCTTGAAAAGCCGCCGGGACCGGGTGACGCCCGCCGAACTCGGCCTGCGCACCTACGGCACCTCACGTCGTGTGCCCGGCCTTCGGCGGGAAGAACTCGCCCAGCTCGCCGGGGTGAGCGCCGGGTATTACACGCGGCTCGAACAGGGCCAGGCCGAGACCGCTTCACGCCAGGTCCTCGACGCGCTCGCCAGGGCGCTGCGGCTCGACGACGTCGAGACCGGCCATCTGCACAACCTCGCCCGGCAGACCGCGCTCCCCAGGTTGGCCGACCCGGGACCGGAGGAGCCGCACCCCCGCGTCCTCGCACTGCTGGAGAACCTCGGCGAGGCCGTGCCCGCGCTCGTCTTCGGCCGTCGCGGCGACGTGCTCGCGTGGAACCACGCCGGGAACGCGCTCATGGCCGAACATGTCACGTTCGACGCGCCGCGGGATCCGGAGCGGCGCCCGTCCCTCCCGCGGATGTTCTTCCTCGACCCGCTTACCCGCGACCTGTACCGGAACCGCGCCGAACTGGCCCGCATCCACGTCGCCTACCTGCGGTTGACCGCGGGCCGCCATCCCACCGACGCCCGGCTGGCCGGCCTCATCGGCGAGCTGACCATGCGCAGCGACGACTTCGCCGCGCTCTGGGCGACCGGTGACGTCGCCGACTGCACCGTCGGCGCCATGCATCTGCGGCACCCGACGGTCGGCGCGGTGAGCGTCGACTACCAGGTGTGGCTCCAGCCGGACAGTCCCGATCACCGCTTGGAGATCTACACGCCGAAGGATCCGGGTTCCGCCGACGCACTGAAGATCCTGACCCAGTTCGAGCACTAACCTGGGGATATGGGGGCTTTGCGCAGTTATTTCCGGAACGAGGCACGCACCCTGGCCGGCCTCTGGCTGTATCTGAGGCGCCGCAAGGACGGCATCGACGGCGACGGGGTGGCCGTACCCTACGGAGCAGGCGGCAAAGCGATCTTCATCATCTTCGCCGTGGTGAGCCTGGTCGAAGCGGGCCTGTTCTGGTTGATCGATTTCGGTCTGTTCGCCGACCTCTTGCTCCTCGTCCTGGGGATCTACTCGGTGCTGCTGGTCTTCGGGGTCTACGCGGGCACCGTCGTCCGGCCGCACGTGATCTCCTCCCGTGAGGTGCGAGTGCGCTACAGCTCGTTCTACGACGTGCGGATACCGAGGGAGAACATCGTCAGCCTGCGGCAAATGAAGGAGAGCCACGATCCCGCCAAGGCGAGGGCCTTTCGGGACGGGACTTGGCTCAGCTACGACAACTACTACGAGACCAACCTCGTGGCCGAGCTACGTGAGCCGATCACGGTGACCAGACCGCTCGGGAAGACCGAGTCCGTCCGCGTCGTGAAGTTCACCGCGGACGACCCGAAGGCCGCCGTCGAGGCATACGGACGGCTCGCCGTCAGATGAGCCGGTAGGCCCTGGTCACGATCGCCAGCGCGAGCTCGGTGACACTTTCGTTCCGGGCGAAGGCGTGGCCGCGGATCAGGGCGAGCGCGTCCGAGACCGAGCAGTCTTGGGTGGCCATCACCACTCCAGCCGCCCGATGCACCACGGCACGGAGATCGACGTCGCCGAACAACGGATGCACGGGAAGACCGTCGGCGCCGTCGAGCCGCACGGCCGGGTTCAACGCGGTACCGGTCAGCGCTTCGGCGACCGCGCCCACGGATCGGCCCACCTCGGCGTCCGGTTCGGGCTCGGGCCGATACGCGATGAGCCTTCCCATCATCACCGCGGGCAAGCCCACCGGCGCCGAAATCACGGCGCGGACGCCGAACTCCCGCGCGGCGGAGCCGAACTGGGGCCACCGGCTCAGAAGCTCCGGCTCACCACAGATACCCGGGGTCAGTGCCGTGCCCCGCGACGGGCCTTCGCCCAGTACGTCTTCGAGATCGCGTACCCGGGCGGCGACAGGGTCGGACACCACGACCGCGGCCTCGCTTTCGGCGGCGCCGAACAAGGTCAGCGCGAGGCTGCGGAGGCCGGACGACTCGGCGACCGCCGCCATGAAGGCCGGGGGCCGATCGGCCGGTTCGTCCGGCCGGTCGGCCCAGCGCCCCACGGCGTCGAGATAGTCCGCGTGCAGCTCGGCCGCGGCACGGTGCTTGCGCTCGGTCGCGCGGTGCAGTTCCGCCATCCGGAGGTGAAACGACCGCATGGCTTCGCTGGCCGTGCCCAGCAGACTTTCGTGCCGCAGCGCCACGGTCGCCGCGCGATCCGCGCGTCCGCGCTCGGTTTCGATCAGTCCACGCAGAGCCGACGGGTCGTACCGGCCACCGGTGCCGTCCCACATGCGGCTGAGCGTACGCCCGCACCGGGCTCACCGGACTGCCCCGAATGGTTGAGCGGGTGTCCTGTCCTCCGGCAGGCGACTACCGTTGACAGCCCAGCGCCCCCCGAAGCTCATGCCGCAGGAAGGCCGCATTCTGATGCTGAATCGTGAAAGATGGGTCGCCGACACGTTGCTGGAGCTGGCCGACACACTGGTTCCCGGCCTCGATCCGACGAATTACTGGCTCTGTGTGGCGGATCGCTACGCGCACCTGATCGCGTCGTCGTCGGTCCGGCTGACCGCCGTCGGTGACCGCGCCGCCCGGCCGGTCGTGGTGGTCACGGACGATCGGCTCGGTGAACCGCCGCTCGACGGCCTTTTCGCCGAGGAGGGTCCCGGGATCGAATGCGGTGAGAGTGGCGAACCGATCGTGGACGTCCGCCTCGACCAGGCGACCACTCGCTGGAAGCGACTCGCCCCCGCCACCTTATCCCTCGGCTTCCGGTCCGCGCACGCGTTCCCGTTCAGCCGCCACGACGACGTCCTCGGCGCGGTGACGATCCTGACCACGGAAACCACCCCGCTGCCGGAACCCGACGTGCGCGTCGCGACCGCGCTCGCGGACGCCGCGACGATCGGCATGCTCAACCACCGGGCGATCGCCGGGCTGACCGCGACCTCCGAACAGCTGCAGGGCGCGCTCAGCAGCCGCGTGATCATCGAGCAGGCCAAGGGTCTGTTGTCCGCCCGGCTGGAGATCGGCCCGGACGAGGCGTTCCTCCTGCTTCGCCGCTACGCGCGCAGCCACAATCAGCGGATCGGTGAGCTCGCCGAGAAGCTCGTCAGCCGCAGCATGACCGCCGGCGAGCTGGTGACCTCACTTCCCAAACAAGCAGCGCTGCGGACGAATCGCCGCGGCTGAGTCCCTTCGGACGATCACTTGCGCAGCCGCTTCTCGATCAGCAGCACGACACCGCCGCCCGGCCCCCGCAGCGGCGAACAGCTGATCGAGGCGACGAGCGGCCTTCCCCGCCGGTCCATCGCGTCGATCTCGACCTGCTCCGCCCGGCGCCCGGTCTCGTTGCAGGCATCGACGACGTCGCGGAGTTCGGTGGTCGGCAGACCGAAGTCGAGCTCGAAGAAGTCCTGCCGGTACACCTCGCCGGTGCGCAGGCCCCACAGCTCTTCCGCGCCACGGTTCCAGCTGCGCACCTGGAGATCGCCGTCGAGGACGACCACACCCGCCTCGACGCTGGACAGCACCCCTTCGAAGAACATGCGCGTCTCGTCGAGTTCCGCGGTGCGGGTGCGCATCTCCTCGTTCATCGTTTCGAGTTCTTCGTTGCCCGCCTGGAGTTCCTCATTGGTGGTCTCCAGTTCTTCGTTCGTGGACTGAAGTTCCTCGTTCGTCGTCTCCAGCTCCTCGATGCTCGACTGGAGTTCCTCGTTGACCGTCTCGAGTTCCGAGTTGGTGGACTGGAGTTCGGCGTAGGCCGTCGACAGGTCTTCCTGCACCCGTTTGACCTCGTGCTGGAGCCTGGTGGATTCCGTGGTGTCGACGAACGTGATCGCCGCGCCGATGTCCTCGCCGTCGCTGGTGATCAAGGGACGGACGATGACCTCGAAGTACTGCGTCTCGCCCGAATCCCGCTGCCGCCGCACGGAATCGAGCCGGATGGCGTGCCGCTCGCCGTGGGCCTGGTCGATCACCGCCCGGAGTTCGACCGGCCGGTAGGAGATCTCCAGATCGTGGAACGGCCTGCCGACGTCCTGCGCGGTGAGCCCGAACTGCAGTTTCGCCGAGCCGTTGATCAGCGCGACCGTGCCGTCGCGGTCGAGGCCCAGCACGGAATCGGGCGAGGACGCCAACGCGAGTTCACTCACGAGCCGCCGCCGGTTGTTGACATCTCGCACGCCGAGCCCCGCGCGGACGTCGAACCGTCCGGCCTTCGCCGTCGTTCCACCCGCCCGCAGCTTGAACACTCGGTTGCGGATGTCGGCGACGTCGAACCGGACCCCGTCGGAAAGCAGCATTTCGGCCTTGCCGAGGAACAGATGGCCGCCTCCCTTGAGTGCGAAGTGGAAGCGCTCGATGATCTTCGCCTGTGCTTCGACGTTGAAGTACATCAAGGTGTTCCGGCAGGCAAGCAGATCGACGCGGGAAATGGGGGCGTCACGCGTGATGTCGTGCCTGCCGAAGATCACCCGGCGGCGGAGATCGCGCCGGAAGGCGAACATGTTGCCTGTCGGCTCGAAGTACTTCTTCTTCAGCTCGCCGGGAAGCCGTTCCATCGACTTCGCCGAGTACAGCCCCGTCCTCGCATCGCGTAAGGCTTCGTCGTCGACGTCGGTGCCGTAGATCTTGACCCGCCTGGTGCTTTCTTCGATGCCGAGGTGTTCCGCGAAGACGATCGCGAGGGAGTACGCCTCCTCCCCGGTCGAGCAGCCGGCGCTCCAGATCCGGATCTCCTCGTCGTCGCCGACCCTCGCGACGATTTCGGGTACGACCGTCGCCTGCAGATAGCGCCAGGCTTCGTCGTCACGGAGGAAACTGGTGACGTTGATCAGGATGGTGTTGAACAGTTCCTGGAATTCGTCGGCGTTGATCTCCAGAAAATCCCGGTACTCGCGGTACCCGGTGATCTTCACCGTCTGCATCCGCTTCTGGATCCGGCGGGCCAGTGAAGTCCGCTTGTAGCCGGTGAAATCGAAACCGCGGGAGTCCCTGATGAACGCCAGCAGGATTTCGAGGTCCCGGCCGTCTTCGATTTCGCCGTCCGGCGCGTTCATACCGTCCTCGTTCCGTTGACCAGGCCGACGAGCGCACCGGCGATTTCGCCCAGTGGCAGCACCAGGTCCACCGGCACGGCCTTCGTGACGGCTTCAGGCATTCCCTTGAACTCGGCGGTCTCCGGATCCTGGGAAACAACGGTACCGCCCTCGGCCTTGATCGCACCGGCGCCCACCGCGCCGTCGGAGCCTGTTCCGGTGAGGACGCAGGCGAGTGCCGCGGGGCCGTAGATCGAGGCGACGGATTCGAAGAGCAGATCGGCCGACGGCCGGACGAACTTCACCTGTTCGGTCGTCGACAGGCGGAGGACGCCGCCCGGCTTCACCAGCAGGTGACGATCCGGCGGCGCGACGTAGGCCACGCCTGGCGCGATGACGTCGCCGGTCTCCGCCAGTTTGATCCGCAGTTCGGATCGGCGGTCGAGGATGTCGCCGAGCATCGTTTCGTGCCGGGGGTCGAGATGCTGGACGAGGACCAGGGGCACGGGAAAATCGGCGGGCAGGGCACCGAGCACCTCGATGAGTGCCTTGACCCCGCCCGCCGAAGATCCCACGGCGACGATCTCGTAGGCCACCTCGTGACGGTCGGGGAGGCGCATTCTTCGAGCGTAGTGCTCCCGGGGCCGCGCCGTGTGTTGGTCGTCCTAGGCCGAACCGCCGACGCGACGGATGATCTTCGCGAGGATGGCCGAGACGACCATCCAGAAGACCGCCGCGATGCCGTGGTTGATCAGCACGCGCAGCTTGGCGTCGGCCGGCATGAAGAGGTCCTTGAAGCCCAGCAGCAGTCCGTCGGCCCAGCCGCGGACGAACGAGACGATGCCGTTGTCGGCGTTGGCCTCACCGATCACGAAGACGATGTGCAACACCAGGATCGCCGCGAAGATCAGCCCGATCCAGCGGACGACACCGGCCAGCACACCGGCCGCGCGCCCGCCGCCCGCGCGCCAGTCGATCTTGCGCCTGGTCGCCTGATCTGCGGTTTCCTTCTCTTCAGCGTGCTCGCCCATGCCGGGCAGTGTGGCACGCCCCCAGGTCCGATTGCTACCCGCGAGTAACCCAAATGGGCGCCACTTGAGTCACGGTTCGATCGCGGCCCGGGTTTCCTTTCGGGAGATCTCGTGGTTAAGGTGGCGTCGTGGCTCGAGCTCTCCTGCTTCGCTGCCGCGACGGGGCCTGATCTGACCGGCTCCCCGTCGCGGGGCTTCGTGGTGCCGGTCGTCGCACCCGATTCTTCAGGAGAACCGTCTTCTCATGAGCATCCGTAAGCCCACGCGCCCGGCCCCGTCCGAACAGGCTTCGTGGAACACCCAGCGCGGCACTTCGATGCCCGTACATCGCTATCGCCCCTGGTACCAGCTGGTCGAGGACATCGAGCTGCCCGACCGCACCTGGCCGGACAAGCGCATCGACACCGCACCGCTGTGGTGCGCCGTCGACCTGCGCGACGGCAACCAGGCCCTGATCGACCCGATGTCGCCCGCACGCAAGCGCAAGTTCTTCGATCTGCTGGTCCGCATGGGCTACAAGGAGATCGAAGTCGGCTTCCCGGCGGCGTCGCAGACCGACTTCGACTTCGTCCGCGAGATCATCGACGAGGGCGCCATCCCGGACGACGTCAGCATCCAGGTGCTGACGCAGTGCCGCCCCGAGCTGATCGAGCGCACCTTCAAGGCACTCGAAGGGGCGCCGCGCGCGATCGTCCACATCTACAACTCGACGTCGATCCTGCAGCGCCGCGTGGTGTTCCGCGAGGAGCGCATCGGCATCACGAAGATCGCTTCGCAGGCCGCTGAACTGGTCGTCGACTACGCGGCGAAGCAGCCGGACACCGACTTCCGCTTCCAGTACTCGCCGGAGTCCTACACCGGCACCGAGCTGTCCTACGCGCTCGAGGTCTGCAACACGATCACCGAGATCTGGCAGCCGACGCCGGAGAAGCCGGTCATCCTGAACCTGCCCGCCACGGTCGAGATGGCGTCGCCGAACGTCTACGCCGACTCGATCGAATGGATGCATCGCAACCTGGACCGGCGCGACTCGGTGATCCTGTCGCTGCACCCGCACAACGACCGCGGCACCGGCATCGCCGCCGCCGAGCTCGGCTTCCAGGCAGGCGCGGACCGGATCGAAGGCTGCCTGTTCGGCAACGGCGAGCGCACCGGCAACGTCGACCTGGTCGCGCTGGGCATGAACCTCTACAGCCAGGGTGTCGACCCGCAGATCGACTTCTCCGACATGGACGAGATCAAGCGGACCGTCGAATACTGCAACCAGCTGCCCGTGCACGAACGCAGCCCGTGGGCCGGTGACCTGGTGTTCACCGCGTTCTCCGGCAGCCACCAGGACGCGATCAACAAGGGCCTCGACGCACTGAAGGCCGCCGCCGACAAGGCGGGTAACCCGGTCGACGAGCACCCGTGGGAGGTCCCGTACCTGCCGATCGACCCGAAGGACATCGGCCGCAACTACGAGGCCGTGATCCGGGTGAACTCGCAGTCCGGCAAGGGCGGCGTCGCCTACATCATGAAGGCCGAGCACCAGCTCGACCTGCCGCGGCGCCTGCAGATCGAGTTCTCGAAGGTCGTACAGCGGCACACCGACACCGAGGGTGGCGAGGTCGACCCCACCACGATGTGGAACGCGTTCTCGGCCGAGTACCTGGAGCTGAAGACGCCGCTGGAGCTGGTCCGCCAGCACGTCAGGGACAACGGTGACGGCGAGTACGACATCACCGCGACCGTGCGGGTCGAAGGTGACGAGCACGAGGTCACCGGCCGCGGCAACGGTCCGATCGCGGCGTTCTTCGACGCGCTGTCGACCGTCGGGTTCGACCTGCGGCTGCTGGACTACAGCGAGCACACGCTCTCGCCGGGCGACGACGCGCGGGCGGCGTCGTACATCGAGTGCGCGATCTCCGACCGCGTGTACTGGGGCATCGGGATCGACCCGTCGATCGTGACCGCTTCACTGCGGGCCGTCGTGTCCGCCGTGAACCGGGCCAACCGGTAAGTCACCGAACCTAGTGTCGCGTGATCCTGCGAGAACACACGTGACCTCCGTCTGATCACACGTGACTTCCGTCTGATCACACGTGATCGCCGCAGGATCACGCGCCACTAGAGGACTACTTGCGCCGATTAGAGGGCCTTCACGGCGGCCAGGATGTCGGCCGGGTCGGTGCGGGTGGTGTAGTCCGGATGGACGTCGATGAAGCGGATGACGCCTTCGCCGTCCACCACCAGGACGGTCGGATACGGCAGCTCCCATTCCTCCGCACCATTGATCTTCTCGACGTCGCCGATGAGCGTGTCGAACGCCGGCTTCGTCGCGGGGTCGAGGCGGAACGTGATGCCGAGCGCGCGCCCGAGTTCGTTGCCCACATCGGACAGGACGGTGAACTCCAGATCCTTTGTGGACAGTGAGTCGTCCGGGAGCTGCGGGCTGACCGCGATCAGCTTCGCACCCAGATTCTCCAGCTCCGGCAGGACTTCCTGCTGATACGTGCGCAGCGCCAGATTGCAGTACGGGCACCACGCCCCGCGGTAGAACACCACGACGGCCGGCCCGTCCGCGACCCGGATCCGGTCACCGTTCGCGTCCGGCAGCGTCAGGTCCGGCATCGCCGTCCCCGGCTTCGCGGCGGCCTCGGCGATCACCCCGACGAACCCTTCACGATCGGCCTTGAGCACTTCGGCGATCTCCGCCGGGACGTGGCTCGCGACGTTGGCCCGCAGCTCGGCGAGGTCGGTGTTGAGATCCCCCATGGTCAGCTCCTTGGATTGTACTGATCGGTACAGTGTGCCCGACTGTACTATTCGGTACATGGATGGTCAACCGGCGAAAACCCCGCGCGGACGCCAGACGCGGGAGGCGATCGTCGACGCGGCGGCAAACCTGATGTACGTCCACGGCGTCGCCGGGACGAGCGTCGACAAGGTGCTGGCGGCGAGCGGGGCCGGGAAATCGCAGATGTACCACTACTTCAAGAACAAGGACCAGCTGGTCGAGGCGGTGATCAAGCGCTACCTCGAAGCGATCCTCGGCAACCAGCCGACCATCTTCGAACTGCGTGAATGGGCCGACTTCGAGCAGTGGACCCAGGAGATCCTTGCCATCCAGAGCACGCCGAAGGGCCCCATCGCCTGCCCGCTCGGCAACCTCGCCGGCGAACTCGGGGACGACCCGAAGATCGCGCCACTGCTCGACAACGCCTACCGCGAATGGGAGTCCCATCTCCAACGTGGACTGGAATCCTTGCAAGCAAACGGAAAGCTGGCCGAAGACGCCGATCCGGCCCGGCTCGCGCAGGCCGCGATGACCTGCGTCCAGGGCGGCCTGCTGATGGCGCACCTGCGGCACGACGTCACGCCGATCGCCGACGCGCTCAAGATCGCGCTGGACCACCTGAAGCGTCACGCTCGCCCGTGAGCGCGGCGACCTCGTCCGCGAGTGCGTCGAGCACCTTCGCGACCGCGGGCCGCGAGGAGGCGCCAAGCCGGTAGACCGCTTCGACGTGCCGCGCCGCCTTGATCCCGGCGAGCGGACGGCACACCAGACCACTGCCGCGCCGGGTGTCCATGGTGTACCTGGGCAGCAGCGCGATCCCGTGTCCGGCGGCGACGAGCCGTTCGGTGATGCGGAAATCGTTGATGCGCTGCACCACCTGCGGACGCACACCGGTGCGGATGATCAGCGACTGGAGGATGTCGTCGACCGGGAAGCCGGCGTTGACGCTGATCCAGCGTTCGTCGGCCAGTTCGGCCAGTTCGATCCGGCGTTTCTTCGCGAGCCGATGCCCCGCGGGAAGCGCGACGTCGAGCGGTTCGCGCAGCAGATGTCGCGTCTCCAGCCGTTCCGAACCGAGCGACGGCGCGTGCTCGTCGCGGTGCGCCACCACGATGTCGTAATCCGCGACGAGGCCCGGCACCTCCGGCGGTGTCATGTCGACGTCGCGCACGATGACGTCCAGCCCCTCGTACTCCGCCGTGCGGCTCAGCAAACCGGGCAGGAGCATCAACCCGGCCGACTGGAAGATCGCCATCCGGACCCGGCCGCGCGGGGCACTGCGATAAGTGTCCAATTCGGACTCCGCGCGATCGAGTGCGGCGAGGACGTCGTCCGCGCGGCCGACCAGGGCGCGGCCCGCGTCGGTCAGCCGGAGCCCCCGGCCAGCCGGTTCCGTCAACGCGAGCCCGACGTCGCTCTGCAAAGCGCGCAGTTGCTGGGAAACCGCGGACGGGGTGCAGTGCAGTGCCTTCGCGGCCGCCGTCACGCTGCCGCGGTCCGCGAACTCCCGCAGGGTCCGCAACCGGCCGATGTCCATGCCACCACCTCTGTGAAGCCAAACTGAACGGTCACTGAAAATATTATCGCTTGTCCTTCACGATATGCCCCCGTAAGAGTGAAGACATGCCCGCCCGCGACCGTTTGCTCGCCCTGTTCGTCGCCGTCCTCTGGGGCTGCAACTTCCTCGCCATCCACGCCACCCTCGGGCAGTTCCCTCCCGTCTTCGCGGGCGGACTGCGCTTCGCCGTCATCGCGCTCCCGACGATCTTGTTCGTGCCGTGGCCGAAGGTGAAGATCCGCCACCTGCTCGGCTACGGGCTCGGATTCGGCACCGGGCAGTTCGCGTTCCTCTTCATCGCAATGGACACCGGTATGCCGACCGGTCTCGCGTCGCTGGTGCTGCAGGCGTCAGCCCCGTTCACCGTTCTGCTCGGCGCCGTCTTCCTGCGGGAACGCGTGTCCGGGCGACAGCTCGCCGGCATCCTGCTCGCCGTCGCCGGGATGGCGACGATCGCCTGGCAGCAGGCCGGGAACGCCGCCCTCCTGCCGGTGATCCTGACCCTGCTCGGCGCGCTGAGCTGGGCGTTCGGCAACCTGAGCACGCGGCAGGCGGCACCGGACAACCCGCTGAATTTCGTCCTCTGGATGTCCGTGGTGCCGCCGCTGCCGATGTTCGCGCTGTCGCTGGTCATGGAGGGGCCGGCGGAGATCGGCCACTCGCTGAGCACGCTCGGCACCACGACCGGGTTGATCGGCCTCGGCGGACTCGCCTACGTCGTGGTGTTCGGCACGATCGTCGGCTCCGGGATCTGGACCTCGCTGATGCGCCGAAATCCGGCGGGCGTGGTCGCGCCGTTCTCCCTGCTGGTGCCGGTGGTCGGGCTGTCGATGGCGTTCCTGGTCCTCGACGAGCGGCCGTCCCTGCTCGAAGTCATCGCGGCGGCCGTCGTCATCGGCGGCGTGCTGTTCGGTTCGACGAAACGCCGGAAGCGCGAACCGGAGTTCCTCGGTGAAGCCGAAACGCCTCAGCCCACTGGCGTGCGGTGAGGTTCTTGGGCAGAGCGGTCGGCGCGATCCCCTCCGCCCGGAGCCATCGTCCGGCGTTCCGCAGTCCGGCCGCGGCGAGGATCTCGGCGATGCCACGGCCGCGACCGGTGAACACCCGCCGCACGAAGTCCTGGTAGCGCTCGCGGTCCGCGTCCGCGACGAGCGAAGACGGCCGCCGGGTCATGGTCAGGAGGCCGCCGTCCACGCCGGGCGTCGGGCGGAACGCCGTCGCCGGAACCCTGCTGACCAGCCGGAACTCGAACCACGGCCACCACTGCGCGGTCATCATGGTCGCGCCGCCGACGCCCGCCCGGCGACGCGCCACCTCCCACTGCACGAGCAGCACCGCTTCGATCCAGCCAGGAGCGGACAGGACGCGTCGCAGCATCGCGGTGGTCAGATGGAACGGCAGGTTTCCGACCAGCACGTACGGCGTCACCGGAAGGGGGTGGCGCAGGAAGTCGGCGGTGACGATCTCCGTCGGCGGCTCGACCCGGCTCGCCAGCCGTGCGGCACGCCGTCCGTCGAGTTCGATGGCTGTCAGGCGCCTGCCCAGCCGCCGCAACGGAAGGGTCAGCGCGCCGTCACCGGCGCCGATCTCCACGATCGGCCCGCCGGTGTCGGCGACGAGCTCCACGACGGTTTCGATGACCGTCCGGTCGACAAGGAAGTTCTGGCCGAGTTCGTGACGGCCAGGACGCTGTGTGCGCAAGGGATCTCCGCGGCTTCGAGGGGAGCCGGGCAGCTTGAAGCAGACCCGGCGACGACTCACTCGGGCAGCGGTTCCTTGCGATGGACGAGGAGCCGCCGCTAGGCGCGGCGGGTCCTGGTGAATGCGGCTGCACACATGGCGGCGAAACTACCTCGGCCCGGAGACCTTCCGCCAACGATTTTCTACGCGCTGATCCGGCTGGTGCCGAGGTGTTCGACCGGACCGGACAGCGCGGCCTTGACCTGACGGGTGAGGTCGTCGGCGAGGACCTCGGTCTCCCCCTTTTCGAGCCCGTCGACGACCTGCCGGGCGACGTCGCGCGGGTCGTTCTTGGGGATGTCGAGGCCCTGGGTCATGTCGGTGTCGGTGTAGCCGAGGTGGACGCCGACGACCTGGGTGCCCTGCTCGGCGAATTCGATGCGGAGCGAGTTGGTGATCGACCAGAAGGCCGCCTTCGACGCGCCGTAGGAACCCGAGCCGGCCGCCCACGACAGGACCGAGTGGACGTTGACCAGCGCCCCGCCGTTTTTGAGCTGCGGCGCAAACGCTTGCGCGATGCGGAGCGCGCCGAAGACGTTCGTTTCGAAGACCGGCCGATGCGCGTCCACGTCGTCGGTGAGCAACGAGCCGAGGCCGAGGATCCCGGCGTTGTTGAAGACGATCGTGGCGTCGCTCGCCTTTTCGGCAAGGGCGCGGACGGACTCCGGATCGGTGGCGTCCAGCGGGAGCGGGACGATCCGGGGATCGCTCTCCTCGCGCGGCGTCCTGGCCGTGGCGTAGACCTTGGCGGCGCCACGGTCGAGCAGTTCGGTGACGAACGCCTTGCCGAGTCCGCGCTGGCCGCCGGTGACCAGGACTACGGCGCCTTCGATGGAGGTCATGACAGTGCTCCTTTGACAGAAGTGTTTGGCTTTTGCCTCTGTCATCAGAGTGGAGACGGAGTTCGACAGAGTCAAGTAGACTTGACCTATGTCATGGACCGCGACGGACCGATACCGGTTGCGCGCCGCCCCCTCGGGACTGGCGCTCGTTCAGGACTTCCTCAACACGAAGGCCATCCAGACCTACGGCCTGGACCTGCTGAGTGACGCCGATCTGGCGCTGTCTTGGGCGGCCGAGGCGCTGACGGAATGGTCGCGGGCACGCGACGCCGAAGTGCCCGAAATCACGCTGAACTCAGGGGACCTTCGCGCGCTTCGCGACCTGCGGGAGTCGTTCGGTTCACTCGTGGACGGACAGGACACGGCCGTCGAGAAACCGATCAAAGCGGAACTGGTCCTGCGGGACGGCGTCGTCCGGCTGTTCCCGTCCGGCACCGGGCGGCAGTGGCTCACTTCGGCGCTGTGGACGGAGACGCTGCTCGCGCAGCAGTCCGGGATCTGGCCGCGCCTGAAACTGTGCCGACTCGACGGCTGCCGTTCGGCCTTCTACGACGTCTCCCGCAACAACAGCGGCGTCTGGCACGACGTGCGCACCTGCGGGAACATCGCGAACCTGCGCGCGTCGCGGGAACGGAAGAAAGCGCTCAGCTGAACGAGGACAGGGCCGACGGAATCGGGATTTCGCCGCCGATGACGTCGAAGCCCTGGTTCTCGGTCAGCGGTTCTTCGAGGGTGGCGACCATGACGGCGGCGACGTCGGCGCGACAGATCCGGCCGGGTTCGAGGTGGCCGGCGACCTTGACGTGCCCGCTGGGCGGATCGTCGGTGAGCGTGCCGGGCCGGACGATCGTCCAGTTCAGGCTGGAGCGGCGGAGGACACTGTCGGAGATCTGCTTCGCCATCAGGATCGAGCGCACCAGCCGGTCACCCTGATCCGGCGAATCCGCGAACTGCGCGGAAAGCTGCACGAACCGCGAGACACCCGCCTTCTCCGCGGCGCGGATCGCGGTGATCACGCCGTCGCGATCGACGAGGTCGACCGACGCCTGATCCGGATCGGGCGCGCCGATCGCGCTGAGCACGACCTCGGAACCGGCGAGCGCCTCGACGAGGTCGTCCGCGTCGGCGGTGACGTCCGCGACCACCGTTTCGACGCCGAGCCCAGCGACCTCCTCGGCGCGGCGACGACTCCGCAACCCTGCCCGCACCTGATGTCCTCGCCCTCGAAGAAGCCGGACCACGTGAATCCCCGTCCGCCCCGACGCACCCAGCACTGTGACCCGCATAACAGAAGTCTGCCTGAAAGCGGCGGGCCGTGCCGGGCTCTTCAAGTCCGTGAAGGCCTCCTTGAGGGACTCTGAGTCTCTCAAGGAGGCCTTCACGGACTTCCGATACTTCTCCGCCGGTGCCCAGTTCCGCACCGAACGCGTTTAGTCCTCTAGATGCGGTAGCGCGTGAAGGGGGCCTTCACGTACTTGCAACCTAGAGGATCTCCGCCGCCGAGCCGACGTCAGGCAGGCCGCCGATGTCGGGGTTCAGTTCCCCGGCCTCGACGAGTTCCGCCTTGACCTCGTGCGGTTTGATCCGCCCGTCGCGGATGTCCTCCGCGTAGTGGCAGGCCACCCGGTGCCCGGCGCCGATCTCCCGCAGCTGCGGGCGGTCGGTGGAGCACAGACTCTGCTGCTTCCAGGGGCACCGCGTGTGGAACCGGCAGCCGGACGGCGGCCGCGCCGGCGAGGGCAGGTCACCGGCGAGCAGGATCTGCTCCCGGGTGTCCTCCACCGTCGGGTCCGGCACGGGGATCGCCGAGAGCAGCGCCCGCGTGTACGGGTGCAACGGGTTCTCGTACAGCGCGTCGGCGTCCGCCTCTTCGACCAGCGAGCCGAGGTACATCACGCCGATACGGTCGGAGATGTGCCGCACCACCGCGAGGTCGTGCGCGATCACCAGATAGGTGAGCCCGAGTTTCTCCTGGAGGTCTTCCAGGAGGTTGACCACCTGCGCCTGCACCGAGACGTCCAAAGCGGACACCGGTTCGTCGGCGACGATCAGGTCCGGCTCGACGGCGAGTGCCCGCGCGATGCCGATGCGCTGACGCTGACCGCCCGAGAACTCATGCGGGTACTTCCGCAGCGAGGACTCCGGAAGACCAACGGCGGACAGGAGTTCACGCAGCCGCCGGGCGGTCGCTTCCTTGTCCTTGTCGAGGCCGTGCGCCTTCATTCCCTCCAGCAGAATGGATTCCACCGACTGCCGAGGGTCCAAACTGGACATCGGGTCCTGGAAGATCATCTGCATCCGGCGGCGGGCCTTGCGCAGATCCTCACCCTTGAGCCCGGCGACGTCCGTGCCGTCGAAGACGACGTTGCCGTTCGTCAGCTCGGTCAGCCGGAGGATCGCCCTGCCCAAAGTGGACTTGCCGCAGCCGGATTCCCCGACCAGACCGTAGGTTTCACCCTTGCGGATGGCCAGGTCGACACCGTCGACGGCGTACACGTGCCCGACCGTCCGGTCGAACACGACGCCGCGTTTGATCGGGAAGTGCACCTTGAGGTCGTTGACCTCGAGCAGCACTTCCTGCGGCGGTACCGTGTGCGTCATCGGGCCCCTCCTCGTGCGGCCACGGCCGGGACCACCGGGTTGTGGCAGCGCAGCAGACCGCCGCGATCGGGCGTCAGCTGCGGTGAAACCTCCCGGCACACGCCGAGAGCGTTCGGGCAGCGGGGCGCGAAGGCGCACCCGTTGTCCCATGGGATGTTGTCGGACACGGAACCCTTGATCGGGATCAGTTTCTCGCCGCGGCCCGCGTCGAGCCGCGGGATCGACGCGAGCAGGCCGTGCGTGTACGGGTGCCGGGGTTCGGCGAACAGCGAGTGCCGCTCCGCCCGCTCGACGATCTTGCCGCCGTAGAGCACGTTGACCTCGTCGCACAGACCGGCGACGACACCGAGGTCGTGCGTGATCATGATCAGCGCGGTCCCGGTGTCCTGCACCAGTTCCCGCAGCAGCGCGAGGATCTGCGCCTGGATCGTCACGTCGAGCGCGGTGGTCGGCTCGTCGGCGATGAGCAGCCTGGGACGGCAAGCGAGCGCGATCGCGATCAGCGCGCGCTGCCGCATTCCGCCGGAAAGCTGGTGCGGGTACTCGGAAAGCCGCCGCGTCGGGTCGGGGATGCCGACCTTGTCCAGCAGTTCCGTCGCTTCCACCGACGCCGCCTTGCGCGACATCCCGCGGTGCCGTTCCAGCACCTCGGTGATCTGGAGCCCGATCGGGATGACCGGGTTCAGCGACGACAGCGGATCCTGGAACACCATGCCGAGGTCACGACCCCGGCGGTCCCGCATTTCCTTGTCCGACAGGCGAAGCAGATCCGTGCCTTCGAACGACACCGAACCACTGACCTGGTTGCCGCGCTTCGCGAGCAGCCGCATGATCGCCAGCGAGGTCACGGACTTGCCGCAACCGGACTCGCCGACGAGACCGACCGTCTGGCCGGGTTCGACGTCGAAACTGATCTCGTCCACCGCGGTGAACGGCTTCTCACCACGTCGCTGGAAAACGACCTTGAGGTCGCGTACTTCAAGGAGAGCCATGAAAGATCACCGCCTGTTCTTCGGATCGAGGGCTTCCCGCAAGGACTCGCCGAGCAGCGTGAACCCGAGCGCGACGATGATGATCGCGATGGCCGGGTAGTACGCCAGCTCGGGGCGGATGTCGAGGAACTGCCGAGCACTGCGGCTCAGCATGATGCCCCATTCCGCCCGGTTCGGGTCCGGGTCGCCGAGACCGAGGAACGACAGCGCCGCCGCCTCGAGGATCGCGGTCGCCAGCGTCAGCGTGGCCTGCACGATGAGCGGGCCGAGCGAGTTGGGCAGCATGTGCCGCAACACGATCGCCCAACGTTTGACGCCGAGCGACGTCGCCGCGAGCACATGGTCGCTGTTTCTCTGCGCGAGCATCGAACCGCGCAGCAATCGCGCGAAGATCGGCACGCCGACCATCGACACGGCCACGATCACGGTCCACTGGCTCGGCTTCTGGAACAGCGCGGCGACCGAGATCGCCAGCAGCAGCGACGGCACCGACAGCATGACGTCGACGAGGCGCATCAGCACCGTGTCGACCCAGCCGCCGAACGCGCCGGCGAGCCCGCCGATGATCATGCCGATCACGACGCCGATGACCGTCGCGAGCACACCGACCAGCAGCGTGTTCTGCGCGCCGACCAGCAGCCGCGAAAGGTAGTCGCGGCCGAAGTCGTCGACACCGAGCGGGAAACCGGCCTGCGCGCCGGGGATGATGCCCTGGCCGAGGATGACCTCGCTCTGCAGATACCGCTCGTAGGGGTCCTTCGGCGCGATGAACGGCGCCAGGATCGCCAGCAGCAGGAACAGCAGGGTGATCACGCCGCCGGTGATCGCCACCGGGCTCCGCAGCATCCGGCGGACCGCCTCGCCACCGAGGCTGCGCCCCTTCGCCGACGACGCGGCGAGCTTGTCGATCGGCTCCTTCTTCTTGTTCAGCAATGTGTTCATCGGACACGCACCCTCGGGTCGATGAGCCCGTACGAGACGTCGACCAGCATGTTCACCAGCACGTAGACCAGCGCGCCGAACAGCAGCAGCGCCTGCAGCCGCGGGTAGTCACGCCGTTCGATGCCTTCGGCGAGCAGGAAGCCGAGGCCGCGGAAGTTGAACACCCGCTCGGTCAGCACGGCGCCACCGAGTAGCGCGCCCGTCTGGAGGCCGATGACGGTGATCACCGGCAGCAGGCCGTTGCGGAGCACGTGACGGCGTCGCACGATCGGCTGGGTGAGGCCCTTCGAGTTGGCCGTGCGGATGAAGTCCTCGTTCAGCACGTCCAGCACCGACGCGCGGGTGATCCGGACGATCACCGCGAGCGGGATGGTGGCGAGCGCGAACGCGGGCAGGATCAGGTGGGTGACCGCGTCCCAGGCGGCGTCCCATTCCTGGGTGATGATGCCATCGAATACCGCGAAGCCGGTGACGCTGGTGGCGTCGAGACCGGCCATCTGACGGCCCTGCGACGGAAGTCCCAGCGGTGCGGCCAGCGCGTCTTGCATCATGTAGCCGAGGAAGAACACCGGCACGGCGACGCCGATCAGCGAGAGCACGATGATGACGTTGTCGACGACCCCGCCGTGGAAGCGGGCGGACAGGTAGCCGAACGGGATGCCGAGCCCCACCGCGATGAGCATCGCGCAGAAGCCGAGCTCAAGGGTGGCGGGGAGGAAGTTCCCGATCTCCGACATGACCGGCTGGGCGGAGACCAGCGAGTTGCCGAAGTCGCCGGTTATCGCCCGGCCGAGGAATTTGAAATACTGGACGAAGATCGGATCGTCGAGGCCGAGGATCCGGTTCAGGTCGGCGATCTTCTCCGGGGTCGCCTTGTCACCCAGGAGGGCGCCGGCGGGGCCACCGGGCAAGGACCGGAGCCAGGCGAAGATCAAAATGGACAGGATCAAGAGCGTCGGTATCGCTTGTAGCAGCCGACGCACGAGAAAACGGAGCACGTGCGTTCCTTTGTTGCCAGCCCGGGAATGGGCTTCAGGGGGTGGGCGCGGTAGCACCCACCCCCTGAGCCGCTAGTGGTGGTGGATCAGTTGACCGTGACGGTGTAGAAACGCTCGTCGGTCAGCGGGCTGGCCACCAGACCCTTCACCTTCGGGCCCACGACGATCGCCGGGGGGCCGTAGGAGATCGGGATGGCGGGCAGGTACTCCATGATCTGCTTGTTCACTTCCTGGTACGCCTTGGTGTGCTGCTCACCGGCGGGCGCGGCGTCCGCGGCCGAGATGGCCGAGAACAGCTCCGCGTTGGTGAAGCCGAACTCCGGCTTCTCGCGGCCGAAGAAGGTGCCGACGAAGTTGCCGGCGTCGTTGTAGTCACCGGTCCAGCCGAGCAGGTGAACGTCCTGCTTGCCTGCCTTCTGGACGTCGTCCTTGTAGCCACCGTTCCACGGCTTGGCGATCGGCTCGACCTTGATGCCCATGGCCTTCATGTCCTCGGACAGCGACGTGAAGATGTCGGCCGGGTTCGGCATGTACGGCCGGGTGACCTCGGTCGGGTAGTAGAACTTCAGCGTCATGCCCTCGGCGCCGGCCTCCTTCAGGAGGTCCTTCGCCTTCTGGAGGTTGTAGTCGTACTTGGTGACGTTCTCGTTGTAGCCGTCGATCGCCTTCGGCACGAACTGCGTCGCGGTTTCGGCGCCCTCGGGGAGCTTCGACTTCACGAACTGCTCACGGTTGAGGCCGTAGGCCAGCGCCTGGCGGACCTTGAGGTCCTTCAGCTTCGGGTTGTTCTTCTGGTTGATGCCCAGGTACAGGATGTTGAACGACGGGCGGATGAGCACCTGCTCGCCGTCGTTGCGCAGCAGGCCGTAGTCCGCGGGCGACGGGTAGTCGTAGCCCTGGATGTCGCCTGCCTTGAGCGCCTGCTTGCGGGCGTTCTCGTCCGGGATGACCTTGAAGACCAGCTTGTCGAGCTTGGCGGTCTGGGTCGGCGAGTCGGTGGCCTTGGAGAGCGTGATCTCACCCTTGGCCTGGTCCCAGCTCTCGAACTTGAACGGGCCGGTGCCGGTCGGGTGCTTCAGCGCGTACTCCGGGTAGGAGAACGAGTCACCGCTCTGGGTGACGGCGTCTGCGTTGTACTTCTTCAGCGCGTCCGGGCTCTGGATCGAGAACGACGGCAGCGTGAAGGCCGCCGGGAAGGCACCCTTGGCCTTGTTCAGGTTCAGGACGGCTGTCGACTCGTCCTTGACCTGGCAGTCCTTGAACACCGGGGCGCCGGAGGCGTCACCCTCGTTCTTGGCGAAGCCTTCGAAAACGTCGCCGTAGTAGATCATCTGGCTCTGGGCGGCGGCGCCCTTCATGTTGAACATGCGGTTGAAGTTGAAGCAGACCGCTTCGGCGTTGAACGGGGTGCCGTCGTGGAACTTGACGCCCTTCTTCAGGGAGAAGGTCCACGTCTTGCCTTCGTTGCTGCCTTCCCACTTCTCCGCCAGGCCGGGCTCGAGGTCCGCGGTGCCCGGCTTGTTCATGATCAGGGTGTCCATCATCTGGCGGATGATGCGGAAGGTCTCACCGTCGTCGTTGAACAGCGGGTCGAAGGTCTTCGGGTTACCGGCGGCGCCGAAGACCATGGTGCCTCCCGAGCCACCTCCTGCGCCCTCTTCACGCTTCGACTCGGCACAAGCGGAAATGGTGACCGCGAGTGCGCCGGCAAGCCCGATCAGGGCCACACGGCGCGCTCTGGTCGCCCGCAGTTGCTGCATCTGGCACCCCTTGAGGAGATTTTCGGTGTTTTAGTCACCGTCCGGTCGGTCGGAAACTCGAACTCCGCGGACGATCGGTGTGCTCGCCGACACTAGCGGGAACTCGGCCCGCACTTAAGCACGTGAGGTTACGATCGCGCTACGCGAAGGCCAATACGACCGCAAAGTGTCCGCAATTCCAGACGGAGCGTAATCAATTCTCGACCACTAACGCGCAGAGTGCCGGGTCACTAACACAAATGGGTGTCCACCACTACGCTCTTTGGGTCACCGTCAAAACAGGACATCGGCGGGTGGTTGAGGGCCTGTAGTCATCGTGTCTCGTGAGTGGTAATGGCGGTTGGAACCCTCTTTAGGTACCAACCGGCGGGCGAGCCCGGCCGTGAAGGACTCCTTGAGGGACTCAGAGTCCCTCAAAGTTCCCCTCACCCGTCGCGGACGACCATCACGAGCCTCAGCCGCGACGGCTGCGCCATGAAGGCCCCCTTCCCTGGGCTCAGCCGAGGAAACTCGACCTTCACATCTTCCCCAGTACATGATGGCCCCCTTCTTTGCGCCTAGCGCAAAGAAGGGGGCCATCATGTACTTCGCTCTAACCGTCATTACCACTCACGACAGTGGTGGCCGCCGCCCTGGTCCCGTCCACGGCGAACCAGCCCCGCTCGAACAGCTGCCAGCGGCGTAGTTCCGCCCGGGATTGCGGGCCGTCCCGCCCGACGGCGCGGTCCAGGCGTTCGGTCTCGGTCCCGCCGTCCAGCCAGACCAGCAGGGACAACGACGGCCGGATCCGTGCCCTGCCACTGGAAACACCCTCCAGCACCAGGACCTCGGGGACGTCGATCTCGACTTCTTCACCCGGCTGGGGGACTCCACTGGTCCAGTCCACGCGCCGGTACCCGCCCGGCTTGCCCGCGCGCAGCGGCTCCAGGACCCCGGTTTCCAGCCGTGACCACCACGAAACGGGTTCGTCCCAGGTGGCGAATTCGTCGGTGCTGACCAGTGCGGTCCGGATCCCGCGACCGGCGAGCTCCGCGACGATCTTCCCTGCCAGCGTGGACTTCCCGGAGCCGGAAGGCCCGTCGATGGCGAGGACGCGGACGGCGCCCAGCCTCGGCGGAGCCGCCAGAACGGCGTCGATCAGCGTGCGCGTGCGGGACTCACTTCGGGGAGCCCTTTGACGTTGTCGGGGGTGGCCGTCCTGGCTTCCAGCGCGGCGACGCGTTCTTCCAGTTCGCGCTGGGCATCGGTGAGTTCGCAGCGGAGCAGCGCGATCTCCTCAACAGAGGTCCGGACCTCTTCTTCGAGATGTCCGACCTCGGTGGACAGATGCAAGGCGACCAGCGCCAGAACCACGCCTGCCAAGAGGAATACGAAGTTCGACGGCGTCTGTACGCCGGTCACGCGAGCCATGAAGTCGGCGGCCTGCGGAACGAGCGCGAGCACCATCACGCCGATGGCGAGGACGAGCCAAACACCCGCGTACTTCTCACGCAGTTTCCGCCGTCGCATCATCTCGAGGACGACGAACAGCACCAGACAGGCGACGACGATACTGAGAATGCGCCAGCCGTCCATGATCAGCTCCTTTTACGCCGAATCCGACGAGTCGACGGCGGGGCGGCGGCGCACCAGCGCCAGCAGCAGGGCGAGTCCGGCGCGACCGAGGTAGACGGCCGATTTCACCGGCGAATGGCTCGGCGTTCCGGCCGCCCGTTCGCGCATGATCACCGGGATTTCCTTGATCTTCAGTTCGGCCCGGATCGCCATCACCAGCGACTCGACCGTGTCGCCGAGGTATTCGGCCGGGTAGTACGCGGCGAACAGTTTGATCGCGCGCGGACCCATCGCCTTGAACCCGGAGGTCACGTCGGTGAGCTTGGTCTTCCCGAGCCGGGAGAAAACGAGCGAGAGCACGACCATCGCGTATTTCCGCGGGCCGCTCGCCTTGTACGAGCCCTTGCCCGCGAAGCGCGAGCCGATCGCGATGTCGGCGTCGTCGAGCGCGTCCAGCAGGGCGCCGACCTCTTCCGGGTCGTGCTGCCCGTCCGCGTCCACCTGGACGACGACGTCGTAGCCGCGGGCGGCCGCGTACCGGAAGCCGGTGCGCATGGCGCCACCGACGCCGAGGTTGACCGACAGGCGGGCCACCTCCGCGCCCGCGGCACGGGCGAGCTTGGCGGTGTCGTCGGAGGAGCCGTCATCGACCACCAGCACGTCCATGCCCGGCAAGGACTGCTTGACCTGGGAAATGACCGCGCCGACGCTGGCCTGCTCGTTCAAAGCAGGCATCACGATGAGTACGCGACGAGTGGTCACGGACGTACTGGACACTGGATCACTCTATCTTCTTACTGGCCGTGAGCGGTGTCGGACCCGGTGCTGGCGCCTGCGGCGACCACACCTTGCTGACCTTCGATTTCGTAGATCGACGCGTCGGAGTTGTGGAAGACGCGCTTGAAACCCGGAGTGATGTCGAGGCGCTGGAGCCCCACCGCCGGCTTCGACGCGGGCGCCACCTTGCCCTTGCCGACGATCACGTAACGCACTTTGAGCTCGTCGAGCGCCTGGCGGACCCGGGGCTCCCGGTTGATGTCGTTCAGGAACACGCTGAGCCAGCCCGGCTTGGTGGTGAACTCGGCGCCGTAGTTGGTCCACTCGACGGGCTGAACCCCCGCAAGGGCGTACATCCACACCGAGCCGTCGGCCCGGTCGTTCATCACCCGTTCGCCGGGTACGACGTGCTGACCGAGCCAGGTGTAGGCGGCTTCCTCGGCCTTGCTGACCGCCGGACCGTCGCCGTACTTCATCGCGAGCGTCGAGGAGTTGCGGCCGATGTAACCGCCCTTGCTCAACGCCACGACCAGGAGGCCGATCAGCACGGCGCCGGCGACCGCCGTGGTGAACGGGTTCAGGTTCGGCTTGCGCTCACCGAGTTTCCCGGCGAACTTGCCGGAGGCGGTGTGCACGAACTCGCCGAACGCGACCGCGCCGGCCAGCGGCACGAGCGCGCCGATCCGCCAGTGGTCGTTGTAGAACACGCCGGTCAGCGTGTGGATGAGCGGGGTCTCCAGCGAGATCGTCGCGGCGAACAGGCCACCGAGCACGACGTACGCCCCGACCATCCAGAGCATCCGCCGGTGCCGGACCAGGAAAAACACGCCGATGATCGCCGGGACGCCGATCCACCACTGGGGGAAGGCCGCCATCGGGGAGAAGGTGAGCGTCTGCCCCAGCGCGCCGGAGACGGTGGCCTCCGACGCCCAGGACGCACCTGTCACGCCACCCGCGTTGTAGAGCGCGGGGAGAACCTGCGGCACGCCCAGCACGACCGCCGCCACGATCGTGGCCACCAAGGAGGCCGCGCTGCGGCGCCAGCCGATCTTCTCGAAGCGGAACAGCACCGCGAGCAGGATCAGCAGGAAGTAGACCATGATGACGAAGATCAGGCTGGTGTGCAGACCCGCCAGCCCGGCGACACCGACACCGATCGCGACCGGCCCGGCGATCCCGCGCGGTTTGAGCAGCAGGTGGGCGAGCGCGAGCATGGCCGGAACGAGGGCCACACCGGCGACATACGGCCACAGCGGACCGCGCCACAGCGAGTCGTACGGGAACGCGGTGAACCAGGTGGACACGGCAGCCGCGGCGGCGATCCCGAGCACCGGCATCCGCCAGGCGCGGCACATCGCGGCGACGCCGAGCGGGATGGTCAGCACGACCATGAGCGCCGCCAGGTTCAGCGTCGGCATCATCGTCAGGCCGCCCTTGCCGAAGACCAGGGCGAGCAGCGCGTGATAGGTGTCCGGATAGAAGTAGTCGGTCTGGTTCGGCAGGTTCGCGATGGTGCCGACCGTCGACGGCCGCGCGTCGCCGTGCTCGGCGATCCAGCGCACCAGGTTGCCGTGGAACGGGGCGTCCCAGTCCTGCTGGACGTTCTCCAGCGAATGCGAGCCGCGCAGGAAGGTCACCGCGCCGACGCCGAGGCCGACCACGACGCCCGCGCCGATGAGCAGGTGGTCACGCAAAGAGTGCTTCGGGGCGTCGTCGTCTTCAGCCCAGTCGGGGTGCCGCTTCGCGGTGAACCGGAGTACGAGGAACGACAGCGCGAAGCCGACGATGGACAGCGCCAGTACCCACAGCCCGACGTTGAGCATCGACCAGCGGATACCGAGCCCGCCGAGGATCGGGATGGCGATCGCGACGAGGCCGAAGGTCAGCAGCGGGGCCGCCGCGGCGAGGGTCCAGCCGCGCAGCCTGATCGCGGCGCCGAAGACGAGCCCCGGCAGCCAGAACGCCAGTACCACCAAAAGAACGTTCATCGAATTCGCTGTCCAACCCTATTTCGGCGTGAGAACGCCATCGCGTTTCGCGGCGCGTGATGGCGCGGCCACACTATCGAGACGTTTCGGACGGCTGTGCGTTGCCCGTCTCGGGCGTGCCCCGCACCACGAACGCCATCACGACCAGCAGGCCGACCGTGGGTCCAGCGGCGAGGCCGACGACGGCGCGCACGACGGTGTCGCCGGGGAAGAACAGCAGGACCAGCGCGGTCGCGACGACGACGGCGGCCCAGGTGATCAGCACCTTCTCGGCCTTGGCCTGCGCGACCAGCACGGCGGCGAGCAGCTGCATCGCGGCCAGCAGCACCGACGACCAGACCAGCCCGGCCATCCACCAGGCCTCTGGGTCGTTCTTGGCGCCGTAGACCAGGCGGACGACCCACGGGCCGATCAGGTAGCCGATCAGCGCGCCGAGGGCCGCGAGCGCCAGCGCGCCCGCCGAACCGAGCGCGAGCAGCCTGCGCAGCCGGTGCTTGCCCTCTTCGGTGCTGGACAGCCGCACCACGGTCGGGACCGCGAGCGCCTGCACCGGCGCCATCAGCGTCAACGGCGTCCTGGCCACGAACAGGGCGAGGAAGAGCACGCCGAGCTTGTCCTTGTCGCCGCCGGGCGCGAGCAGGCTGACCAGCGCCGGGTAGCCGGTGATGACGCTCGCGGTGAGCCCGGCGCCCGCGAGGAGCATCAGCATGTTCGTGACGATCGGCTTCGCGGGCTCGTCCGCGTCGAGGTGAGGGTCGACCAGCCGGGCGGCGCCGCGGGCGAAGAGCAGCCAGGCGAACGAGCCGGTCGCGGCGGCGATGGCGAACCAGTACAGCTGGGTGAGCCCGGCGACCACCAGCGCGGCGACCACGAGGATCCGCACGGCCGCCTCGACGAGGATCAGCCAGGAGTAGGACCGGACGTGGTTCTGGCCGATGAGCAGGCCGCGCGCGGCGAACTGGAAGGCGAACGAAAGGCCGCCGGCGAGCACGATCACCGCGAGCGCGAACTGGCCGCCGTAGACCTTCGCGGTGATCGGCGGGAGCAACGTGACCAGCCCGACGACCGTCACGGCGATCGCGCTGGTGACGAAGGCGACCACCGCCGGGCGCCCGGCCTTGCGGCCCTCGAGCGCGGCGTGCGCGGACTGGCGGGAGATCTCCTGCTCCAGCGGGGACAGGGCGGCGCCCAGTCCCATCAACATGCCCCAGAAGGAGAGCAGGACGGCGTTGTCGGCCTGCGACAACGTCCGGCCCCAGACCACGGTGAGCGCGTAGCCGAGCGCGATCGCGATCAGCAGGTAGACGCCGATGCGGCCGGCGGACTTCCCGGTGTCCTTGGCCAGTTCTTCGCTGCTCACCGCGTTGCTCATCGACGCAGCTTGGCCCGCAGTGCCATGAAGAGGCCGCGGAGCGCTCCGGCGCCGAAACCGGCGGCGAACACCGGCGCGAGCTGGGCGACCGCCTTGGCCTCGGCCTTCGTGGCGCCGAACTTCGTCACCGCGAACCCGGCGGCCGTCGACCCGGCGGCGGCCAGCGCGACGGCGGTCTTCGGACGCTTCGCGGCGACACCGAGTCCGAGCACGCCGACGGCCATCGCGGCGAACAGGCCGTTGCGAGCCGGGCCGGGCGACGCGAGATACGAATCGACGAACGTGGTGCCGCGGAAATACGACTGCCCGATGAACTTCTTGAACGAATCCCGGCCGTGGTAGGTCGCGGAGAACTCGGGGGCGAGGAAGATACGGTGCCGTTCGGCGATCCAGCGCAGAACACCGGTGTCGTCACTCGCGAAACGAACGTCTTCGAAGAGCGACTCGAACGCGTTGGACGAATCCTCGAGAACGTCCTTGGGCGCGGAAAAGAATCCGGTGCCTTTCGGGAAGACGTCGAACTCTTCGATACCGAAGGACATCAACCGCGGGTTCGCGCAATAACGGCGCCACGGGATCTTGACCAGACCCGCCATGAATCCCGCATACGGATTGTGTTCGGACGCGACGTTGACGTGACCGTTCCACACCGTGCGCTCGGGGTGGTCCACGAGCTGGTCGCGAAGGAAGGCGAGTGAGCCCGGGTCCACGATCACGCGGCTGTCGAGCAGCAGGATCTGCTGTCCGGACGCCTTCGCGATCCCCGCCCGGCGTGCCTCGAACCGGCCGCTGTTCGGCTGGGTGAGGACCGTGATGCCGTACAGTTCCTGCAGCTTGGCGAGCTTGTCGCCGGTGCCGTCGGTGCTGCCGTCGTCGACCACGACCACCTCGACCGGCCAGTTCGCCGCCTGTGCCGACGCGATCAGCGCGCCCACACTGCGGTCGATCCAGTTCTGCTCGTTGTAGACCGGGATCACCACGGACAGGGCCGGGAGGAGCGAATTCGCACTCACCCCGGCGAGGCTACCTTGCGCGGGCCACCAGTATCCTTCGGGCACCGCAGACCCCGACAGAATGGCCCTTCCGGTGATTTCCTTCATTCTCGGCACCACGGCGGAACTGATCAAAATCGCGCCGGTCTACCACGGCATCCTCGAACGCGGGGTCCGCCCGAAGATCTGGTTCACCGCACAGCACGTCGACGAGGTCTCGGACGTTCTCGCCGACCTGAACCTCCCGGAACCCGACGTCTGGCTGGTGCCGAAGGAGAAGGCGCACAACCTGGAGTCGCCCGCGCAGGTGCCGGGCTGGGCCGCGCAGGTGCTGCGCACCGCGTGGAGCCGCCGCGCCGAGCTGAAGGCCGCGCTGGTCGAGGACGGGCGTCCGCCGCTGGTGCTGGTGCACGGCGACACCTTCACCACGCCGTACGGCTCGCTCATCGGGAAGCGGATCCTCAAGTCGCGGGTCGGGCACGTCGAAGCGGGTGCGCGGTCGGGCAGCATCATGTCGCCGCTGCCGGAGGAGCTGAACCGGAAGATCGCCGCGAAGATCGTCGACATGCACTTCGCGCCGAGCGCGCGTGAGGTCAACAACCTGCGCAACGCCCGCGGCGTCGTCGTCGACACCGAGGCGAACACCGCGATCGACGCGATGCGGCTGGCCATCAACGGGCCGCTCGACATCGAGGGACTGCCGGAGAAGTTCGGTCTCGCCACCCTGCACCGCTTCGAGCTGGTCTCGCGCGCGGACAAGTACCGCGAGGCGCTGGAGATCCTGCGCGAGCAGAGCAAGCAGATGCCGATCCTCTACATGGCAGGCGCGCCCGAGCGCGAGAAGATCCGCTCGCTGGGCCTGGCGAATCTCTTCGACGAGAAGAACTTCATAATCCAGCCGAAGATGAGGTACCTGAAGTTCCTGCCGCTCGTCGCGCGCGCCGAATACGTCGTCACCGACTCGGGCGGCCTGTCCGCGGAGTGCTACTACCTCGGCCTGCCGTGCGCGGTGCACCGCGAGCGCACCGAGACGCCGCAGCACCTCGGCGAGACCGTCGTGCTGACCGAGATGCGCGGGGACAAACTGCAGAACTTCCTCGACACCTACCAGAACCGCCGCGGTGAGTCCTGGGTCGACAAGTTCCACCCGTCGGAGATCATCGTCGACACCCTGGCACGCCTGGGCTACTGCTGATTCTTATCCCGGCCTTCACGGAGTGACATGAAGCCGGCTAGAGCGCTCGCCGTCCCGAGAGTGCCCGTCCCAGCGTCAGCTCGTCCGCGAACTCCAGGTCACCGCCCATCGGCAGCCCGGACGCCAGCCGCGTCACCCGCAAGCCGGGGAAGTCGCGAAGCATCCGCACGAGGTACGTCGCGGTCGCCTCGCCTTCGGTGTTCGGGTCGGTCGCGATGATGATCTCGCTGATCTCCGCGCCGCCGATCCGCGCGAGCAGCTCACGCATGCGCAGCTGTTCCGGTCCGATCCCGGACAACGGGTCCAGCGCGCCGCCGAGTACGTGGTAGCGGCCCTTGAACTCGCGCGTCCGCTCGACCGCGAGCACGTCCTTCGGCTCCTCGACCACGCAGATGACCGTGAGGTCGCGGCGGGTGTCCCGGCAGATCCGGCAGGTCTCCTGTTCCGAGACGTTGCCGCAGACCTCGCAGAACTGCACGCCTTCCTTGACCTTGCCGAGCACTTCCTGCAAGCGCGAGATATCCGCGGGATCGGCCGCCAGCAGGTGGAAGGCGATCCGCTGCGCGCTCTTGGGACCGACGCCGGGCAGCCGCCCGAGCTCGTCGATCAAATCCTGGACGACACCCTCGTACAAGCTAGCCGCCGAGCCCGGGGAAGCCGCCGAGATCCGGCATCCCGCCACCGAGGCCGCCCGCGAGCGGGCCGAGCTTCTGTTCGGTGAGCTTCTGCGCGTTGGCCGAAGCGTCCCGCACGGCCGCGACGACCAGGTCGGACAGGGTCTCGACGTCGTCGGGGTCGACCACCTTGGGGTCGATGGACAACGACTTGAGCTGGCTGTCGCCGGACACGGTCGCGGTGACGAGGCCACCGCCGGAGGTGCCGGTCACCTCCGTGTTGGCCAGTTCTTCCTGGGCCTCGACCAGCTTCTGCTGCATCTGCTGTGCCTGCTGCATGATCTGCGACAGGTCGAAGCCGCCACCGGGTTGCACCATGATCCGATCGGTCCTCTCCTGGAAAATCCGTGCCGCCTACCAGCCTAGCCGCCACTCGTATGGCACCGTGGGCGCAGTGCGACGACGGCTAAGCCTGGTGATGGCGATCGGATTGACGCTCTTCGCGGCGTGTGGTGTCGAAACCCCCGCGTCGCCGCCGTCGACCCCATCCGCTCCCGGCACCACCACCGTCTTCACCACCCTTCCGCAGCCGCCGCAGCAGACGCGGCCGAGCGCGCCGCCTTCGAGCGTCCCCCAGCCGCCGCCCGCCACCCAGCGGCCGCCGACGGGCAAGGTCGTCGTGCTGGATCCCGGTCACAACGGCGGCAACGCGGGCAGGCCCGGCGAGATCAACAAGCAGGTGCCAGCCGGACGCGGCAAGACGAAACCGTGCAACACCACCGGAACCTCGACGAATTCCGGCTACTCAGAGCACGCGTTCACCTGGGATGTGTCACAGCGGATCTCGGAAGCCTTGAGCGCCAAGGGAATCCGGGTCATCCTTACCCGGCAGAACGACAACGGCGTCGGGCCGTGCGTCAACGAACGCGCCGCGATCGGGAACGACGCGGCGGCGGACGCGGTCGTGTCGATCCACGCCGACGGTTCGAATTCCGCCGGTGCGCACGGTTTCCACGTCGCCTACTCGGCGCCGCCGCTGAACGCGCAGCAGGGCGAGCCCTCGACGAAACTCGCGACGGCGTTGCGGGACGGCCTCCGCGCGGGCGGCTTCCCGACGTCGACCTACCTCGGTTCGAACGGGCTCGCGCCGCGTGCCGACCTCGCCGGGCTCAACCTCTCGACCCGGCCCGCCGCACTCGTCGAATGCGGGAACATGCGCAATGCCGCCGAAGCCGCGGCGATGGCGAGCGAAGAAGGACGTCAGCAGTACGCCGCCTCCATCGCGAAGGCCATCGCGGACTACCTGGCGGCCTGACCATCCCCCCGCATTTAGTCCTCTAAACGCGGTAGTTGGTATCACGAACTACCGCGTTGAGAGGACGAAATGCGTTCTGGTCAGCGTTCGTCGAGCGGGCGGGCGTTGAGGTGGTCGGTGAGCAGCTTCCGGGCGATCTCCTCCGGGTCCTGCTCGGGCGGGAGCGGCGGAGGGGGCGGCGCGGGGCTCGCGTCCTCCGAGTAGAGCTCTTCGTCGTCCTCGACCGGCTCGGGCGGGAGCGGGATGTCCGGTTCGGTCGTCGCCACCTTGGGCCGCTGAGGCTCCGGCTTCGGCGGCGGAGGCGCCGCGGGGGCGCCGGACGCCTCGGCGGACCGGCGGGTGAACGATCGCTCGGCGGTGGGCGGCGGCGCGGCGGCCTTGGGAGCGGCGGTCTGCCGGGCCTGCGCGGCGCCGTGAACGCACCGCACCTGCCAGTCGCCGCCGAAGACCTCCTTGAACGCGGCCGCGATGCGCTCCGTGTGCTGCGGCTCGGAAAGCCTGAGCGCCACCGGTTCCGCGTTGTGCGTGAGCGTGACGGCGTTGCCTTCGACGCCCACCACACTCGCCTGCGTGAGCATCGCCCCAGTCACGGCGCCACCCGGGATCTTGCGGATCGCGGCCTGCACCTGCGGCCAGCGGCCGCGGATCCCGTCCGCGTCCGACCCGCCACCCGAAGCCGCCGCGGGAGCCGAAGCAGCCGCGGGAGCCGGAGCGGCAGTGGGCGCGGACGGACGTGGGGGAGCGACCGGCTCCGGCCGCGCGGCGGGCTGAGCGGCCGGGGCGGGCTGCTCTACCTGTGCGGCCTGCTGAGCGGGAGCCGGTGCGGCGGCGCGACGTGACGGCCGCTGGAACTCGCGAACGGGCTCGCCGGCGGGAGCGACAGGGGTCGGCGCCGTGCCCACCGAAGCGACCGGGGCCGTCTGGGCGATCGGAGCAGCCTGGACGGCTTGGGAGGCTTGCGCGGCACCACCGGCGACAGGCGCGGGTGCCGAAGCGGCGCGGCGCTCGAGCCGTTCGAGCCGGGCGAGCAGCGCATTGGCGCCCTCGGCGACCGACGGCAGCAGCATCCGCGCCGTCAGCAGCTCCAGCACCAGCCGCGGCGAGGTCGCGCCCCGCATCTCCAAAAGTCCATTGTGGACGATGTCGGCGTAACGCGAGAGCGTGGCCGGCTCCAGTTTGGCGGCCTGCTCCTGCATCTTCTTGAGCTCGTCGTCCGGCGCGGCGACCAGTCCGCGCTCACCCGCGTCCGGCACCGAACGCAGCATCACCAGGTCGCGCAGGCGGTCGAGCAGGTCGGTGGCGAACCGGCGCGGGTCGTGCCCGGCCTCGGCGAGCTTCTCGACGGTGCCGAACACCGCGGCCGCGTCGTCCGCGGCCAGCGCGTCGACCATGCCGTCGATGAGCGCCACGTCGGTGACGCCCAGCAGGGACACCGCCCGCGAGTAGTCGACGCCGTCCGGCCCGGCCCCCGCCAGCAGCTGGTCCAGCACCGATTGCGTGTCCCGTGCGGAACCGCCGCCCGCGCGGATGACCAGCGGGTACACGGCGGGCTCGACCGTCGCGCCCTCGGCGGCGACGTTGCGTTCGAGCAGTTCGCGCATGGAACTGGGCGGGATCAGCCGGAAGGGGTAGTGGTGCGTCCGCGACCGGATGGTGGGCAGCACCTTGTCCGGTTCGGTGGTCGCGAAGATGAAGATCAGGTGCTCAGGCGGCTCTTCCACGATCTTCAGCAGGGCGTTGAAACCCTGCGTGGTGACCATGTGCGCCTCGTCGATGATGAAGACGCGGTAGCGCGAGTCCGCCGGGGCGTAGAAGGCCCTGTCCCGCAGTTCGCGGGCGTCGTCGACACCACCGTGACTGGCGGCGTCGAGTTCGGTGACGTCGACACTGCCGGGCCCCTCGGGGGCGAGGTTGCGGCACGAGTTGCACTCGCCGCACGGATCCGGTGTCGGGCCCTTCGCGCAGTTCAGCGACCGCGCCATGATGCGCGCGCTGGAGGTCTTGCCGCAGCCGCGCGGGCCGGAGAAGAGGTAGGCGTGGTTGATCCGACCGGCCGCCAACGCGGTCCGCAGCGGATCGGTCACATGCTCCTGCCCGACGACCTCGGCGAAGGTAGCCGGACGGTACTTTCGGTACAGCGCTAATGCCACGGCCGCGAGACTACCGGGAGGGCCCGACAGGTGGGATCAGCACCGACCCCAGGCACCTACCCGGTCCGCTTCGGCACCGCCGAACTGCTCCGCGACGCCGACCGCCCGAACGCCTGGATGATCACCGTCGACGGGGTCGCCCAGTCGCACGTCAACCTCGACGATCCCACGGACCTCGAGTTCGACTACGTCCGCCGGATCGCCGACGTCGTCGACTGCCTCGGCGAAGGCCCGCTCGACGTGCTGCACGTCGGCGGAGCGGCCTGCACCCTCCCGCGCTACATCACGGCGACGCGGCCGCGCTCACGTCAACTGGTCTTCGACGCCGACGGCGAACTCGTCGCGCTCATCCGCGAGCAGCTGGGTCTGAAGGGACTGAAGGTCCGTGTCGGCGACGGCCGCGAAGGCGTCTCCGGCAGGTATGACGCTTCGGCCGACCTGGTGATCGTGGACGCCTTCGAGCGCGGAGTGTTCGCGGGCGGGCTCGCGACCGTGGAGTTCACGAACGAGGTCGCGCGAGTGCTCCGACCTGGCGGTACCTACCTCACGAACGTCTCGGACGGCCCGAACCTGCCGTTCCTCCGCCGCTTCCTGGCGACACTGGCAACGTCGTTCCCGCACCTCGCGCTACTCGCGGAACCGGGCGTCCTGCGGGGCCGCCGCTTCGGCAACATCGTGGTCGCCGCTTCCCGCGTCGAACTGCCCGTCACCGACATGACCCGCCGGGCCGCCTCCGCCACCTATCCAGCGCGCTGCGTCGCCGGCGAAGACCTCAGGCAGCTCCAAGGCAAAGCGCGCCCCATCACCGACGCAGACGCCCTACCGTCCCCAGTCCCCCCGAAAGACGTCTTCGGGATCTTCTAGCCCCGGAAATGAAAGGGGACCCCGCGCACCCGTCAGAGCTTGCTTATCCTTGCTGCCTTCCGGCCCTGGGGAGGTTCACAAGATGGACGCCGCGCGGGGTCCGGGGACCAGTGTAGTCACTCCCGTCCCGGCATGGAGGACAGTGGGGGGTATGAGTACTCCGACCTGGGAAGATGTCCGCAAAGCCGCCGAAGCCGTCCATCCGTTCGTGCGCCGGACGCCGGTGCTGCGCGCCGAAGTCGACGGGCGGCCGCTCGTCCTCAAGCTGGAGCATCTGCAGCGGAGCGGGTCGTTCAAACTGCGGGGCGCGGTGAACGCGCTGGTGAGCGGTCCGCTGCCGGAGCGGGTGCTGACGGCGTCCGGTGGCAACCACGGCCTGGGTGTGGCGACGGCCGCTTCGCTGCTGAATCTGCCTGCGACGGTGTACGTGCCGGAGTCCGCTCCGCAGGCGAAGACGGATCGGATCGAAGCCACGGGCGCGAAGCTCATCCGGCACGGCACGACGTACGCCGAGGCGGCCGCGAAGGCGCTCGAAGCCGCGTCCGAGCCGGGTACGCGATACCTGCACGCGTACGACGATCCCGCCGTTGTCGCCGGTCAGGGCACCGTGGCCGCCGAGGTGATCGAGGACGCGCCGGACGTCGACGCGTTCCTGGTCGCGGTCGGTGGTGGCGGCCTGGTCGCCGGGACGTCGCTGGCCGGGCTGCCGACGTTCGGTGTCGAGCCGGAGCGGTGCCGTGCGCTCAACGCGGCGCTGGAGGCTGGCGCGCCGGTGGACGTGGACGTCGACTCGGTGGCGGCGTCCGCGCTGGGCGCCACCAGGATCGGGAGCGTCCCGTTCGAGGTACTCCGGACGCGGGTGACGTCCGTGCTGGTCAGCGACGCGGAACTGCTCGGCGCGCGGGACCGGCTCTGGGAGGAGTTCCGGCTCGCCGTCGAACCGGCCGCGGCGGTCCCGTTCGCCGCCTGGCTGGCCGGGCGGACCGGCGGCGAACTGCCCTGCGTCATCCTGTGCGGCGCCAACAGCGAGTGGACACCGTGAAACGGCCCTGACTCAACCCTGGTTCGGGGCGGACCGGAACTGAACCCGGAACTCCGTCCGCCCCGGACGGCTGACCACTCCGACCTGCCCGCCGTGCGCGGCGACCACGGCCGCGACGATGGCCAGCCCGAGTCCGGTGCTGCCCGCCGCCCGCGATCGGGAATCGTCGCCGCGGGCGAACCGTTCGAAGACGTCCGGGAGGATCTCCGGCGGGATTCCCGGGCCGGTGTCCACAATAGACAGTTTCACCACCGAGTCCACTGTGGATAGAGAAGTGGTGACCTCGGTGCCCGCCGGGGTGTGCGTGCGCGCGTTGCCGAGCAGGTTGATCACCACCTGGTGCAGCTGACCCGCGTCGCCGAGAACGGTGATCGGCTCGGGCGGGACCTCCAGCAGCCACTTGTGTTCCGGCCCGGAGACGTGCGCGTCGGCGACGGCGTCCGCGACCAGCCGGGAAAGATCGACCGGCTCGTGCACCACGGGGCGGCCGGAATCGAGGCGCGCGAGCAGTAGCAGATCCTCGACGAGACCGGTCATCCGCGTGGATTCCGACTCCACCCGCCCCATCGCGAACGCGATGTCCGGCGGCACCTCGGAACCGGAGCGCCGGGTGAGTTCCGCGTAACCGCGGATGGCCGCGAGCGGCGTCCGCAGTTCGTGGCTGGCGTCCGCGACGAACCGGCGCACCCGGCTCTCACTGGCCTGGCGCGCGGACAGGGCGGCCGCGATATGCCCTAGCATGCGGTTGAGCGCGAACCCGACCTTGCCGACCTCGGTCCGCGGATCGGTGTCCACTTCGGACACCCGTTCCGACAGCGCGACCTCGCCGCGGTCCAACGGGAGTTCGGCGACCCTGGTCGCGGTGGCGGCCAGCCGATCGAGGGGTTGCATGGTGCGCCGGACGGTCACCGCGCCGAGCGCGCCGGCCAGCAGGATACCGCCGATGGCGACCCCGCCGAAGATGAAACCCAGGTTCCACAGGGTGTCGGTGACCTCTTTGGTCGGCAGTCCGGTGATCGCGATCCCGCCGCCGGGCGTCACCTTCGCCACCACCCGGTACTCCCCGAGCGCCGGGCCGAGGTCCACGTCGCTCGGTTCGCTGCCCGGCCGCGACCGCAGCAGGGTGTCGATCTGTGTCCGGGTGATCTCGTCGTGCGGGAAGGGGTGGGAGACCTTGGCGTCGTAGCTCGAACGCAGCACCGCCGCGAGCACGCGCCCGTCCGGGAACACGTTCACGAACAACGAACCGGTGCTCTGGCCATAGGCGCGCAGGCCTTCCGGAACCCCGTCGCCGCCTGGGCGACCCGACGGCGGCGGACGGCTGGCACGTTCACTGGTTTCGGCGATCCGCGCGTCGAGCTGGCCGAACAGGAAGTCCCGCAGCGCCAGTTCGGTCACCACGCCCACCACCAGGCAGACGAGCGCGAGCAGCCCCGCGACCTGCGCGATCAGCCGCCGTCGCAGGGACCATGGCCGCCTACCCCGCGGGCTTGAGGACATACCCGGCGCCGCGCATCGTGTGGATCATCGGTTCCCTGTCGGCGTCGATCTTCTTGCGGAGGTAGGAAATGTACAGCTCGACGATGTTGGCCTGGCCGCCGAAGTCGTAGCTCCACACCCGGTCCAGGATCTGCGCCTTCGACAGCACTCGCTTCGGATTGCGCATGAGATAGCGCAGCAGTTCGAACTCGGTCGCGGTCAGCGGCACCAGATCACCGCCGCGGTGCACCTCGCGGCTGTCCTCGTCCAGGGTCAGGTCGCCGACGACCAGCGTCGAACCGCTCGGCCCGGCGACCCCGCCCGTACGCCGCAGCAGCGCGCGCAGCCGCAGCGCGACCTCCTCCAGGCTGAACGGCTTGGTGACGTAGTCGTCGCCACCCGCGGTGAGCCCGGCGATCCGGTCCTCCACCGCGTCCTTCGCGGTCAGGAACAGCACCGGCAGGTTCGGCACCTCGGAACGCAGGCGGCGCAGTACTTCCAGGCCGTTCATGTCCGGCAGCATCACGTCCAGAACCACCGCGTCCGGCCGGAACTCCCTGGCGACCCGGACCGCCTCGGTGCCGTCGGCGGCGGTGCGGATGTCCCAGCCCTCCATGCGCAGGGCCATCGACACGAGTTCCGACAACGTCGCCTCGTCGTCGACCACCAGCACCCGCACTGGGCTGCCGTCGGCACGGCGCAAGCCTGCCTTCCCGGAACCGGACGAAGGGACGTTCACACTGGTCATGCTGCCATCCTTGGCACCTCCCTTGAGGCTTCCCTGTGCCCGGCCTGTGCGTTTCCTGTGAACGATCACCCGGCCGAGTCACAGCGCGTCCCCACCGGCGGCACAGCTTCCGCACAGCGACGGCGCCGAGCATGGCCGCAACCGAGTACACGGAGGCGACCAGATGACCGAACCGACCAAACCCGGCGAGCCCGCCGGGCCCACCGAGCCCGCGACGGCGGAAACCGCCGCCTGGGGCGCGCCCATCCCGCCCGGTACCCCCAAGAAAACGTGGTCCGGCCGCAAGACCGCGGTCGCGGCCGGGGTGGCGGTGGTGATCGCCGCCGGCGGCGGCGCCGCGATCTGGGCCGGGACCGTCGCGAACGGGGCGGAACGGGCTCAGGGCGGGATGATGGGCGGCCCCGGCGGCGGCCGGATGATGGTCGGCCCTGCCGGGGGTATGCCGCGGGACGCGCTGCACGGCGACTTCGTCGTCCCGGACGGCAACGGCGGCTACCGCACGGAGCGGCTGCAGACCGGGGAGGTCACCGAGATCAGCGCGACGTCAGTCAGCCTGACCAGCAAGGACGGCTACAAACAGGTCTACACGATCGACGCGTCGACGAAGAAGACCGGCGACCCCAAGACAGGCGAGACGGTGACGGTGACCGCCAAGGTCTCCGGGGACACCGCGACGGCGACGACCATCGGGAAGGCCGGGCAGAACCAACGCGGTCAGACCGGCGGCCAGCCCGGTCAAGGACAGCAGGGTCAGCAAGGGCAGCCGGGTCAGGGGCAGCAGGGTCAGGGCGGTCCACGCCTCGGCTACTGACTCACGGCGGCGCGTAGTGCGGCGGCCGTCTCGGCGGGCTCCTGTCCGGAGGTGTCGAGGACGACGCGGTCGCCGCGATGCGCCCGCATCCGCTCCGCCTCGGTGACCGCGCGGGCGGCCACCCGGTCCCGCACATCGGGTGGCGCACCACGGAGTTCGTCGCCTGCCAGCAGCGCGGATTCGCCATCCGCCCGGAGCCGGACGCGGTCGGCGAGCGTCGCGGCGTCCGCGTCGAGATGGACGACGCCGACCTCCTCGAAGACCCGGCGGTGCTCGGCGTGGAATTCCCTGGCCACGACGAGAAGTCGCCGCGCTCCCGCCTCGCGGTAGCCGCGCCAGAGCGCCGCGAGGTTCGCCGCCTCCAGCGCCGGATCCGGGCCGGGACGCGCGAACCCGAGCTGCGCGAGATCGACGTAGGCGACCGGCGCCTCCTGCTGCCAGAAGTCCCGCAGCACGCGCCACGCGGCCGTCGACTTGCCGACCGCCGTCGGACCGGTCACCACGGTCACCGGACCGGGCAGAGGCTCGACGGGGTCCGGCCGCCGGACCGGCCCGTCGGCCACGACACAGCGCCGGAACAGGGCCTCCACGGTCTCCTCCGGCCGCTGTCCGGTGGTGTCCAGCTCCTCCCCGAAACCGGTGCGGTCGTAGGCGTCCGCCACCGCGAGGAGGTCCGGGAGCGCGGTGGCCGGCGAACCACGGCCGAGGAAACGGCTCCGGAGTTCGTCTCGGTCACACGTCAGCCGGACGAGCGTGAGATCGAAGTCGCGGCCCTCGAACTCCCGCTCTACGCCGTTCTCGGGGTCCACCACTCCGGAAACGACGACCTGCCTGGCGCCCCGGTGGCGCAGGATTTCCAGCACCCGCAGCAGATTGGCCGCCTTGATCGCGTGCGAGGCCTCGCCCCCGCCGGGCGGCGGGCCGATGAGGCCGAGCTGATCGATGTCGACGTAGGCGACGTTGCCGCCCGATTCCACGGCGCGGGTGTACAAACCCCAGGCGGTGGTCGATTTCCCGGCCCCCGGTGCCCCTGTCGTCCAGAGCACGGGCGTCTTCGCGGCCATCATGGCTTTCGATCTTATGAACCCCTGTCCACCGAATTAGGGCAGAGTTGGGCGCGTGCGGGACATCAGTGGTTCGCTGGCGAGACAGGCCTGGGCGGTCGCGGCCGTCTGCCTGGTCTGCGACGCCGGGCTGTACCTCATCGCCGGGCCGCCGCTCTCCCTCGGCTGGCAGGCGTGGGTGGTCCTGCTCGGCGGGATCCTCGCCAACGCCGCGCTCGCCGGGCCGTCCCGGTACTCGGGCTGGGTTTCGGCCGCGCACGCCGCGCTGCTCGTCGCCGCGCCGCTCCTGCTGTTCCCCTACGACCACTACCTGCAGGCCACCAACGCGGGCGTGCTGATCGCGGGATACCGCGCGGGCGCCTGGCTCGCGACCAAACCCGCGCTGGCCGCGCTCGGCGTGATGCTCGCCGGGTTCGTCGCCTGCAACCTCATCCCGGTCGACCGCGGCGACCGGGACTGGCGATTGCTGCTCATCGACGTCGGGGTGAGCGGACTGCTCCCGTGGATGGTCGGCCGCTACACGACCGCGCGGCGCGCGTACATCGCCGATCTTCAGCGCGCCGAGGAACAGCGGCAGCAGCACGAAGCCGAGGCGGTGCGCCGTGCCGTCATCGAAGAGCGCACGACGATCGCCAGGGATCTGCACGACGTGATCTCCCACCACGTCAGCGCGATCGGCGTGCACGCCGGAGCCGCGCGACTCGGTTTGCCGGACGGGGAACCCGCCGTACGTCGCTCGCTCTCCGCCGTCGAATCGTCGAGCCGGGCCGCGATGGCCGATCTCCGGCGTCTGCTGGATCTGTTGCACCGCAAGGAGAACGGGGACGCGCAGCGACAGCCGGGGCTGGACAATCTCGACGAGCTGCTCGAAAATCTCCGCACCGCCGGGCTGCCGACGCGGATGACCAGTCACGGCGGACCGCGTGAACTGCCGGGCTCGGTGGACGTCGCGCTGTACCGCATCGCGCAGGAGGCGCTGACGAACGCGCTCCGGCACGGGTTGGACAGCGTTGTGGAGATCGACCTCGCCTACCGGCAGACCGAGGTCGTCCTCACCATCACGAACGAGATCGGCCGCCCGAGCGGGAGCCCGTCGGCCGAGTCGACGAAACGCGGTCTCGCCGGGATCAGGCAACGCGTCGCGTTGTTCGGCGGGCACGCGGAATGCGGGCCGCTGGACGACGGGCGGCATTGGCGGGTACGAGTCGGATTTCCCTTGGAGGCCGAGTGATCCGGGTTCTGCTGGCGGACGACCACGCGATGTTCCGGTCCGGGATGCGCGCGGTGCTGGACACCCAGGCGGACTTCGAATGCGTCGGCGAGGCCGCGGACGGACGCGAGGCGGTCGCTCAAGCGGCGGCACTGCGCCCGGACGTCGCGGTACTCGACGTCCGGATGCCCAAACTGGACGGTCTGGCCGCGACCGAGGCGATCATGTCCGCGCCGGGCAACGACACCCGCGTCCTCGTGCTGACGACCTACGACTCCGACGAGTACGTCTACCGCGCGCTGCGGGCCGGCGCGAGCGGATTCCTGTTGAAAAGCCTCGCGCCCGAAGAACTCGTCTCGGCCATGCGGGTGGCCGCGCGCGGCGACGCGCTGATCGACCCGACGGTGACCCGGCGGCTGGTCTCGACCTTCGCCACCAGCATCGAACCCGTCGCCGCCGAACCGGCGGAGCTGGAACGGCTCACCTCCCGTGAACGCGAGGTCCTCCTGCTGGTCGCCGACGCCTCCAGCAACGCGGAGATCGCCGCGCATCTGCACGTCGGCGAGGAGACGGTGAAGACGCACGTTTCCCGGATCCTGGCGAAGCTCGGGCTGCGGGACAGGGTGCACGCCGTCGTCTACGCCTACCGCAACGGTCTCGTCGGCGGCCGGTGATCAGTTCGCCGGACGCGGCCGCCGGTGACAGAATCGCCACAGGGCACGTCGAGGCGGGGAGCTGCGAATGAAGCGCTGGATCACGCTTACGATCGGGCTGGTCTTCCTGCTGGTGGGCGGCGTTTGGGTGCTCCAGGGCGCCGGCGTGCTGACCGGCAGCTTCATGACCGGGCAGAAGCTGTGGTTCCTGATCGGACTCGTCGCGTTCCTGGTCGGGGTGGTGCTGGTGGCGGCCACCGCCCGGCGGAGCAGGCGAGCGCGCACCGACGACCAGTCGTGAGGAGTGGTCGAGGCTGCGAGGGCGGTCGTGAGTGATTTGTGTCGTTCTATTGAGGGGTAAGGCAAACATGGCGTGATTGCGGGCCAGGACGGTGGGCTGGGTGACGCGACACCGCACCCGCCTTACTGAAGTACATGAAGGTCCCCTTCCTTGCGCTAGGCGCAGGGTCCCGGCAAAGTCGAGGTAGAGCTTGATCAACGGAAGATCAGGGACACTCAACGTCCCTGATCTTCCGTTGATCAAGGGCGAGCCGAGGTAGGGCGGGCCTGATTCTGGATGCCGCGGGGCTCCAGGTGCGGTTTCGGAGGAAGGGCGTGAGTGGCGATTCGGGTGAGGGCCACTGGTGTCTTAGGTACCTACCCTCGGGCGACACGCGTGATCCGACGGAGGGCACGCGTGAGTGAACGGAGAACACGCGTGTCCAGCCGGACGACACCCGACGAAACCCGACGAAACCTGCCGCTCCCGCGTGTCATCCATCCAGTCACACGTGTCCTCCGTCTGATCACACGCGCCATCCATCCAGCCACGCGAAACCGTGCAAGATACCCAAATCGGGCATTTCTGTCTCGGACAGTGTCCCTTATGGACAGTCCGGACCCGGGTGAGGCCCCTTGTGTGGGCCCGCTCCCGCCGTGTCCACCACGACGCGTTCGTCTTGTCCCGCTATAGAGGTGCAGCCGACCAGCATTGATGCGACTTTGCCGGAACCCTGGCGTTAGGCGCAAGGAAGGGGACCTTCATGTACTTCACGACCGGCCGCCGAGATCACATCCGACGGTAGCGAAAGCCTCCTTCACTACCGTCAGAGTAGACAAGGAGGCCTTCACTACCAGAAGAACGCGTACTCAGGACCGACACCGGCCCCACACCACGACACGTTTTGCCTTTCCCCTCAATAACCCTCGTTAACACTCACCACCCTATGCAGAAACGTGCATAGAGACATCAATCAGACGCGCAATCCTGCGGATATGTCCCTTGTGGACACTGAAGTCCGGCCAGGATCCAGAACCAGGCCTCCCCACCTCGACTTTGCCGTGACCCTGACGGCTGCCCCCAGAGAACGAGGCTGTTCACGTTCGGAGCGTCCACAAGGCATCAGCGGATCTTGAAGATCGGGTAGCCGGGCGCGATCTCCCGGAGCTTTTCGTCGGACGCCTTCGCGTCGACACCATCGAAGAACACGCCGACCTCGAACTTCCAGCGCTTGAGGTAGGCGCGCAGGATCTCGGGCTTCTCGTCGTCGGCGAGTTCGGTGAAGGTGAACGTCTCGGTGCGGCGCCCGACGGTGAGCCGCCCCTCGCCCGCCACGCGCAGGTTCCGCACCCATTGCGTGACGCCGCGGGGTGCGACCAGGTAGCGCTCGCCGTCCAGCTTCAGCAGGTTGACCGGGACCGAGCGGAGTTCGCCGCTCTTGCGGCCGCGGACCGAGAGGACCCGGCTACCCAGGACGCTCACGCCGAGCTTCGTCAGCTTGAGCACGAACTCGTTGAACGCGTTGGTCGCCTTCGCGGGCTTGATGTAGCGGGTGGCAGCGGCGGTCATCTCGGCTCCTGAAGTTTGCGAGAGCAGTGCTCTCTGTTAAGAGCAGTGAACACCAGAGCGCTGCCTCATGTCAAGAGCAGTGCTCTCGTTTAGGTGCGATGCTCTACAGTGAGGGCGTGCCCGCCACCCAGACCGCACGTGAACGCGCCCGTGCCGAACTCACCCGTGAGATCAAGGACGAAGCCCGCCGCCAGCTCGCCGAGGTCGGCGCGCTCGGCCTTTCACTCCGCGCCGTCGCGCGGGAACTCGGCATGGTCTCGTCGGCGCTCTACCGGTACTTCTCCAGCCGTGAGCAGCTGCTGACCGCCCTGATCATCGACGCCTACAACGCTGTCGGCGAGGCCGCGGAGGCCGCGGACGACCCCGGGAAGAGTCCGCTGGAACGGTGGGAATCGATCTGGCGAGCGGTCCGCGCCTGGGCGAAGGCGCGTCCGCACGAGTACGCGCTGATCTACGGTTCGCCGATCCCCGGCTACCAGGCCCCGCAGGACACCGTCACCCCGGCGGGCCGGGTGGCGTTCGCACTGGTCGCCGTCTTGCGCGACGCGAACCTGCATATCGAGACCGAGGTCGGCGAGATGCCGCTCGAGCTGCTGCGCCAGCTCGACGCCGTCACCGAAATCCTCAGCGTCAACCTGGCCCCGGAAACGGCGTCCCGGCTGATCATGGCCTGGACCCAGCTGTTCGGAATGATCAACTTCGAGCTGTTCGGCCAGTACGTCGGCAGCGTCGACCCCTCGGACGCGTTCTTCGCGCACGGAACCCGGCAGATGGCCGAGTTCGTCGGGATCAAGATGACCGGCTGAGCGCGGTCCACGAACGCATCAGCAGCTGGACGGCGTCCACCACGTCCTCGTCACCGGTCCCCTCGGGACTGAGGAAGCGCTGCAGCAGAAGGCCGTCCTCGAGCGCGTGCAGGATCAGCGCCAGGAAGGCCGGGTCGGCGGGAGGCTCCACGCCGCGCGCGGCGAGCTCGGTCTTGACCGAGGTCTCCAGCAACGCCCTTGTCGACTTCTCGCCTTCACCGACGAGCGGACGCGCGTCGGGATTCCGCAGGGCGTAAAGGGCAAGCTCGGTGCGCAGGGTCAACCAGCCCGCGAGATGTTCGGCGCGCTCGACGTTCCAGGCGCGCAGCCGGTCCATCATCTCGGCGAAGGAACCGACGTCCTCACGCAGCGCGGCGACCTCCTCGGCCTCGCGCTGGGTCCGGCGGCGCAGCAGTTCGACGACCAGCTCGTGTTTGCCGTCGAAGTTGCCGTAGAAGGCACCGCGCGTGAACCCGGCCCGTTCGGCGATCTGCTCGACCGACGTGCCGTTGACCCCGCGTTCGGCGAACAGCTCGGCGGCCGCCGCGAGCAGGCGTTGCTTGGTCTGCTCGCGACTTTCTTCCCGCGTCAAGCGCTTCGCCACATGGCGATCCTAGAGTTCGCGGTTTTTACGCCCGCTCAGCCACACCCCGCCCGCGAGGACGGCGACGGCGACCACGACGGCCAGGGCGGTGAGCGGCCACAGCGCTTGGCTCGCGAAGAAGGCGGCGACGGCGCCGAAGAGCACGGCGACGAGAAGCAACGGCGTGGTCCGGACGGCTGCGGCGGCGGGGACGGTGGCCATGGGAGGTTTCCCTTCGGGGCTGGTGCGCGGAACACTCGGTTTTCGCGGATGGGACCGCGCCGGGTGGGTGGCCTTACGCCGTGGGGGGCACGGATCACCCTTCCGGGCGAGATATCCGGGTGGCGGCTAACGTCACGCTTGGGACGACATCGAGGGAAAGGCGGCTCGCGGTGGAGAAGTGGGCGGAGCAGGTCGGCAGGATCCGGGTCATCGGAACCGGGGTGATGGGCCGGGGCATCGTCCAGCTCGCCGTGACGGCGGGGCTCGAAGTCGAGCTCGCCGACGCCCAGCCCGACGCCGTCGAGAAGGCCATCGACCACGTCGGCGCGATGCTCGGCAAACTCGCTTCGAAGGGCAAAATCACCGAAGACGCCGCCGCGTCCGCGAAGGAGCGGCTGATCGCGGTCACCGATCCGCTGGCCCCCGCCGACGGCGTCGACCTGGTCGTCGAAGCGGTCCGCGAGGATCTGGAGATCAAACGCGCGCTGTTCGCCGGACTGGAACGCGTCTGCGGCCCGGACACCGTGTTCGCCACCAACACCAGTTCACTCTCGGTCACCGAGATCGCCGCCGCGCTGACCGATCCCGGCAGGCTGCTCGGCCTCCACTTCTTCAACCCGGTCCCGCTGATGCGGCTGGTCGAGATCGTTCCCGGCGCGCGCACGCACGCCTGGCTGCCGCCCGCGCTGACCGAACTCGTCCGCGGCTGGGGACACGAACCCGTGCTCGCCCGCGACGCCCCTGGCTTCCTGGTCAACCACGCCGGTCGCGGGCTGGGTACCGAAGCGCTGCAGATCCTCGCGGAAGGGATCGCTAGCCCGGCCGAAGTCGACCGCGTCGCGCGTGACGTGCTCGGCTTGAAACTCGGCCCGTTCGAACTGCTCGACCTCACCGGTCTCGACGTCTCGCACGCGGTGCTGGAGAGCATCTGGAGCGGATTCCACAGCGAACCGAGGCTGCGGCCGTCGTGGCTGACGCGTCCGCGCGTCGCCGCCGGGCTGTTCGGACGCAAGAACGGCGAAGGCTTCTACCGCTACGTCGACGGTGCGCAGCAGGCCGAGCCCGAACCGACGGCACCGGAAGCCCCCACGACGCCGGTGTGGGTCGAAGACGAACGCCTCGGCACCTTGCTGTCGTCGGCGGGGATCCAGGTGGTGCACACGGCCTACCCGGACACCGTCCTGATCGTCAGCCCGGTCGGATCGTCCACTGTGGACACCGCGTTGGCTGCCGGCCTTCCGGCGGAACGGGTCGTCGGGGTCGATCCGCTCGGCGGCTACGGGAAACGCCTGACGCTGTCGATCCACCCCGCGCTCGACCCGGCCGCCGGCCGCACCGCCTGGGGCGCGCTCGCCGCGACCGGGCTGCCGGTGACGGTGGTCCGCGACGGCCCCGCGCCGATCGCGCAGCGGCTGCTGGCGTCGATCGTCAACACCGCCTGCTTCATCGCCGGACAGGGGCTCGCGACGCCGGAGGACATCGACACCGCCGTCCGGCTCGGGCTCGGCTACCCGCGCGGACCGCTGACCTGGGGTGAAGAGGCGGGCGCCGAGCTCGTCCTGCGGGTCCTGCGGGGTCTGGTCGCGAGCACCGGTGACCAGCGCTACCGGCCGAGCGGCTGGCTCACCGAACGAGTCGCGCTCGGCCTGCCGCTCACCACCTCCGGCACCTCACCGGCCGACCTGCTCCCCTGACCCCGCCGCATTTCGTCCTCTGGATGCGGTAGTCGCACACGCAAGAACCGCATCCAGAGGACTAAACGCGGGACTACCAGCGGCCGTCGGTCACCGCCCCGTTGGAGGCGTTCCAGAACACGTAGCCGCCCTGGAAGTTGTTCTGCCGTCCGCCGGAGACCGCGAACTCGTCGGTCGTCGGGTACCTCAGGTAGCCGGCCTCCCATTTGAGCGCTTCCCAGCGCTGCCGGATGGCCCCCCAGACGCCGTGCGCGTCGGTCTGCATCGTCCAGTAGATGGAGCCGGCCTTGGTGAAGTGGACGTACCGGCCGATCCCGTCCGGTGTCGTCGCCTCTTCCATGGTCGGGTACCCCATGGGCCCCGCCTCCCAGCCGAGCGCTTCCCACCTGACGCGGATCCGGCCCCAGATCGCCCTGGCGTCGGTCTGCACCGTGTAGTAGATCGACGCGTTCTTGCTGAAGTGGTTGAACCGGCCGATCCCGTCGGGGGTCGCCCGTTCGTCCGTCGTCGGGTAGCCGAGCTCACCGGCCTCCGCGCCCAGCGCCTTCCACTTCACCCGGATCTTGCCGAACACCGCGTGCGCACCGGTGTTCACCGTGTAGTAGATCGACGACTGCAGCTTGCCGGGCCACATCGGGAAGTCGTTGTAGCGACCGGTGGTGTCCGGCGTGATCAGCTCGTCGGTGGCGGGCGGGCCGAATTCCTTGTGGCCGCCGAGGGCGAGGTACTGCTTGAGGATCTCGCCTTCGATCTGCTTGACGCCCGTTTCCTTCGACCAGTACAGCCGTCCGCGTTCGTAGGTGCGGAACCGGACCGTGCCGTCGACCGCTTCGGGCGCGGTCGGCGCGCCGAGTCGTTGCGCGAGCGCGGGTTCGTCGCGGTAACGCTTGTCGATCGGCGTGATGTAGTTCGCCGTGATCGTCTGATCGGTGGCGCCCATGGTGATTTGGGTCAGCCGGCCGGTGGCCCCGTTGGACCAGCCGGTGAAGGTCGACGAACCGTCCGAAGCGACCTCGGCCGCCTGGATCTCGACGGTCGCGCCCTCGACCACCATCGCCGAAGTGGCACCGCCTTCCGGCGTGATGCCGAGTGCCGCGGCGACGTTGCTGGTCAGCGTGAGCCGGTGCTCACGGGGCTTCGCGATGTAGGTCTTCGACACCTTGACACCGGCGCTGTCGGTCGCCGACGCGGTGAACTCCAGGTTGGAGTCCGTGTGGTCGGTGAACGGCATGGTGAACTCGGGCCCGGTGGCGCCTTGGTCCGGATGCGCGTGGCAGACCGCGTTCTCCGGGCAGTGCCGGATCAACGTGGTCCAGGTGACCGGCAGTTCACCGTCCTCGACGTCGGTGATCGTCGCACCGACCTTGACCTCCTCGCCGATCGCGAACAGGCGCGCACCGGGGTCGGTCATGGTCAGTTTCGGCGAGTGGTTTCCGGGCGCCACGGCGATTTCCGTGCTCCCGGCGGCCAGTAGCCCGTCCTTCACCGTCAGCTTGGCGGTGAACTTCTCCACCCCCGCCGCGTAGGTGTGGCTGACCTTCGCGCCGGTGCCGGTTTTGCCGTCACCGAAGTCCCACTCGTAGGTCAGCAGGTCGTTGTCGAAGTCGTATGAAGCGGTGCCGTCGAAGGAAACCGTGCGGGTCTCGGCGTTCGTCTCCGAGGTGGCCACCGCGACCGGCGCCTTGTTCCCGGTGGCGTAGCTGAGCCGCCGCAGGTTCCCGCTGACGATGTCGGCGTACACGATGTCGCCGTTGGCCGCGGCCGCGAACTTGACCGGGCCGCCGATGCCGGTGAACTTCGGCGGCGTCTCCTGGGGGCGGACGAGCCGTCCCTGCGTGTCGTACTTGGCGGTCCACAGCTTCTGCGTGGCGTAGTCGCCGAAGAAGTAGGCGCCGCGGTACTCCTCGGGGTACGACTCTCCGTTGTAGACAATGCCGCCGGTGACGCTGTTCCCGTTGTCGATACCTTCACCGTGCCGGATCGCCAGCACCGGTGGAGTGTTCACCGCCGAAGCGCACTGCGCCATCGCGGAGAAACCGTCGGTGGGCTGGTTGCCCTCGAAACACGGCCAGCCGTGGTCCGCGCCCTTCTGGACGAAGTTGATCTCTTCCCAGGTGCCCCAGCCGACGTCGCCGACCACCGGGAGGCCGGTAGCCGCGTCGAGGCTGAACCGGAACGGGCTGCGGAAGCCGCTCGCGAACACCTTCGAGCGCAGGGAGTTCGGGTTGGCGGCGGTGTAGTAGGGGTTGCTCGGCACGCCCGCGCCGTCCACGGTGACGTGGAAGATCTTGCCGAAGATCTTGTCGAGGTCGCGCACGTTCAGCGCGAACGGGTCGGCCTTGTTCTGGAACTCGGAGCTGTCGCCGGTCGAGATCCACACCGTGCCGTCGGGGGCGGCCTCGATACCGGTCATACCATGGATGCTGGTGTTCCCCGCACCCTCGACGAGCACCTTCTCCGCGGTCAGCCCGGTCGGCTGCGCGGTGCCGGACACCGTCCAGCGCGAGGCACGCATGACGAAACCGCCGCCCGCGACGTCGACCGCGCGTGCGGTGTAGACGGTGCGGGAGGTGGCGTAGTCGGGCGCGACCGCGATCCCGATCAGACCGAGGTCGACGGTGGTGCGCACGGGCAGGTTGGCAATGGTCTGGACCTGACCGGTGGTGGACACCCAGGCGACCTTGCCCCCCTTCCCGGTGGTCAGGATCGATCCGTCGGGCAGGTACGCGAAGTCGGTCAGGTCGAGCTCGGCCTGGCCGCTCGGCTGGTCACGAAGGACGAAGCCGGGTGGCAACGTGGGCGCCGCGGACGCCGATGTGGACGTCAACGGCACCAGCAAGGTCACTATCAGCAACGTCACGAAGGCGTGACAGAGCGCACGGATTCTCGAAGGCATGCAGAGGGCCCCTTTCCCCAGTCGAACGTCTCATCGACGGGGTCTACGTGGGCATTTCACACTTTCGAGTGCCTTTATGGAACTGTGATCACCAGCGCCGGTCGATCACCTGGCCCGTGGTCCGGTTCCAGGTGACGTAGCCGCTCTGGAAGCTGTTCTGCCGTCCGATGGGGATGGTGAACTCGTCCGTCGTCGGATAGCGCAGGTACGACCGCTCCCAGCCGAGCGCGGCCCAGCGCTGCCGGATCGCGCCGTAGACGGCGTGCGCGTCGGTGGCCATCGACCAGTAGACGGAGCCCGCCTTCGTGAAGTGGTTGAACCGGCCGACGCCGTCCGGAGTCGCCGTCTCGTCGGTCGTGGGGTAACCGAGCGGTCCTGCCTCCCAGCCCAGCGCCTCCCACCTGGCACGGATCCGGCCCCAGATCGCCCTGGCGTCGGTCTGCACCGTGTAGTAGATCGACGCGTTCTTGCTGAAGTGGTTGAACCGGCCGGTCCCGTCGGGGGTCGGCAGTTCGTCCGTCGTCGGGTATCCGAGCGGCCCTGCCTCCCAGCCCAGTGCGGCCCACTTCACCCGGATCCGCCCGTAGACCGGATGCGCGCCGGTCGTCATGGTCCAGTAGATCGACGACTGCAGCGTTCCCGGCCGGTTCGGGAAGTGGTTGAACCGGCCGGTGCCGTCCGCGGTGGCCGTCTCGTCGGTCGCGGGCGGTCCGAACTTCCGGTGCCCACCCTGCGCGAGGTACTTCGCCAGGATCTGGCCCTCGATCTGCTTCACACCGGTCTCGGCGCTCCAATAGAGCCTGCCGCCCGTGTACGGCCGGTAACGCACGGTCCCGTCGGTGACCTCGGGTCCGGTCGGGGCGCCGAGTCGCTGCCGCAGCGCGGGTTCCGCCTGGTAGCGCTGGTCGATCGGCGTGAGGTAGGTGGCGGTGAGCGTCAGATCGCGCGGCGGGACGGTGATGGTGATCGTGCGCGACGTCCTTCCGTCGGACCAGGCGGAGAAGGTCGAAACACCGTCCGTGGCGACCTCGGCCGCGACGACCTCGAACGTCGCGCCCTCGGTGACCATCGCGGTGCCGACCCCGCCTTCGGCCGGGATGCCCAGCGCCGCCGGGACGTTGCTGGTCAACGTCAACAGATGTTCGCGCGGCATCGCGACGTAGGTCCTGCTCGCCGTCACCCCGGCACCGTCGGTCACCCTCGCGGTGATCTCGACCCGGGAGTCCTGGTGCTCGGTGAAGGGCATCGAGAACGACGGCCCGGTGCCGGACGAGCCGGGATGCGCGTGACAGGTCGCCTCTTCCGGACAGTGCCGGATCAGCGTGATCCAGGTGATCGGCAGCGCGCCGTCCTCGGCGTCGGTGGCGCTCGCGTCGACGACGACCGGTTCCCCGACCGCGAAGGTGTGCGCGCCGAGATCCGTCATGCCCAGTTCAGGTGAGTGGTTCGCCGGGACCACGACGACGTCCGTGCCGCCGGTGGCGCCGAGGCGGTCGGTCACGGTCAGCCGCGCGGTCACCGTCCCCACTCCCGCGGCGTAGGCGTGGCTCACCCTGGCTCCGGTCTGGCTCGTGCCGTCGCCGAAATCCCAGTGATAGGTGAGTGGATCGCCGTCGAAGTCGTAGGAGCCGGTGCCGTCGAAGGTCACCGTCCTCGTCGACGGCTCGGTGCTCGACGTCGCCACCGCGACCGGTTCCGCGTTGGTCCCCGGATAGCTGAGCCGCCGCAGGTTCCCGGTGTAGATGTCGGCGTAGACGATGTCGCCGTTGACCGCGGCCGCGAACTTGACCGGACCGCCGACGCCGGTGAACCTCGGCGGCCGTTGCGGCGGCTGGACCAGCCTGCCCTGACTGTCGTACGTCATCGTCCAGATCTTCTGCGTGACATAGTCGCCGAAGAAGAACGCGCCCCGGTATTCGTCCGGATAGGACGATCCACTGTAGACGATCCCGGCGGTGACGCTGTTGCCTTCGTCGGCACCGGAACCGTGGTGGTACGCGGTGATCGGCGGGGTGTTGACGACACCCGAGCAGCCGGCGAGACCGGAGTACCCCGGCGTCGGGAAGTTGCCTTCCCAGCAGGGCCAGGCGTGGTTCTCGCCCGGCCGCACGACGTTCACCTCTTCCCAGGTGTTCCAGCCGACGTCGCCGACGACCGGGAGTCCGAGGCGGGGATCGAGCGAGAACCGGAACGGGCTGCGGTAACCACTGGAGAAGATCTTGGAGCGGTTCGAATTCGGGGTCGCCGCGGAGTAGTACGGGTTGCCGGGGACACCGGCGCCGTCCGTGGTGACGTGCAGGATCTTGCCGTACAGCTGATCGAGGTCGAGTGCGCGCAACGCGCCGGGATCCATCCTGGTGAAGTCGGCGGCGTCGCCGATGGAGATCCACAAAGTCCCGTCGCCCGCCGCGACGAGTCCCGTGACGCCGTGGACGTCGTGGAAACCGGGGAGGTCGACGAGCACTCGTTCGTTCGCGAGGCCCGTGGGGACGTCCGTGCCGGTCACCGTCCAGCGCGCCACCCGCATGGTGAACCCGCCGCCGGTGTTGAACGACCACGCGAGGTAGATCTGGCGCGACGTCGTGAAATCCGGGGCGACGGCGAGGCCGACGAGGCCGAGGTCGCCGTTGTCGTGGACGGGGAGTGCCGCGACCGTCCGCGTCTGGCCGGTGCCGGACACCCACGCGACCTTGCCGCTCTTGCCGGTGCTCAGCACGGAACCGTCCGGCAGATAGGCGAAATCGGTCAGGTCGAACGCGGCCTGTCCGCTCGGCTGATCACGAAGGACGAACCCGGACGGCAAGGTGGGCGCCCCGATCGCTTCCGGAGCGCCCACCCATCCCGGGAGAAGCAAAAGTGAAACCGACAGCGTGACGAGCACGCGAGTGAGTACCCGGTTTCCGATCATGCGCACTTCCCCATTTCCGGCGTGTCATGGACACGTCGCCGGGAACGGGCGAGTCATTGCCGCCGGGGGCTTTCATTTATCCCAACGAAACCGAACCGCAACCTCAGGCCACGACCTGCACCACGTCGCCACTCTGCAGAGTCGTGAAGTACTTCTGCGAAGCCGCCGCGGCCAGGTGGATGCAGCCGTGCGAGTACACCGACAGGCTGCCGGTGTGGAAGGCGATACCCGGCAGGAAGAACACCGAGTTCGGCATCGGCGCGTCGAACTCCCTCGAGTGGTAGTTCTTGACCTTGTTCGAAACGTGGAAGACCCCGGTCGGCGTCGCGTGACCCTTCTTGCCGGGCAGCTGCTTGACCGGACCGTAGATGACCTTGCCGTCCTGCAGCAGCCAGGTCTTCAGCGCGGAGAGGTCCACACAGGCGCTCACGCCCGGTGAGGCCAGCGCGGCCTTGCACGGGACGTCGGCGACGTTCGCGGCAGGCTTGGCCGCCGGTTTCGGCGTGGGCTTCGGCGTCGGCTTGGGCTTCGAAGACGTCGGCTTCGGGCTGGAGCTCGAGCTGCTCGGCGTCGGTGTCGGTGACGACGACGTGGCGGGTGTCGAGGACGGCGCCGAAGTGGTCGTGGTCCCGGAGGCCGGGTCACCCTGCGCGACAGCGCCACCACCGGGCGCGCCGCCGCCGGTGTTGCCGGAACACGCGGTCAGCACCAGCGCGGTGGCCAGTGCGGTCACCCCGACCAAGAACCTCTTCACGACCCTTACCCCCGTTTGTCCGTAGTTCGTCTGACATGGGTAAAGACGGAACTCACCCGTCCGGGGTTGTTGGTCGGAAGGTCACGATCACGTCTCAGGGCACGCGGCCGACGACTCTCGCGTACATCCGGCCCGGGTTGGCGCCCTCGTCCAGGTAGCCGGGCAGGGGCGGCAGGTCCCTGGCGAACACGGCCAGCCGTTCGAACAATTCGTTCGCGTCCGCGGGACGTCTTTCCGGGTCCTTCTCCAGCAGATCCGCGAGCAGGACGTTCAGTCCACTCGGTACTCCGTCCACTTCGGCCGGACTTTCCTTGACCTGCTTCTCGAACACCGCGTACGCCGTCGGCCCGGTGAACAGCTGTCTGCCGGTCAGCATTTCGTGCAGGACGCAGCCCAGCGCGTACAGATCGCTGCGCGGTCCCGCGATCCCGCGTTGGATCTGCTCGGGCGCCATGTACGCGGGCGTGCCCAGGATCTGGCCCGCGCGGGTGAACTGGGCGACGTCGGTCTCGCGCAGCATCGCGAGCCCGAAGTCGAGCACCTTCACGCTGCCGTCGGGACACAGCATCAGGTTGGTGGGCTTGAGATCGCGGTGGCAGATCGAAAGCGCGTGCGCGCCCGCCAGGACGGCGCACGCCTGCGCGGCGATCGCGGCCGCCCACGGCACCGGCAGCGGGCCGTGTTCGGCGGCGAGATCGGCGACGGTCACGCCCTCGATGAACTGCATGACCTGGTACAACCGCTCGTCGTAGGTGCCGAAGTCGTACAGCGTCGGCGCACCCGCGTGCTCCAGCGTCGCGAGGATCCGCGCCTCGCGGATGAAACGCTGTTCGAGTTCGGCGTCCGGACCGCCGGGCAGCCCGAGGAACTTCACCGCGACGCGGCGGCCGAGATGCCGGTCGTGGCCCGCGTAGACCGCGCCCATCCCACCCCGGCCGAGCGGCAGCTCGTCGAGTTCGTAGCGATCCGCGATCAGCAACCTAATTCTCCGGCTTGAGCTGTCCTTCGGTGAGCCCGGCCAAGCCTAGTCTCACCAGCTCCATGCCCGATTCCGCCGCCTCGCGCAGTGCGTCCTCGAACGCCGCGAGCCGGGTGAAGGCCTCCCCCCGCGCGCGCTGCGCCTCGATCGGGAGGCGCGGGATCCGGGTGCGCTTGAGGTCGATCCGGGTGGAGGAGGTCGGCGCGATCTGCCCGGCCGCGCGCAGACAGCCGGCGAGGAACGCGGCGTCCAGCCGTTCGGGATCGGTGCGGTACTTCGACATCGACGGCTCCACCGTCATCGGTGCTCCACTGTGGACATACGCGGGTACGGCAGGCGACGCGACGACGTCGCCGGCCTCCACCGTTTCCGGCACGCTGAGCACCCCGGACTTCAGCAGCTCGCCGATCGTGGTGAACGCCGGTTGTTCCTCGGAAACCACGAGCGACGGCAGTTCCGGCCGGATCCCGTCGAAATACCGCCGGACTTCCAGGAACGCCTCACCCGCGTGTTCGTCACGCGCTTGATGCCGGGCGGGGGAAAGGTCGATCTCCTCGTCGAGCAGGTCGATGATCCGGACGGCGCCCGGTACCTCGTCACCGCGCAGATGCGCCGCCCACTGATCCTCCACAGTGGACGGATCGGCCAGCAGGAGCAACCGGGAGGGCGGCCGCTCACCGGGTTCCGGGCGCCTCAGCAGCCAGACGTCCGAGCCGCTGACCGTCACCACCGCGCGCAAAGCCCCGGCCCGCAACAGGTTCCCGCGGATCCGCCGTCCGGTGCGGCGACCGGCGGCGGCCAGCGGCATCCGGATCGCCACCAGCCCGCCGGGTTTCACATGCGCGAGACAATGCTGCACCCACGCCAGTTCCGGCTCGCCACGCGGCGGCTGGCCGTACTCCCAGCGCGGATCGCCGACGAGTTCGTCGTAACCCCATTCCCGTTCGTTGAACGGCGGATCGCAGACGACGGCGTCCGCGAGGACCCCCGCGTAGGAGTCCATCGAAAGGGCGTCCGCGCCGTACATCTCCATGTCGGCCCCCGCGAGCAGCAGCCGGTACGCGGCGATGCACGAGTTCGCCGGATCGTCGGCCTGGCCGAGCAGCCGGGTCCCGCCGGAGGCCAGCAACAGCGTCCCGAGCCCGCACGCGGGGTCGAGCACGACGCCGGGCTCGGGACCGATGAGGCGGGACATCAGCGCGGCCACCGGTTCCGGCGTGACGGAGAGCTGACGCGAGTGCGCCTCGACGTAGCGTTCGCACAGGAATTCGTAGGCCTCGCGCGCGCCTCGCTCGCCCGCGAAGCGGTCCAGCAGGCCGAGCAGTTCGGCGTCGTCGTAGCGGGGTGAAAAGGACCACTCGCCCGGCCGGGTCAGATACGACCCCACCCGGCCGACCCGCAGGCCGAGCGACAGGTCGTCGCCGAGGTTCCGCAGCCGTTGCCAGATCCGGTCACCGAGCGAGATCTCGAACGGCTTTCCTCGCTCACGCAGCCAGTTTTCGACGGTGACCAGCGAAAAGAGGGGGCTCGACGCCGTGCCGCCGACGGGCGGCGGAAAATCACCGTAACGTCGACGCCAGTTGCTCACCGCGGCGCGGCCGACGCCGGCGATCCGCGCGATGTCCGCCGCGCTGACGGTGGCTTGCTCCTCCATCGGCGCATCGTAACCGACAGCTGACCTTTCCAGCCCTTTGTTTGTGAACTCAGTACACAGCTGCTTTACTGGGGCCCATGAGGTACACCCTTCGGTACGCCGCCGGCTCGGACGTCGGGCGGCGCCGCCAGGTCAACCAGGACTCGGTCTACGCCAGCCCCAGGATGCTGGCCGTCGCCGACGGCATCGGCGGCCAGCCGCACGGCGAGGTGGCGAGCGCCGAAGCGGTCGGCGTCCTGTCCCGGCTCGACGCGGACCTCGGCGGTTTCGACCTCGCGGAGGTCGACCTGATCGAGGTGCTCTCCGGCGGCCTGCGCACCATCGACGACAGGCTCGCCGCGACGGCCGAGCAGGAGCCCGAGACGCGGGGCATGGGCACCACCCTGACGGCGTTGCTGTTCGACGGGTCGCACTTCACCGCCGCCCACATCGGCGACTCCAAGGGATACCTCCTCCGCGGAGGAACGCTTCAGCGCTTCACCCGCGACCACACCCTCGCGCAGGCTCTCGCGGACGACGGCCGCATCGACCCGTCTGAGGTCGAAGGGCACCCTCGCGGCTCACTGCTCATGAAGGCGCTCCTGAGCACCGGCAGCGGCGAAGCGGACATCTGGACCTTCGACGCGGCCCCCGGGGACCGTCTCCTGCTGTGCTCGGACGGGTTAACGGCAACGGTTGTCGAAACCGTTATCAAGGACGTCCTCGGCGCCTTCCAAGATCCCGCCGAGACCGTCCCGCACCTGATCCACCTGGCCAACGAAGGCGGCGGACCGGACAACATCACCTGCGTCGTCGCCGACGTTCTCGCTCCGGGGCACGCCTGAGGCGACCGAGCCGGAAACCCAGGTCAGACCCGCCTTCGAGGGGCCACTGAGGCATCCGGTAAAGTTCCCCACGGAGGATTGGCCGAGCGGCCTAAGGCGCACGCTTGGAAAGCGTGTTGGGTTCACGCCCTCGCAGGTTCGAATCCTGTATCCTCCGCCGTCAGCAAGGCCCCGGACGTTCCGACGTCCGGGGCCTTGTTGATTACTTAGCAGGACCTTCACTTAACAGAGTCAGTTGATCACGCTAAGTTTAATGGTGGTCGTTCCAGCCCCCGACGTCCCAAGGAGTCCGCCAAAATGGCCGGAGTCGAAGAGATCCGCGCTGGTATCGCGCTCGCGAACGAGAAAGCATCCGCGGGTATCGCCGCACTTCAGCAGGCAGCGCAATCTCTTGAAGAAGCCCAGCTCTCGCTGTCCCAGGCCACGCAGGGCAGCACCCAGCACGAGGTGAGCCAGGCTCACGGGCTTCTCGCCGAGGCCCTGCAGGGCATCACCGGTATGCAAAGCACCATCCAGGCCGGCATCTCGTCGGCCGAGTCGTACTCGACCCGACTCTGAGCATGTACCTCGAGGAACTGCACCAGCTGCTGACGGCCGTCCAAACCGGCCTCGCCGACGGACGAACCCACGCCGAACGGGCCAGAAGCCTGCTCGAAGAGGCCCGTCGGGCCATCGTGGATCCACAGGCTCAAGCCGTGCCATGGGTGCCGTCGCAGCTGGCGCAGGCCGACGAGGGAATAGAGAACCTCCTGACGCGCCTTTCCGCCGCTGACGACCTGGTCAGCGGCTACCAATCACGCCTCTGAGATCGGCGAGCCGGTATGGGCAGCAAAGCGAGTGAACAGCGCAATCGCGTCGCCACGGCGCTGGAACGGGTCCGGCATCAGATCGGGCTCGTCCTCGGAGCCGCCGCCGGCGCCCGCCAGGCCGCCGAGGCGGAACTGGCCAAACTGCAACTGGAACAGCACATCGTCCGGGTGGGGATGAACAACTCCACCTCGGATCAGTACGCCGAATGGTCGCGGCATCCCGCCGCGGGCGAGGTGTTCGGTCTGCTCGGCAGCGTGCGGAACCAGTTCTACGCGGGCTGGGAAGCGGGTCCGGACGCGCTGCGCGACCTCGTCACGAACAACGCGCCGGGCCCGGCCGGGCAGCAGCCGGGCAACTGGCTCGGCCGCGTCGGCGGGAATCCCGGCATCACCGCGCCGGGGTTGTGGCGGGTCGGCTCGGCGACCGTGCCGGGCAAGGACGTCCCGCGCACGTTCGACGTCGCGATACCCCTGCTCGACGAGTCGCATCTGTCCATCACCTCGGCACCGAAGACCCGGGCCGCGGTGGACGGCATCGTGCAGAACCTGCTGATGCGCGTGCTGAGCACCTTCGAGCCCGGCGCGGTGCGCGTCCACCTGTGGGACGTCGGGCAGCTGACCGCGATCCTGCCGGACCTCTATCCGCTGAGCCGCACGAGCGCGCTCACCCTGTACGACCCAGGGCGGCTGGAGGACCTCCTCGACGAACTGGCCGGGCACATCCGCCGTATCCACGCGACCGGCATGCAGGCGGGCCACACGTCGCTGCGGGAGATCCGGCAGGCGAGCGGCCAGCGCGTCGAACCGTTCCGCGTCGCGGTGCTCTACGGCAACGGGGAGACCCTCGAACCGGAGCGCGCCCGCGAGCTGAAACGCGTCGCCACCGGGGCGCTCGCGGCCGGGATCTGCCTGATCCTCGTCGACGTGCCGACCACCTTGTCGACGTCGGTCGAAACCCTGAGCCTGTACGACGACCGGCGCGCGACCAGCAGCATGACCGGCCCGGATCTGGTCGTGGACCTCGATCCGCCGATGCCGTCCGCGCAGGTCATCCGGGCCGCCGGGCGGATCGCCGAGGCCCTGATCGCCAAACAGGGCGGGCCCCGTTCGTTCGCCGACCTCCTGCCGACCGAACTGGGCAAGGAGAGTTCGGCGCGGGAACTGCGGGCGCCGGTCGGGTTCTACGAGGGCGAGCCGGTGGAGGTCGTCATCGGCGACGCCAGCCCGCACGCGCTCATCGGCGGGCCGAGCGGTTCGGGGAAGACGAACTTCCTGTACTCGCTGCTCGGCAGCCTCGCGGCGCGGTACTCACCGGACGAACTCGCGCTGTATCTGCTGGACTTCAAGGAAGGCGTGTCGTTCGCCGGGCTCGCCCCGGGACGGCGCGACGCCAGCTGGCTGCCGCACGCCAAGCTCATCGGCGTCAACGTCAACACCGACCGCGAGTTCGGCCTGGCGCTGCTGCGCTTCCTCGCCGACGAGCTGCGCCGTCGTTCGGCGGCGGCGAAACAGCACGAGGTCACCAATCTCGCGGATCTGCGCGAGCAGGATCCCGGCGGGCACTGGCCGCGGATCGTCGCGGTGATCGACGAGTTCCAGTACCTGTTCGCCGGCCGTGACGGCGTGACGTCGACCGCGACCCAGCTGCTGGAGGACATCGCGCGGCGAGGCCGGTCGCAAGGCATCCACCTGGTGCTGGCGAGCCAGGACGTCGCCGGGATCGAGGCGTTCTGGGGCAAACCGGCGGTGTTCGAGCAGTGCACGCTGCGGATCGCGATGCCGAAGGCGCGGCGAGTGCTGTCCGAGACCAACAACGCGGCGGTTTCGGCGCCGAAATGGCATGCGGTGATCAACCACGATTCCGGTATCGCGCACGGGAACCAGCTCGCCCATGTGCCGGACGCGAGCAGCAAGGACGTCTTCGTCAAACTGCAGCACCGGCTGTGGGAGCGCTACTCCGCTTATGCCTCCTCGGCGGGAAAGAGTGCCTCGGAGCGTAAGTCGTTCAAACGGCCTCGGCTGTTCGACGGCGCGCATTCCCCGGTGCTGGAACAGTTCCCGGTGTTCAACGACCTGAAGCCGACGAAGAAGCCGCGAGCCCTGTTGGGTCAGTCCATCGACGTCGACGAGGCCGCCTGCGGGGTCGATCTGCCTAAGGCGCCCGGCCGCAACATCGCGGTCTTGGGCGCCGCGACGGCGGAGGCACTGTCCATCATGGACTCCGCCGCGCGATCACTGGCCCGTCAGCATCCGCACGGTTCGGTGGAGTTCGTGCTTTCGTGCCCGATCGAGGCCTCCGTCCCGGCGGTGGCCGAGCTGGCCGAGCGGCTGCGCGCGGAGGGACACCACGCGTCACTGGTCGACGATCTGCCTGCCCGGGTAATCGATATCGCGGAGAATCTGTCCTCTTTGGACAACGCGAAGGTGCTGCTGCTGTACGGCGTCGACGCCTCGATCCCGTCACTGGAGGCCAAGGCCCCCGGGCAGTTGAAGAGCGGTTTGGACCAGCTGCGGGTGCTGCTGAAGCAGGGTCCGACGCACGGCGTCCACACCATCGGCTGGTGGCGCAGTGTCGCGCGGCTGAAGGACACCCTCGGTTTCGCGGGCACCGACGACATCGGCACCTGGGCCGCGCTGGACGTCCAGGGCAACGAACTGTCACCGTTCGCCGCCGGACAGGTCGTGCACTGGTCGCCGCGACCGGGTCGCGCGCTGTTCTTCGACCGCACGACCCACGGCGCACCAGAGGTGATCATCCCGTTCCAGCGGCCGGAAGGGCTTCTCGATGGATGACGGCATGACCGCGGCCATGCGGTACAAGGAGATCGTCGGCCTCGCCCGCGCTTCGGCGGAGAACCTCCGCGACTGGGAGATCGGCCGCGCGGACGAGCTGGAGGCCCGGCTCGCGGAGGCCCACCAGGCGGTCGCGGACGCCGCCGAACGCGAGCAGCGGGCGATCGACCGGTGCACGCGCTGGTGGAAGATGGCGCAGCACAACGTCGAAGGCCTCGCCTGGCTGCCGGACGACGAAGACCCCCAGCCGGTGCCGACCGCGCGCGCCGGCTACCTGGAGCGGTACCTGGAAGAGGTCAAGCCGAGCTACCAGGAACTCGTGCAGGCCGTCCTTTCCCTCGGCTGGCGCGCCAAACGCTCCTGACCCCGCTCCCCGCCCCTCCCGCGTTTCGTCCTCTAGTTGCGGTAGTACGTGGCACGAACTACCGCGTTTAGAGGACGAAACGCGGGCAAGTGGGTTACGGAGTGGGCAGGTAGGGGCCGAAGACGCGTTCCAGGTGGTCCGCCAAGTCGTAGAAGGCGTCCTGGATGGGGTTGCCCGCGCTCGGCCGGAACCGCAGCACCTGCGGGTCGTGGTCGCTCGCCTGCTTCGCGAACTCCGCGTTCAGGTGCACGACGTCGTAGTCGGTCCCGCGCGGCGCCCGCGACGCCAGGATGTGGTCGAGCACCTGCGACTGGCCCTCGAAAACGTAGCTGTACCGCTCGTTCTCCGCAAGCGACGCGATGAGGTCCTTCAGCGCGCCACCGGCGGTCAAGGTCTGCACCGCGGGCGAGAACGGGTAGTCGTTGAGGTCGCCGGCCACGACGATGTTCGCGTTCTTGTCCGACGCGAGCACCTTGTCGATGAAGCCGCGGAGCACCGTCGCCTGCTTGGCCCGCTGCACTTCGGAACTCCGGACCGGCGGCTGGTTGCGGCCGTGGGTCGGCTGGTCGCCGCCCTTGGAGTTGAAGTGGTTCGCGATGACGAACACGGTGCGGCCCTGGAAGACGAACTCACCGGCCAGCGGCTTGCGGCTGGATTCCCACGCCTCGTCGGCGGGTTCGACCCGGCCGGGCGACGCGGTCAGGTGGGTCTTGCCGCGTTCCTTCACCACACCGACCGGGGTGGTCGCGTCGCCACCCGGTCGATCCACAAAGGACACACGAGCCGGGTTGAACAGGAACCCGACGCGGATGTTGCCGCCGGGCTGCCCGCCGTCCTTGCCGTTCTCCGGGTCGATCTGCCGCCATTCGTAGCGCGGGCCACCGGCGGCGACGATCGCGTCGACGAACTTCTGCAACGTCTGGTCCGCGGCGACGGTGCCGTCGTTGGTGGGCCCGTTGTTGTCCTGGATCTCTTCCAGGTTCAGGATGTCCGGCTTCGCCAGGTTGGTGGCGATGGCCTTGGCCAGCTCGCCGAACTTCTCCGCACTGTCCAAAGCGGACAGATTCTCGACGTTGTAGGTCGCCACCGACAGCTCACCGCTGCGCTGCTTACGGGTGCTCTCGCGCTGCAGGCCGTTGTCCTTGGCCGCGCCCAGCTTCGTCGCGAACAGCGTGTAGCCGCCGAAGTTGCTGTACTCGACCGGGCCGGAGGTCTCGCCGGTGAGCACGTCACCGGTGTTGACCTTCGGGAAGGGTGTCTCGGCGAACGGGATCAGCGACGCGACCTTGAGCACGCCGGTGTTGAGCCGGTCGTAGTCCAGGTACACCGTGCCGCCGCGGACGCTCGGGTTCTGCTCCGGCTTGGTGGTCACGTAAAGCTCGTTGAACGACGACGTCGGGCCGACGACGCGCGCGTCGGAGACGCTGACCGTCTCGCTCTCGTGCGCCTCCCAGAAGTCCAGCGAGTACTTCGACGGCTCCAGCGGCAGCGGTTCGATGTTGCCGCCCGGCGCCGGGGCGACGGTGTCCGGGACCGACGCCGGCGTGACGACGGTCGGCGCGGGCACGGCGTTTCCGCTCGAATCGACCGTCCACTGTGCACTCGTCAGCTCGGTGAGCGACTGGTACGGCGAGGTCGCGGGCGCGTCCGGATAGAACTCGCGGACGGTGCCGGTGGCCGTCACCGCGTCACCGACGGCCACGGCGGGGGTGGTCGAACCGGTGAAGACGAACAACCCCTCGCTGGTGCGCGGGTCGGCGTCGGGGGCGGTGTCGGTGATCCAGAACCCGCGTGCCGAACCGAAACTCCGGATCGCGGTCACGACACCGGTGACCCCGGCGACCTTCCGGTCCTTGAACGGCGAGATCCGGGTGGTGCCCTGGATGTCGTGGATCTTCGCGGCGACCGGCGGCGGACCGGTGTCGCCCGGCGTCTCGCCCTTGCTGTTGGTCGGCGTCGGCGCGCCCGCGGTGAAGTCGGCGGCGTTGTCGTCGGTGTCCGCGAGCGTCGCCGCTCTGGCGACGGACGCGGTGTTGGACGGCGCGGACGCCGCGGTCCCCTCCCGGATGACGGCGGCCGAGCCGAAGCCGACCAGATCCTTGACGCGGGTGTCCGCCGCACAGTCGGCGGCGGTCTTGCAGGTCAGCGCCGTGGTGCCCTGGACGAGCGCGATGGTGCCGGCGGTCGCGGACAGGGCAAGCGAGCCGGTGGCGTCCGGTGTCGGCAGCGCGACCGTGCCGCCCGCGCCCTTCGCCTGCGCGACGAGGTACCGCGCGCCCGGCGCGACACCGCCGGTCAGCGGCGTGACCTGCCAACTGCTCCCCGACGCGGGCGCGTACTGGACGCTGAAGCCGTCGAGGCTCACGGCGGCCGCGCCGCGGTTGGCGAGTTCGACGAAGTCGTTGCTCAGCGTGGCCCCCGAGTTGCCACCGCCGCCGTATACCTCGGCGATCACGGCGTCGGCGCTGGGCGCGGCGAGCGCGGCCGGAGCGGCGACACCGCTCACGACCAGCCCGGAGGCGACGGCCGCGGTCAGGGCCCTTCTCCGGGCAGCACGTCGGGATGTGGTCACGCTGAGTCCCCTCTTCGCAAGATCGGTCGAGGAATACTCCCCCGAACAAGTGAAATGAGGAAGACGGCAAGACAACGATTCGTCACCGCTAGCCCGTTCGGACCCGTGCTTTCGTCGCTGCCGAGGCTGGTTTCTCCGTGTTCCTTCGTGGGAGGATCAAGCTCCGCCGCCTGCAGACACCAGGAGGCGTTTTCATGCGCGGACTTCTTTGCGCGCTCGTCCCTCTTCTCGCGGCGGGTCTCGTGACCCCGGTATCCCCGGCGGCCGCCGAACCACCCGGAAAGGCCGCGTTCGAGGTGATGACCCCGGCGAGCTCGGTCGCGTCCCGCACCGATCGGCGGCCTACCGCGGGCGGGATCCACGACCCGGTCGCGCGCAAGACCTTCATCTCGTGGTCCGGCAAGGCCGCGGACACCTACGTCCAGGCCTACGACCACCGGACCGGCACCTGGACCGCGCCGAAGAAGATCGCCGACGGCGAGTCCGATCCGCACAACTACCCGACGATGCTGCTCGCGGGCGACGGGCATCTGCTGATCTTCCGCGGCATGCACAACACGCGCACCGTGATCAGCCGCGCGCCACTGGCCCACTCCCTCGACGGCACCTGGACCGACACGGAGGTAACGGCCGGTGACTCGGCGAGTTACCCGATGCCGGTCAAAACCGCCGACGGCACGCTGTTCATGTTCTACCGCGAGACGACCAACGAACTCGATCCGGCGGCGAACCCGGACTTCCGCCCGATGAAGTACATCGTCTCCCGCGACAACGGGAAGACCTGGAAGAACTCCGTGGAGCTGACCGGGAAACAGTGGGCGTTCGGTTCGCTGGGCCGCGCCGACCACATGGACGAGATCTACGTCGGCCAGTTGCGGTACCTGCCGTCGTCCGGACGGATCCAGTTCGTCTACACCCTGGCCGGCGGTGGCCCTGCGCAGCACAAGCACGACGTCTACCACCGCAACGTCTACTACCTGTCTTTCGACGTCCGGACCCTGCGGTTCTTCTCCGCGGCGGGGCGCGACCTCGGCACTCAGGTCGACGACGCCGAGCAGGAGCGGTACCTGAAGGTCGTCGAGACCCCGCTCGAACTCCCGGGCGGGCTCAAGTCGCCGGACTACATCCTGCAGGTCGGCACGCAGCGCGACGGCAAACCGTTCGTCACCTGGTTCCAGTTCGACGCCGCGGGTTCGCCGCGCGATTTCGCGGGCGCGTGGAACGGCAGGAACTGGGAAGTGCGCGAAGTCGCGAACGGACTCCGATTGCGCGAGATCGAACCGCTCAACGGAGGCACTTGGCGCGTTTACGGAACACGTGACGGACAGCCGGGCATCGAAACGTTCTTGCTCGGGAACGGACGCGTCTGGAAGCCGGAAACCGTGATCACCACACCGAAGCCGGTCCAGCGGGTCGAGGTGATCACCGGATTCCGGGATCCCGCCCGCATTCTGGCGACCGGTGCGTCCAGTGCGCGTGACGTCGCCGTGGCCGACGGTGACATTTATGTCGCGGGAATGCCGCGCACATAGACCATTGGTGTTCCCCTGCCTTAAATGAACCTCAAGTCCGGGTACAACCCGGCGTTTTCGGAGTTACCTTTGCGACGTGAGCGAGGACACACTCCTCCCTCACCTCGCCGGAGCCGATCTCGCGCCAGACGAGGCGAAGATTTCCGACGCTCACCGGGGAGAGTGAGCGGGGGGAACTGGGGAAATGGGGGGCGCACCGCCGGTGCACGGGACCCGTCAGGGGAGGACGGAGCCCGTACACCGGCGGTGCGTCATGTCCAGCCCTCGTGAGGCGGATCAGCGTTCCAGTTCCTGCCGCGCGCGGTACTTGCCGATGAGCGACTTCGCCCCGGCGACAGCGGCCTTCCCCGCGCCCTTCGCGCTCGCCGCGAGGAATGTCGTCCAATCGAAGTAATCCCGCCACAGCACGATGCGGCCGTCACGCACTTCGAAGGTGCCGCACACCCAGAACTCGGCCTCCCAGGTGCCGCGGCGCAGGACGTCGGTGCGCTCGGTGAGCACGATCGGGCCGTCGGCGGCGATGTGGTGCGTGCGCGCCTCGAAACCGCTGCCGTAACGAGCCAGGGTGCGCAGCTGTTTCTCCACCGCCCCGAGGCCGCGGGCGGCGGGAAGCGGGACGTTCTGATAGACGATGTCGATCGCCAGGAAACCCAGCGCGCGATCGATGTCGAGCTCTTCGAGGGCCTGAAGGAAACCGGTCACCACGGTCTTCGGATCCGTCATGCCTGCCAAGGCTAATCCGATTTTGAACCGCCGGAAGGTCACAGCCGTATCACAGAGCGGGGGCCAGTTCCCCATGACTACGGAGGTCTCAATGCGACGGCGACTGCCGATGGCCCTGCTCGGACTGCTCGTCTGGGTGCTCGCGGCCTGCTCGACCGCCACGGGTGCCGCTCCGGCGGCGCAGGGCGGACCGGGCGCCAACCAGGCCGACATCACGTTCTCCCAGCAGATGGTCCCGCATCACCAGCAGTCGATCCAGGTCGCGAACCTGGCGTCGGAACGGTCGGCGTCCGAGTTCGTGAAGTCCGTCGCGGCCAAGATCATCAAGGCCGAGTCGGCCGAGGTACAGACGATGACCGGCTGGCTGCAGTCGTGGAACGCCGCCGTGCTCCCCGCGGCGGGCCACGCCGGGCACTCGATGCCGGGGATGATCACCTCGGGGCAGGTCGCCGCACTGCAGAACCTGACCGGCGACGAGTTCGACCGGACTTGGCTCCCGTTGATGGCCGAGCACCTGCGCAACGGCGTCACGATGGCGAAGACCGTGCTGTCATCGGGCGAGCACGCCGAGACCAAGGCGCTGGCACAGGAGATCGTCGAGAACCAGACGGCGGCGATCGACGAGATCACCGCGGGGATTTCTTGACCCCCTGAAGGGCCTCCAACGCCCTCCGGTATTGTTCTCGGCGGTGGCGTGTCCGAGCGGCCGAAGGAGCACGACTCGAAATCGTGTGACGGTTAATACCCGTCCGTGGGTTCAAATCCCACCGCCACCGCAGCGAAGAGCCGGTCTCCACGGAGACCGGCTCTTCTGCGTGAGGGCTACTTGTTGAACTTGTCCTTGAGGTCCTGCACGCCGCCTTCCGCGCGATCACGCAGATCGTGCCCGGCTTCCTTGACCTGGCCCTCGGTCTGGTCGGCTCGACCGGAGTTCGCGAGGTCCTGGTTGTCGGTCTTCTCGCCGAGCTTCTCCTTGGCGGCGCCGATGGCCTGCTCGGCCTTGTCCTTCGCCTTGTCGAAAACGCTCATGGCGGACGTTCCTCCTTCGACTGCGGCCGCCGTTTGCGGCCGCCTGTCTCCGGAGTACCCGGGGAGCGGAAAGCGACACATCTGTCACCCGGTGCGGTTACCCCGTTGCCCGTGGAAGAAGTCTTCGAGCAGGGCCGCGCACTCGGTCTCCAGCACCCCGCCGACGACCTCCGCGCGGTGGCTGAGCCGCCGGTCCCGGACGACGTCCCACAGCGACCCCACCGCCCCGGTCTTCGGCTCCCAGGCGCCGAAGACGAGCTTCGCGACCCTGGCCATCACGAGGGCTCCGGCGCACATCGTGCACGGCTCCAGTGTCACCGCGAGCGTGCAGCCTTCGAGCCGCCAGCCGTCGCCGTAGATCTTGGACGCGGCCCGTAACGCGAGGATCTCCGCGTGCGCCGTCGGGTCGCCGTACTCCTCACGCGCGTTGCGCGCGGACGCCAGCGGGGTGCCGTCCGGTGCCAGTACGACGGCACCGATCGGCACGTCGTCGCCCGCACCCCGCGCCGCTTCGATCGCCGCCTGGACGGCGGCGATGTCGGCGGCGGAGGCGGAGGGGCTCAGATCTCGTCCAGGATCTTGGAGAACTCGGCGGCGAATCCGCACCGCTGCGCGACCATCTGCAGCTGTTCGTCCGGATAGAGGTCGACCTCGCCGACGATCACCTCGAGTTCGGCACCCGGCAGACCGAGATCGGTGAGGATCTCCAGGTCGCCTTCCGGCCAGACCGCGTCGTCGTCCTCGTCCGGCGGGTCGACTCTCAGCACGTCGAGGACGTCGGCGGCGATGTCGTAGTCGAGCGCCGCGGCGGCGTCGGACAGCAGCAGCGAGGGACCTCTCGGACTCGGCCGGACGATCACGAAGAACTCGTCGTCGACCGCCAACAGCCCGAAGGCGGCACCTGTCGAACGCAATTTCCCGAGCTCGGTGATCGCAGCGTCGAGTTCCGCGAGCGCCCCTGGATCAAGAGAGCTGCACCGCCACCGACCGTCCTCCCGCACCACGGCCACCGCGAACCCCGTGATCGGCTCTTGCACCGCCATGCGCACACCGTATTCCGCCCGCATTCGGAACGCACGCACGGTGCGCCCGAAGCGCCTCATGCGCCACTATCGAGACATGACCGGACCCACCGACCTGCCCACTCTCCCCGACGCGCGCTTCGCCGGTTTGCTGGACGAAGCCCGCGCACTCCAAGCGAAAACCGTAGAGCTCCGCCGGGAGATCCACCGGAATCCGGAGATCGGACTGCACCTGCCGAAGACCCAGGCCGCGATCAAAGCGGCGCTGGAGGGTCTCCCGCTGGAGATCACCGAGGGCAAATCGACCACTTCGCTGACCGCCGTCCTCCGTGGCGGAAAGCCGGGGCCGTCGATCCTGCTCCGCGGCGACATGGACGCGCTGCCGCTGCAGGAGGACACCGGCCTCGACTTCGCCTCCGAAGACGACGGCTCGATGCACGCGTGCGGACACGACACCCACGTCGCGATGCTGGCTTCGGCGGCGCGGCTGCTGAGCGAGCACGTCGACGAACTGGCCGGTTCGGTCGTGTTCATGTTCCAGCCCGGCGAGGAAGGCGAGCACGGCGCGCGCCACATGATTCACGAAGGCGTGCTCGACGCCGCGGGCGAACGGGTCGAGAAGGCGTTCGGCCTGCACATCTTCACCCAGGTCGAATCCGGCATCGTGCAGACCCGGCCGGGGCCGATCATGGCTTCGGCGAACAGCTTCCACGTCAAGGTCACCGGCCGGGGCGGGCACGGCTCGGCGCCGCACCAGGCCATCGACCCGGTGCCCGCGGCGGCGGCGATGGTCGGCGCGCTGCAGACGATGGTGGCCCGCAAGGTGAGCGTGTTCGAGCCCGCGGTGGTTTCGGTCACCCGCATCGAGGCGGGGACGACGACCAACATCATCCCGGAGACGGCGTTCCTGGAGGGCACCATCCGCACGCTGTCCGAGCGGACGCTGGCGTTCGTGCGCGAGGAAGTGCCGAAGGTGTGCGAGGCGATCGGTGCCGCGCACGGCGTCCGGGTGAGCGCCGAAGTGGTCTCCGGTTACCCGGTCACGGTGAACGATCCGCAGGTCGCCGGCCGGGTGCTGGAGCTGGCCGCCGAGGTGCTCGGGGCCCGCAACGCCGAGGGCATGGAGAACCCGGTGATGGGCGCGGAGGACTTCTCCTACGTCCTGCAGCGCGTCCCGGGGGCTTTCGCGTTCCTCGGCGCCTGCCCACCCGGCGCCGACCTGGCCACCGTCGAGGCGAACCACTCGAACCGGGTGATCTTCGACGAGGACGCCATGGCCAACGGCGTCGCGATGTACGCCGCCTTCGCCCTGGACGCACTGCGGTAGGAGGAGCGACTCGTCTTCCGCCGGTTCGACAACGAGACCGCGCTGCAGCTGGGCCTCCACCTGCTCGCCGCGGCACGGGACCGCACCCTTCCGGTGACGGTCTCCGTGCGCCGCGGCGGGCAGCGGCTGTTCCACGCGGCGTTGCCGGGCACTTCCGCCGACAACGACGCGTGGCTCGACCGCAAGAGCCGCGTCGTCGATCGCTACGGGCACAGCTCGTTCTTCGTCGGTGAGCAGTTCCGCGCGAAGGGCACGACGTTCGAGGCCGAGTCACGCCTGGACCCGGATCTGTACGCCGCGCACGGCGGCGTGTTCCCGGTGATCGTCGAGGACGTCGGCCCGGTCGGGACTGTCGGCGTCTCGGGCTTGCCGCAGGCCGACGACCACGCGTTCGACGTGGAGCAACTAGAGGCATTTCTGTCGTGAGTGATTTGGGCCGCTAGAACGAACCCTCTCTCAGGTACCTACTCGTGGCCTGCAGGCTTGCTCGGAAGGTGTGAGGGTCGAGTTTCCTCGGCTGAGCCGAGGGAAGGGGTCCTTCACGCGCCGCTGTTGTGACTGGTGGTGCCGCTGGGGTTTGTGATGGGGTTTCGGGTCCGTGAAGGACTCCTTGAGGGACTCTGGGTCCCTCAAGGAGTCCTTCACGGACCAGCGCTACCCAGCTCACCCGCCGTAGGTAACCAAAACACCGTTGGCCAGAACGACCCAAATCACTCACGAGCCCTAGGCCGCACGCCCCAATTCCCAGGACACCCGTCCCGATCCCCGCCTCATGCTACCGTAGGACGTCACATCATATATCAGATCGGACATGCCAGTGACGATCGCTTCTTCGTTCGACGAGCTGAAACGAGCGCTGTCCGGGGTCGTGGCGATCCCGGTGACCCCGTTCGACGCCGACGGCACCGTGGATCCGGAGACCTACGAGAAGCTGGTGGACCGGCTGATCACCGGCGGCATCGACGTCGTGACGCCGAACGGCAACACCGGCGAGTTCTACGCACTCGACGAGGCCGAGGCGCGGCACTGCCTCGAACTGACGGTCAAGACCGCGGGCGACCGGGCGACCGTGGTCGCCGGTGTCGGGCATGACGTCGCCACGGCGATCCGCGCGGCACGGCACGCGCGGGAGGCGGGCGCGGAGCTGATCATGATCCACCAACCGGTGCATCCGTACGTCTCGGCGGAGGGCTGGGTCGAATACCACCGCGCCATCGCGGCGTCGGTGCCGGAGCTGGGTGTCGTGCTGTACGTGCGCAACGCGCTGATCGGCGGCGAGCAGCTGACCCGGCTCGCCGACGCCGCGCCGAACGTCGTCGGCGTGAAGTACGCGGTGCCGGATCCCGTGCGGTTCGCGTCGGTGGCACGGGACGCCGGGTTCGATCGGTTCACGTGGATCGCCGGACTGGCGGAGCTGTCCGCGCCCGGCTACTTCGCCGTCGGTGCGACCGGGTTCACGTCGGGACTGGTGAACGTCGCGCCGTCGATCTCGCTGGAGATGTTCCGTTCGCTACGGGACGGTGACTTCCGCGGCGCCATGGCGGACTGGGAACGCATCCGCCCCTTCGAAGAGATGCGGGCCGCGAACAGTAACGCCAACAACGTGAGCGTCGTGAAAGAAGCGTTGGCACAGCTGGGTTTGTGCCGCCCCGACGTACGACCGCCGAGCCGCCCGCTCCTACGCGGCGAACGCGAAGAAGTCGCGTCACTGCTGGAAAGCTGGGGCCTGCGCCAGAAGTTTTCTGACCGTGTTCACGCCCGTCAAGGGCGGGCGTGAACACGGCGACAGGTCAGAGGTCTTGGCCATCGATGATCGCGGCGTGGCCCATCTGGGCGCCTCGGGGCGCGCCTTGCGGCGCGGCGGGCGGCTGCTCACCGGACGAGGCCGGCGGGACCATGAGCGCGAAGGGATCGATGTCTGGCCGGTGCTCCTGCCTCCGGTCGGATCTCGGACCGGACGGAACCGGGGGAAGTTTCCCTCGATGTCCTTGACTGTACGCCAGATCGTGCTGTTCCGGTGAATTGCTTCCGCTGGACCGGCATGGGACGATGGTGGTAGACCACGGAGCTACCGTGGCGTGTTGTGGGGACCAGTGCCACTCTCGGCCGAACCAGACCCCTTCGGTGTTCCGAAACCCGTTGCTGGACTGACCACTCTCACAAACCAGAACGGTGTGATTTCTCATGACTTTCGCAACGCCGCTGGATCAGCCGGCGTCGCCGTCCAAACAGGGCACCGACTTCGCCGAGTTGTCCAAATTGGTCAAAGACGCCGGCCTGCTCAAACGAAGGCGCGTCTACTACGCGCTCAAAATCTCCCTGAACCTCCTCGCTTTCGCGGGCGGTTGGGTGGCCTTCGCGCACCTCGGGGATTCCTGGTGGCAGCTGTTCCTCGCCGCCTTCTTCGCGATGATGTTCACGCAGCTGTCCTTCATCGGACACGACGCCGGGCACAAGCAGATCTTCTCGAGCCGCAAGGCGAACGACGCCACCGGATTCGTCCACGGTGGACTGACCGGGTTGAGCTACGGCTGGTGGATCGGCACACATAACCGCCACCACGCCAACCCCAACCACGAGGACGAAGACCCGGACGTCAACCTCGCGGCCCTCATCTTCACCAAGGCCCAAGGTGCCGAACGACGCGGTTTCCTGCGCTGGATGGCGAAATACCAGGCGTACCTGTTCTTCCCGCTGCTGTTGCTGGAAGGCCTGAACCTGCACGTGTCGAGCGTGACGGCGATCTTCCAGCGCGGCTTCAAGCGGCGGAAGCTCGAATCGGCGCTGATGCTGGCCCACATCGCCGCGTATCTGACAGCGGTGTTCGTGGTCCTCTCGCCCGGTGTCGGCTTCGCCTTCATCGCCGTGCACCAATGCCTCTGGGGCGTGTACATGGGCTGCTCGTTCGCCCCGAACCACAAGGGCATGCCCACGCTTTCGGCCGGTCACAAGCTCGACTTCCTGCGCAAGCAGGTGCTCACCTCGCGCAACGTGCGCGGCGGTCCGGTCGTGGACTTCGCCCTCGGCGGGCTCAACTACCAGATCGAGCACCACCTGTTCCCGAGCATGGCCCGGCCGAACCTCAAGCACGCCCAGGTGATCGTGAAGGAGTTCTGCGCGAAGCACGGCATCGACTACGCGCAATGCGGTTGGGCGGCGTCCTACGGGTACGTCCTGCGGCATCTGCACGAGGTCGGGGCTCCGCTGCGCGCCCAGGCGACGGCCGGTGCGCGATGACCGCCGTCCAGTCCCTCGGTGACGTCGCCGAACCCGCCGCCGACGACCGCTGCCCGAGCTGCCCGCATCCGATGTCCGCGCACGACGCGATCGCGCGACGGTTCTGCACCGCGACCGCGGCCGGTGGCTTCAGCCGCGGCTGCACCTGCGCCACGAAGCCCGAAACAACCGAATAGAGGTTCACCGTGAACGCCGAAACCATCCCCGTCTCCCGCTACGAAATGCGGGTCGACACCGTGAAGAAGATCGTCGCCGAACACACCACCCTCGACAACGAGGCGGCGTTCTCCCTGGCCGTGCACATGGTGCGGGCCCTCGACACCGTCCCGGAGCCCGTGCGCTGAGAAGTGTGGCCGGGGTTACTCGCGCGTTAACAACGCGTCAGTGACCCGCCCGGCGACGTCAGGGAGATGTTGGCGGAGCGGCCGCGGCCGGTCGATCGGAGTTGTGCTGGCGGAGCACTGACCGATCGACGCGGAGGTACCCGTGACGCTCAGCGAGCTCCTGCCCAGCCTCGGTTGCGAGGCCGCCGACCATCTCGAACCCGGGGTCTGGCCGAGGAGCACCCGCCTCGGCCCCGGCGGGGAACTGCTCTTCGCCGGCGCGCCGGTGTCCCACCTCGCCGCCCGGTTCGGGACACCGGCGTACCTGCTCGACGAAGACGAGGTCCGGCAGAACGCCCGCGCGTACCGGAAGGCGCTGCCCGACGCCGAAGTGGCGTACGCGAGCAAAGCGCTGTGCACCCGGGCGGTCCTGCGCTGGATCGCCGAGGAAGGCCTTTCCCTCGACACCTGCTCGGCGGGCGAGATCGCCGTGGCGCGGTCGATCGGCTTCCCGCCCGAGCGGATCCTGCTGCACGGCAACGCGAAGACCCCCGAAGACCTCAAAGCCGCGTTGTCCTACGGCGTCCGCCGGATCGTGGTGGACTCGCTCGACGAGATCGAGCAACTCGGCGCGCTCACCACCGGCGCGCAACAGGTGCTGATCCGCGTGACCCCCGACGTCGCGGCGGGCACGCACGCGGCGATCACCACAGGCACCGAAGGCCAGAAGTTCGGCTTCTCGCTGCGCGGGGAGGTCCGCGACAACCTCGACCGGGCCGTCTCCGCCGTCCTCGCCCAACCGGGGCTGCGCCTCGCCGGGTTGCATTGCCACATCGGCTCGCAGGTGTCGCGGGTGGATTTCTACGAACTGGCCGCCCGCAAAATGGTCGGGGTGCTCGTCCGGCTCCGTGAGAGCCACGGCATCACCCTGCGCGAATTGGACCTCGGCGGCGGGCACGCCGTCCGCTATCTGCCCGGCGACACCGGTTTCGACATCGACGGCTACGTGCGCCGGCTGCGGATCGCTCTCGCCTACGAATGCACATCGCACGGCTTCCCGCTGCCGAAACTGACGATCGAGCCGGGCCGCGCGATCGTCGGCCCGGCAGGCATCACCGTGTACCGGGTCTGCGCGGTGAAACGCGGATCGCGCACCTTCGTCGCCGTCGACGGCGGCATGAGCGACAACGCCCGCCCCGCGCTCTACGGGGCGGCGTACACCGCCCGGCTGATCGGCAGGCGCAGCCGCGCGGCCAGGCGGCCGGTGACGGTGGTCGGCAGGCACTGCGAATCGGGCGACATCCTCGCCGACGGACTCGCGCTCCCCGACGACGTCCACCCCGGCGATCTGCTCGCCGTGCCGTGCACCGGGGCCTACCACCACTCGCTCGCGTCGAATTACAACCTCGTGGGCAGGCCGCCGGTCGTCGGCGTCTCACGCGGTACGGCGACCCTGCTCGTACGGCGTGAGACCGAGGAAGACCTGCTGAAACGCGATCTCGGCTGACCCGGCTTCCGAAAACCTCGGCCCTCTCCCTGTCGCACGACAGAATCCTGCGCAAGACAACGTCTTGAAAGAGAATCGCGACAAACAACTTAACGGCGGTAGCATTACGGGCATTGATCGATACGCTGCGCGACAAGAATCGCATGCCGAAACAAAGGGAGGGACGGCATGGGTGACGAACCACGCGCGCAGATGGAGCAGCGCACACCTAGAGGTTTGGACAATACCGATCGCACTCTGATCGCCCTGTTGCAAGTCGACGGGCGGGCCTCGTTCACGGCGCTCGCCAAGGCCGTCGGCCTGTCGGAGGGCGCCGTACGGCAGCGCGTCCAGCGACTGCTGCGGGACGAGACGATGCAAATCGTCGCGGTCACGGATCCGGCGAACGTCGGCCTCGGCAGGCAGGCGATGGTCGGGGTCAAGGTCCACGGTGATCCGCGGGCGGTCTCCGACCAGCTCTCCGGATTGCCGGACGTCCATTACGTCGTCCTCACGGCGGGAACCTACGACCTGCTCGCCGAGGTCGCCTGCCGGGACGACGAGCACCTCTTGAGTGTGCTGAACGACGACATCCGGCCCATCCCGGGTGTCGTCAGCACCGAGACCTTGGTCTACTTGAAACTGGCAAAACAGACATACGCCTGGGGCAACCTGACCCGATAACAGTCTCGCCCGGTGCCATGAGAGGTCCTTTCCTTGCAAAATTTTGCAAGGAAAGGACCTTTCATGGCACTCGGGGGAGGGTCAGACGCAGCGAAGGTACGCGTCCGGAGTCCGCTGCCCGGAGTCGAGCCCGCGAAGGACCTTCGGCAACACACCGCTGTACAAGACCCCGAGCCGCTGGGTCGCCCGAGTCAGCGCGACGTACAGTTCCGCCTCGCCGCTGGGGCCTTCCGCGAGAATCCGCTCCGGCTCCACCACGAGGACGGAGTCGTACTCCAGGCCTTTGGTCGCGGACGGCGCGATCGCACCCGGCACGTCCGGCGGCCCGATGACCACCGAAGTACCCTCTCGCCCCGATTCCTCGCGGCCGAACTCCGCGACGGCGTCCGCGAAGTCCACTTCGGACAGTCGACGCGCCCATGGCCGAACCCCGCACGAACGTACCGAGTCCGGCGGCACGACGTCCGGGGCGAAACTCGCGAGGAGCGAGGAAGCCACCGCCATGATCTCCGACGGCGTCCGGTAGTTGACGGTCAGTTTCCGGTACACCCACCGGTCGGCGACGTACCGGGAGAGCATCGCGTCCCACGACCGCGCACCGGACGGCGACCGCCGTTGCGCGAGATCCCCGACCACGGTGAACGACCGGCTGGGGCAACGCCGCATCAGCACCCGCCAGTCCATTTCGGACAGTTCCTGCGCCTCGTCGACCACGACGTGGCCATAAGTCCATTCCCGGTCGGCGGCCGCACGCTCGGCCAGATCACGGTCGTCACGCTTCGCGAAGCGCTCCGCCAGATCGTCCGCCTTCAGCACGTCGGTCGCCCGGAGCGCGAACTCGTAATCGTCGTGGTCCTCTTCGACCTCGATGAGTTCCAGTACCCGCTCCGCGTATTCGCGCTGGGCCAGCTGCCGCCGTTCCGCCGCCCGGCGCTCGGCGGCGTGGTCCCAGCCGAGCAGCTCGACGGCCTCGTCCAGCAACGGCACGTCGGACACCGTCCACGCCGCCGCGTCCTCGCGGAACAGCGCCGGATCGGCCCCTGCCGCCCGCAACCGCTCCGGCGAGGAGTAGAGATCGGCGAGCAGCCGCTGCGGCGTCAGCACGGGCCAAAGGCGATCGAGCACCGCACCGAGCCCCAGGCTGACTTCCAGATCGCGCCGGATGTTCTTCATCATCTCCGGGCGGGTATGCGCGTCGTCCTTCGGCAGCCAGCCGTCCCCGAGCCGGTCGACAGCGCGTTCGGCGAGCGCGGTGATCACCTCGCGTTCGAAGACGGCCTTCGCCTCGTTGTGCAGCAGCCCGGTGCCCCTGGCCACTTCGCGGGCGGCCACCGCGACCTCCGTGTCGAGCGGCACGGTGACGTCGTCGAGTTCGATCGGCTCCGGTTCGGACGGCACTTCCTGCCGGTCCGTCACCGCCGCCGCGAGCACGTCCAGCATCGCCAACGAGCCCTTGAGCCGCTGAACGGCCGGCGGATCCTCGCGTTCGGTGCGCAGACCGGGGAAGAGGTCCCCCGGCGTCGCGAAAACGGCGCTGGTCTCGCCGAGCGACGGCAGGACGCGGCCGATGTGGTCGAGGAAGCCGCTGCTCGGGCCGACCACGAGCACGCCGCGGCGCTCCATCCGCTCCCGTTTCGTGTACAGCAGGTACGCCACGCGGTGCAGCGCCACCGCCGTCTTGCCGGTGCCCGGGCCGCCCTCCACGACCACGACACCAGGGTGCGCCAAGCGGATGATCTCGTCCTGCTCGGCCTGGATCGTCGCGACGATGTCCCGCATCCCCTCGCCGCGTGGCGCGTTGACCGCGGCCAGCAGTGCGACGTCGCCCCGTTCCCCCGCCGATTCCGGGCGGCCGAAGACCTCGTCGGTGAAGTCGAGGACCTTGCGGCCGAGAGTGCGGAACTGACGCCGCCGAGACATTCCCTCCGGAGACGCGCCCGTCGCGCAGTAGAACGCGCGAGACGCGGGCGCGCGCCAATCCAGCAGCAAGGGTTCGTAGTCGTTTTCGTCGTCGAAAAGACCGACCCGGCCGACATAGAGGCGGTCGCCCGAAAGGGCGTCCAATCGGCCGAAACAAAGGCCCTCGTCGGCGACCTTCAGCCGGGCCATTTCGCGGGCCTTCGTGCCGACGGAGACTTCCCGGTCCGAAAGCGCGAACCCTTCTCCCCGCAGCGCACCGGCGTACGCTTCGCTCACCCGCACACGTTCCGCGTCCAGTCGCCCGTAGAGCGACGCGATGTACTCCCGTTCGGATCGCAATTCCTCGTCGTACCCCTGGTTTGACAAGTTCCCCTCACAGCGGTTAGACTACTGACACATTCGGCGTACTGATCAGACATTCTGATTCGGGCGCCGATTTTTTATTGTCCACCACTTGTCAAGGGAGACCCGGTATCACTCCGGAAATGATCGTGCGCGATAATGGGGACCACAGCCCACCATTACCGCGCACGATCCGTGCTGCCGCCGATGCCGCTCAGCCGAGCATGAACTCGCGGGGCTCCAGTGCCCTTCCCACCACGCGGACGTCGCCGAGCCAGCCGTGGAACGCCTGCTCGACGATCGAGTCGTAGGCGTAGGCCCCGATCAGCCAAGGGCCACCGGGATTCGCGATCCCCGCGGCCGCTGTCTTCGGATTCCGCAGTACCGGGCAACCGTCGACGTACAGCGTCGTCCGCCTGCCGTCGTTGACAGCGGCGACGTGGATCCATTCCCGCAGTGCCAGTTCATGACCCCAGCAAGTGGAAATCCCGTTCTGGTTCACCGGGAACACCGCCCACTGGAACGCCGCACCGTCCGAAAGGGACAGTGTCGCGGCGGGCTCGCCGGGGTCGTCGCCGGTCTTGCCCGCTTTGCCGCCCGAGCCCTGCCTGCCGAAGAGCGCGGCCCAGGAATGCTTGCCGTCCTTGAAATCGGCGGGCAGCTTCACGAATGCCTCGACGGTGTAACCGCGCGCGAACGTCTCCGCGTTCATCGGCGCGGAGTCCGCGGTGCGCAGGTAACCGCCGCGCGCGGGCTTCTTGCCACCATCGAAGCGGAGGCTCGACCTCGACGGCTGCCGTGCGGAGAACTCACCGGAGAACCGCACCGCGTCGGGGGCGCTGCCGGGCAGGGTCACCCGCACCAGGTCGTTGCCCTGGCCGGACAGGTCGCGGACCCCGGAGACCGGCGTGCCGTCCCGCCCTTCGAACCGCCAATACGCCACGGTGCCGCGGATCAGCTGCCGTTCGGCCGGCCGCGCGGGCGGAACCGGGACCGGCGCGAAACCGGCGAACCTCGCCTCGAAATCGATCTCCATGCTGAAGTAGTCCACCGGGCCGGTGCGTTCGATCTCCTGTCGCTGCAACTCGTTCAGCCGCGGCGCCTGGTCGGCCAGCCACGGCGAGAACGTGCGGACGTCGATGACGTTCCGCGCGAGGTCGAACCGGTAGAGCCGGATCATCGCGCTGCCGCCGTAGTACCGGTCCTGGTAGTTGGTGATGTGCAGGTGGACGTCGTTGCCCGCCTTGTTCCGCTTCACCGCGCGGCCCGGTGGCCAGTAGTGCCCGTTGAGCGTCAGGAAGATCTGGTCGTTCCCGTCGACCAGCTCGTCCCACACCTTCTGCCCGAACTCCGAAAGCCGCGCTTCGCCCGCCTCGTCGGCCCATACCAATTCATGGATGGTCAAAATCGCCGGTAGCCGGGGATTTCCGGCGAGTACCGACCTCGCCCACTCCAGTCCGCCCGCCGACGGCCGCCAGTCGAGCGCCAGCAGCAGCCACTCCCGGCCACCCGCGCGGAACACGTGGTGGCTGTTGTAACCGTCCGGGCTCGCGCCGCGGAAGGTCCGGGATCCGCGTTGCCGCTGCGGACCGAAAGCGTCGAGATACGGCGTTCGGCCGCGCTGATCGTCGGTGGAGGACTTGATGTCGTGGTTGCCCGCCAGCGTGCTGTACGGGAACCGGCGCCGGTCCAGGTGCTGGAACGACCGGCTGATCTGGTCGAACTCACCCGGCTGGCCGTTCTCGGTGAGGTCACCGAGATGCGCCAGGAAGACGATGTTCTCGTCACCGCCGGTGACGTACCGCAACGTGGCGTCCAGCGGCGCGGGGTCGCCGCGGTCGGCGTCGAAGAGGTACTGGGTGTCGGGCAGGACCGCGAGGGTGAAGCGGCCGTCTTCGGTGTCCAGGCCGTGCCGGCCGGGGGTCGCCGAAGCCGCCGGTGCGCCGAGGGAGGGCAACGCGGACACCGCCGCACCGGCGCCGAGCAGGCCGGCACCACGCAGGAAGGTCCGTCGGGAGGAGTCGTTCACGGCCGCAACCTACGGTCGCGGAGGCAACGCTTCCCGAACCGCGGATGAACACTTGCTCCGCTCGGTACCTTCATCGTATGGGGGAAACCGAGACACCCGGACGGGTCAAACGCTGGCCGGTGCTCGCCGGGGTCGGCGTGGTGGTCGCCGCGGCGGCCTGGTGGATCGTGGACGAGATGCCGTCGGTGGACGAAGCCGTCGCCAGGGAGGCGCTACCCGGGATCGACGAGCATCTGCGCGCGTGGACGACGGCGACCGCCCGCTCCGGCGACCCGGGCATCCGCTGGGTGTGCACGCAGAAGGTGATCGAGACCCGGCCGGACGGGGATCTCGTCGACATCGGCCTGGTCGCGAGCTGCGACGAGGTCGCGAAAGAACGCGACGGGCTCGTCACGCGCGGCGGATTCCGGCGGCAGCCGATGGTCTACCGCATGGAACGGACCCCCGGCGGATTCCGCGTGCTCGACCGGAAGTTCGCGGAGGACGGCGCCGGCTACTCACGTTCGGTCAAGGAGATGTTCTCGTGGGTCGGCGCCCGCCGGGTGCTCGACGGCGCGAGCCCGGACGACCCGAAGTCCGTGTCCGCCGCCGCGTTCGGCCTGCCCGAAAGCACGCCGGTGCGCACGGGCCGGTGATCAGTCGCCGTTGCGGTCGATCATCTTCGGCACCACGAACCACATGACGACGAACAGCACCGCCGACACCACACCGACGATCGCCATCGCGATCGGGCCGTAGACGACCTTGGCGATGAGCGAGACCGTCGTGGTGATGGCGGCCGCGAGGCAGCCGAGCCCGACCAGAACGGACCGGTTGCCAACGGTGAGGATGCGCTCACGATTGCCGGTCCGGAACAGCAATCGGTGCCACGCGGCGGGCGCGGTGAGCAGCACCGTCGAACAGACCGTGAGCAGGACCGCCGTCAGGTGAACGGATTTCTCGAACCCGCTCGCCTCGTGGAACTCGTCGGTGAACACCACCGTGAGCAGGAAGCCGAAGAGGATCTGGACGCCCGCCTGCGCGACCCGCAGCTCTTGCAGGAGCTCACTGACGTTGCGGGTCAGGCGTTCGTTCTTCGTCTCGCCGGTGTGCTCGACCATTCAGCGGCTCCAAGACCATCGGTTGACGCCTGACCTTTTCATGCCAGCCGAGCGAAGTCACTGACACGACCACCACGGCGAGGCCCAGCCACTGAGTACCCGACAAATCGGCGTTCAAGCACAATACGCCGATAACGGCCGCCGTGACCGGAAAGGCCAGTTCCGCCAACGTCGCCCTGGCGGCGGGGGTCGACCGCAGGCCCCAGTAGTACAGGCTCAGCGCCAGCAACCCGGGGACCAGTGCGAGCAGCCCGAGTCCGAGCGCGTTGTCCCAGCCGACCGCGAACCGGCCGCCCTGATACGCCACGATGCCGGCCGCGACCGGAAGCCCGACCGTGAAGCGCAGGGTGGTGACCTCCTTCGGTGCCAGTTCGGTGGAGAGCAACCGGCCGAGCACCGTCCCCGCCGCCCACAACGCCGCCGCGCCGATCGCCAGCAGCGCCGCCTTCGCCGCGGCGAGCTGGATGTTCAGCGGATCCTTGAACGCCAGCAGCCAGGCACCCAGCAACGCCGGGATCGCGAAGAAGGCGTATCCGGCACGCACACGCTCACCGAGGACGAAGAACGCCGCGAGGACGGCGAAGACCGGCTGAAGCTTCTGCAGCACCAACGGCGTCACCGGGTCGCCCAGTTTGAAGGCGGCGGTGAACATCGCCGTCGCCAGCGCGGACGAGCCACCGCCGATGGCGAGCACGGCCAGCCATTCCCGCGGGCCGCACCGGCGCAGCGCGCGGAAGGCGCCCGGGATGAGCGGGCTGAGGACGAGCACCACCAGCAGGTGCTCCCAGAAGACGACCGTGGCCGCCGGGAGCGCCTCGGCGAGCGGAAGACGCAGAAGGCCGTCAGTGCCCCAGAGGGCCGCGGCGACCGCGACCAGCCAGGTGCGATCCGGAGGATTGGTACTCACATTGCCTGCCCATAGTTTGAGAATGATCGCCCGACCGAGTGACCCGTCTGGCGTGCCCGATGTCCGGCGGACTAGGCAGGGGACATGCGCCTCGTCCCCCTCATGACCGCTGTCGTGTCCACTGCCGCGTTACTCGCCGTCGGCGGCGCCGGAACGGCCGCCGCCACCGAAACCCCGGTGCACGTCATCACCGCCAAGGGCAAGCTCACGACGTACAAACCCGAACTGGTCCCCGCTGGAGCCCGTGCGCACGTCTTCGGGTTGACCTCCAAGGCTTTCGGCACCTCGACCGCGGTACTCGTGACCGGCCTGCTGCCCAACCGCGAATACGGTGCCCACGCGCACACGAAGCCCTGTGGTGCCACCGGCGACCTGGCCGGACCGCACTACCAGAACATCGAAGACCCGGTGAAGCCGTCGGTGGATCCGGCCTACGCCAACCCCCGAAACGAGATCTGGCTGGACCTCACCACCGACGCCACCGGCCGCGGCGTCGCTGTGTCCAAAGTGGACTGGACGTTCACCGATCGGCGGGCGAATTCGATCGTGATCCACGAAACGCATACGCACACCGACCCCGGCCACGCCGGGACCGCGGGCGCCCGGCTGGCCTGTATCACCGTCGGCTTCTAGAAGCCCGCTTTAGAAACCCCAGCCGCGTTCCGGCCGGATCCTGATCCGGACGCTGTACTCCCGGTCGAATTTCGGGACGTCGTAGTCGATCGCGGGGTAGTGCTTCTCGTACTTTTCGAGGAAGCCCGGCTGCTCCGACGCGAGACCGTCCGGCAGGATCTCGGCCTTGCCGCCGACCACCAGGATCGAGCCACCGTGCTCGTCGCTGTTGAAGTGGATGCTGACCTCGGGGTTGGCTTCGATGTGCCGGGTCTTCGCCGTGTCCGGCTGGCTGAAGACGATGAAGTCTTCGCCGTCCAGCACGAACCACACCGGGCGGGGCGAAGGCCTGCCCTTCGGGCTGATAGTGGTCAGCCAGGCGATGCTTTCCTTCGCCCGCTCGGCGAGCCGCGGGTCGGGTCGGTAGCTCATGAACCGACCAACCACGACCCGACGGCTTTTCTTCCTCATCCGCTCAGCGAGACGCGACGAGTTTCGCGTAGCGCGTCCCGGCACCGAGCAACACCAGGCCGGCGAGGAGGAAGGCGGCGACCCTGGCGAGACCGTCGAGCGCGGAGAGGTCGAACAGCACCAGCTTCAGCACCGCCGCCCCGACCAGCACGAAGCCGATCACCCGCAGGCTGACCGCGGAGATGCCGCGGATGAGCAGCACCAGCGCGGCGACCGTCCAGGACACCGTGATCACCACGTGGCCGACCAGGAAACCCGAGCGGCCGGGGACGGCCAGCAGCGCGCCGCACAGCACCATCGCGCCCGCGCCGTAGAGCCCGCAGACCCCCGCGAAGAGCCACGGCACCACGTTGTCCGACGCCGCCTTGAACAGTCCGAGCCGGTGCGCGACCCACGGAAGCGTGATCGAGACGGCCAGAATCGCGACGGCCACCAGCAGAGCGGCGGCGAGGTCGGCGTCCGGACGGCTCCGGATCAGGAAGAAGAGCGTCGGCGGGACGTCGAAGGCCAGTGCGATCATGCCGCCGATGACGGCGAAGCCCAGGCCGCCGAAGAGCGCCACGTGCTTCTTCGTCCACAGCGCGACCAGCGCCAGCAGAACACCCTCGCCGATGAGGATCGCCGACCGGGCACTGCCGTCGAAGAGGGTCATCGTCGTCTGCAGGGCCGCGAGGAGCCCGGCGGCGCCCGCGAGGTCACCCGTCCAGCCGCTGAGCCACTGTCCGGCCGCCCACACCGCGAGCAGCACCAACGCGACCGACGCGGTGACGAGCACGGCCGGGGTCTTCGGCAGGAACAACGCGGCGAGCAACGACGGTGCCGGAGCGACAGCCAGCAGGGCGAGCGCGGCGGCGTCCCCCGGTCGTTTGGTGGTGACGATCAGGGCCAGCGCGAGTCCGACACCGCCGGCGGCCAGCGCGGCGGCGGTGTTGGCCGTGCTACCACCGAAACCGGTGAACGCCGTGCTGAAGACCGACGCGACCAGCGGCGGAATCCCGGCCGCCACCGCGACCGACGGCCACGACTGGCGCAACTGCACCGGCGTCGAAGCGACCTGGACCACCAGCAGGAACGCGACCAGTTCGGCGGTGAAACCCTGCGTGATGATCGGCGCGCAGACCACACAGCCGAGCACGACGGCCGTCGCGAGCAGCGACGACTTCCACCGCACGGCCAGCAGCAACCCGCCGACCGCGATCAGCAGCCCGATCGCGAGACCCGCGTAGGCCGGGAGGTACTCGTACATCGTCGTCGCGGCGATGGCGTCGAGGTACAACGCCCCGATCCCGGTCGCGGCGAGCGCGAACGCACCCGTGCGACCCGCAGGCGTGCGGTGCAGGCGAAGCCCGATCCCGACCAGCGTCGCGCCGAGCACGGCACCCCCGAGCACCCGCGGCAACGGGCCGAACCAGCCACGCTGGATGGCGAGCACGAGGAACAGCACGACACCGAGCAACGTGACCGCGCCACCGATCCAGGCCAGCAGCCTGCTGCCGGCGCCTTCCTTGCTCAGCTTCTCGCCCAGCGTCACCTTGGGGGCCGGCTGATAGGGCTGGTAGGGCTGCTGCGGCGGGCGGGGCTGCTGGTACGGCTGCTGATACGGCTGGCGGTATTGCTGCTGGTACTGCTGCCAGCGCTGCTGAGCCAGTGCCTGGGCCTGCGCGTACTGGGCTTGCTGGTATTGGGCGTGGTGGGGGTACGGGTACACCGGCTGCTGCGTCTGTTCAGGGGTCGGCTGCGGCTGGGTCGCCTGAGCCTCGGGCTCCGGCTGCGCTGCGGGTGCCGGCTCCGCTGAAGGCGCCTGCTGCTGTGCGGGCACCTGCTGCTCTGCGGCTGCCTGCTGCGGCGTTTCGGCAGGCGTCGGTGGCGCGTCGGCCTGGACGGTCCGCAGCTCGGTCCCGACCCGCGCGAGGCGGGCCCCAAGATCGTCGATCTCCCCGGCGAGCCTGAGGAGCACATCCCCATCGGTGGTCATGGCGCTCAGCATGCGTCCCGAGGACCGCTCAGGGATCCGTAGCACTACTCAATCGTGATGACGATGTGGTCAGACCGGGTGAGCGTGCGGTCACTGTGTGGCGCGCCGGCAAGAAGCAGCGAATATCCACCTCATCGCAGGGATCGTCTGACCCCGCCATTGACAGTTGCGTCTGTACCTCCTAGACACCCTCTGGGAAGAGACGGGAAGTCATCAGGAAGATCGCCGTTGCCGCCAGGCGGCGACGGGCAGCGTGGATCCTCGAACGAGAGGGCGCCAACCACACCATCTACACCTTGAACGGACTGGTGGTTCCCATTCCACGACATACCGAACTGGGAGAGATCTTCGCTGTCGAGATCTTCAAAGAATGCGAGGACGTCCTCGGGAAAGGATGGTGGAGGAAGTGAAGACCTACCACGCCGAAGTCACCCGTGACGGCAAGTTCTGGCTCATCCGCGTCCCTGAGATCGGCCGCTCGACACAGGCGCTTCGCTACAAGGACGTCGCGACCATGGCGAGCGAACTCATCGAGATCTTGGAGGGCATCCGTGGCGACGAGTACGACCTCCACCTCAAGGTGCGGCTGCCGAATTCGGTGACGGACCATCAGGCTCGCGCCGAGGTCTTGCGCGAAGAAGCCCAGCGCAAACAAGCGGAAGCAGCCGCGGAGCACCGAGCCGCAGTACAAGAACTGCTGGCTCTCGGGGTTTCGCAGCGCGAAGCCGGCGAAGTACTCGGCATGTCGTTCCAACGTGTCAGCCAGCTGGCGAAGTCGTCCTGACCTGGCCCACCTGCGAGTGACAGACACCACAGGCGACAATGGAGGACGTGACTGCCACCCTGAGCAAGCCCAGCCTGAAGATCGGCCCCTACGAGGTCGATCCCCCGGTCGTGCTCGCTCCCATGGCCGGCATCACCAACGTCGCCTTCCGCCAGCTGTGCCAGGAGTACGGCGCCGGCATCTACGTCTGCGAAATGATCACCGCCCGCGCGGTGGTCGAACGGCATCCCGGCACGATGCACATGATGACCTTCGGCGAGAACGAAAAGCCCAGGTCCATGCAGCTGTACGGGGTCGACCCCAAGACCATGGCCGAAGCCGTCCGCATCATCACCGGCGAGGGCCTGGCCGACCATATCGACAGCAACTTCGGCTGCCCGGTCGCGAAGGTGACGCGTAAGGGCGGCGGCGCGGCGTTGCCGTTCAAGCGCAAGCTGTTCGCCGACATCGTGCGCGAGTCGGCGAAGGCCGCGGCCGAGGCGGGCGTGCCGTTCACGGTCAAGTTCCGGGTCGGCATCGACGACGACCACCTGACCTACCTCGACGCCGGGCGTATCGCCGAGGCCGAGGGCGCGGCGGCGGTCAGCCTGCACGCGCGCACCGCCGCACAGCGGTACTCCGGCCAGGCCGACTGGACGAAGATCGCCGCCCTCAAGGAAGCCGTCACCAGCATCCCGGTGCTCGGCAACGGTGACATCTTCTCCGCGGAGGACGCACTGCGCATGGTCGACGAGACCGGTTGCGACGGCGTCGTGGTCGGACGTGGTTGCCTGGGCAGGCCGTGGCTGTTCGGTGAACTGGAAGCCGCCTTCGCCGGGCGCCCGCAGCCCACGCCGCCGAATCTCGGCGAGGTCGCGAAGGTTCTGCGCCGCCACACGGAACTGCTCGTCGAGCACGACGGTCACGACAAGGCCATGCGCGACATTCGCAAACACATGGCCTGGTACTTCATGGGTTTCCCGGTCGGCTCCGAACTGCGCCGCGGTTTCGCGATGCTGTCCAGTATGGACGAGCTCGACGACCTCATCGCCAAACTCGACCACGACGCCCCGTTCCCCAGCGCCGCCACCGGACCGCGTGGGCGGCAGGGTTCGCCGGGCAAGGTCACGCTGCCGCACGGCTGGCTCGACGACCCGGACGACGACTGCGTCCCCGAAGCCGAGGACATGCACTCCGGCGGCTGAGACGAAAAACGCTCCCGCCGGACTGTCCGGCGGGAGCGCCTTCGTTCACGACTCAGGTGCCCCTGGTCTTGTAGGCGAATTTCCATTCACCGCGGTGACACCGATTCCACCCGAGAGCGCGACGGAAGCGGCGCCGACGATGAGCCGGCGCCTCCAACTCTTCGACATGTGTTACCCCAGTTTCCCCAGTGCGGCCGGAGATCAGCCGCGGCGCTCATTAGACGATCAAGTGACACTCGTCGTCAATGCCTTGCCGCGCACCTGAAACGGAAGGCCGTAAAGTCGGCGTCGTGATCGAGCAGCTGACCATCCCCACCGACGCCGGTTCCTTCGACGCCATCGCGGCAGGTCCCGAAGACGGCCGCCCCGTCCTGTTGCTGCACGGGTTTCCCGAGGCCGCGGTGGAATGGGAGCACCAGGTCGCGACCCTCGGCGTACTCGGATATCGCGCGGTGGCACCGGATCAGCGTGGCTACTCGCCGGACGTCCGGCCGGAACAGGCGTCCGAATACAACATCGACTATCTCGTCGGTGACGTCATCGCGATCGCGGATCGCTTGGGGTGGAAGGAATTCGACCTCGTCGGACACGACTGGGGCGGCGCGGTGGCGTGGTGGACGGCCGACGCGCGGCCCGGCAGGCTCCGCAGTCTCGCCGTCATTTCGACGCCGCACCCGGCGGCGCTGGCGGAGGCCATGAAGACCGACGAGGACCAGCATCTCCGTTCGGGGTACATGACCGAATGGCGGCAGACCCGCGTCACGGAACGCCGGATGCTCGAGAACAACGCCGACGCGCTGCGCCGCATCTTCGACTGGAAGGTACCGCCGACCAAGGTCGACGAGTACGTCCGGCGACTGTCCGAACCGGGCGCGCTGACGGCCGCGCTCAACTGGTACCGCGCCGGCCGTCCCGACGGGAAGATCGGCCCGATCGAGGTACCGACGCTCTACATCTGGAGCACCGAGGACGCCGCCTTCGGTTCGACGGCCGCGCTCGACACCGCGAACCGCGTCACCGGCCCGTACCGCTTCGAGATGATCGAGGACGCCTCCCACTGGGTGGTGGAAGAGGCGCCGGAGGCCGTCACTTCTTTGCTCGTGGAGCACCTCTCGTCCCACTAACAGGGGTAACTCTGGTCGCGGTACCGGTTACAGCGAGCCGAGTGGTTCAGTGGGCCCGGTGAACAACACGACCGAAGTGGACACCGAACGCATCGTCTACGTGACCGAGGACGGCGAACCGACCGGCGAAACCGCGCCCAAGCTGTCCGCCCACCACGAGCACACCCGGCTACACCTGGCGTTCTCCTGCTATCTGTTGCGCCGCAGCGACCAGGCCCTGCTGATCACCAGCCGTGCCGCGTCGAAGAAGGTGTGGCCGCGGGTCTGGACCAACAGTGTCTGCGGCCATCCCGCACCGGGTGAGCCGATCGAGGAGGCCGTCCGCCGCCGCGCCGCCTTCGAACTGGGACTGCCCCGTTTGGACGAGCTCCGTTGCGTCCTCCCGAAGTACCGCTACCGGACGCCGCCGTTCGAGGGAGTGGTCGAGAACGAGTTCTGCCCGGTCTTCGTCGCCTGGGTCGACGAAGACCCGGAGCCGCATCCGGACGAGGTCGGCGACTGGCGTTGGCTGAGCTGGAATGATTACGCACTGTTGCTGAATGACGATGGGACTGACGTGAGTTACTGGGCAAAGGATCAGTTTTCCCAGCTCAAAGACGTCGAGCCGTTTTCGTCCTTACGGAACGGTACTTCGGTGCGTGACAATGGTGCCGAACCGTCGTCCACTTGAGCGATATTCACTTTGGCCCGTACCGATACCTCAAGAGATCCCTCCTGTACGACGAAAACCAATTCGTGGCGGAGGTGAGCGTGGTAGCCGATGACGAGGCCGCGCTCCCCCCGGGCGCGCCGGGTACGGATCTGCTCAGCATCCACGAATCGATCGCCGGAGTGCTCGCCACCCAGGGCGACTGGCGGCGCGCCTACCACCATCTCAGGTCCGCCTTCGACCTCGCCCGCGCCGGCAGCCTGCGGGACACCCTGACGTCCAGCTACAACCGGCGCTACCTCGACCAATGGCTGCACGGAGCGGCCGTCGAACACCACGGCCCGCCCGGGATGGCGATCGCCTTGGTCGACCTCGACCTGTTCAAAGAGGTCAACGACACGTTCGGGCATCTGGTCGGCGACCGGGTCCTGCGCGAAGTGGCCGACCTGCTGCAGCAAGGACTTCCGCCGGAGGCGTTCTGCGCCCGCTACGGCGGCGAGGAGTTCGCGCTCGTCCTGCCGGACGTCGACGCCGCCCGCGCGGTGCGCATCGCCGACACCGCCCGGATCCGGGTGGCCCGCCATCCGTGGGCGCGAATCCGGCCCGGCCTCTCGGTGACGATCAGCGTGGGACTCGCACACGAAAACCGCGCGGAACCGGGCCGCGCGCGGGAAACGGCGGAACCGGAACGACAGTTGCGCCGCGCCGACGCTTTGTTGTATATGGCGAAACGGGCAGGCCGTAACAAAGTGGCGTATCACGATAACGAATCGTCACGGACGATTCCCCGTTCGATGAACTCGGCGGAGTCCGCGGGGGCCTAGCCACTCACTCGGGCAATGGCACACTCTGCGTAACGGTATCGCCCCTTTTAACGATACTTTAACCAGGACCGCTCACCCGATCGCATGGACCGTTCGGCGCTTCTCGGTACCTTGTGTGCAGAAAATTCCGGGATGGTTGTCGTCACGAACCTGAGGTGTCCGTACGATAACGAAAGAGCTTCGACGCCCGTTGTGAAAGGAGACCGAGTGCCCGACGAGCACCACAACCCGGGGACCGGTCGCCACAGCACCATCGACAGCAGCGCCGGTGCACGCGGGCAGCGCGGCCGCCGCCGCTCGATGGAGACCCACGGCGGGATCAGCGTTTCCGACGTCGTCGCACGTCATACGGGTGAACGGCCGATCTTCGACCCCGAAGCCGAGGCACCGGCTCCGCGTCGCCTCCGGCAGGCCGAACCGACGCCGGAGCCTCCGAGACCCGGTTCGCACGCCGCGAAGGTGGAACCACCCGCACCTCGACGTCCGCGTCCGGCCACCCCGGCCGAAAACCCGGCGTCGGCGCCCCGCGCGGCCCGCCCCGTCGCGCCGCAGGCCCAGGCTGTGACGCCGCAAGCACCGGTACCGCCACGAAACCCGCACGCCGGTGAGACGCCGCGTCCGCCTCGCGCACGTCTGCCGCGCCGCACCCCGCAGGCCGCGCCGAGCCCTGAAGCACCGACGCAGCGCCGTCCGCCGGTGGTGAACCCGGGCGCGCAGCAGCAGCCCGCGGCGCCGTCGCCGCCCCGCCGTCCCCGCCGCCCGCCGCAGCGGCCGATCCAGCAGGCACCGGTCCCGCTTCCGCCCGTCCCGCAGTCGATTTCCGGTGACGTTCCGGACCGGTCCGAAATGGACCGGCTCACGATGACCGACGAACTCGAGGCGATCGACGACGCGACGATCGTCAAGCGCAAGATCGACCACACGCTCGCCCGGTTCTCCGCCGCGCACGACGAACTCGAAGCCGAAGAGGCCAAGAAGCGCGAGCGGCGTGAACGGCTCGCTTCCCGCCCGGCAGCCCTGCTGGAGCAGACCCGTACGGCACTGCAGCGCGTGGTCACGACCACCGACAGCGACCCTGCCGAAGCCGAGCAGGCGCCGCAGACCCGCCTGCAGGAGAAGAAGGAACGCAAGACCAAGCAGAGCGCCAAGGCGGGCCGGATCGCGGCGGCCGTGGTCGCCGCGCTCGTGTTCCTCTCCATCGGCTCCGCGTGGGGTGCGCAGACCTGGTTCGACGCGAAGTTCAACACCGTCGCCTCGCTCGACGAGGACTCGGCCGACATCCAGGACGCCGCCGGCCAGACCGGCGACGAGAACTTCCTGATGGTCGGTTCCGACACCCGCGACGGCGCGGCGGCCGAGGACGGTGTCGGTGACACGGACGGCACTCCGGGTGCGCGTTCGGACACGGTCATGATCGCGCACATCCCGGCCGACCGGCAGCGCGTCGTGATGGTGTCGTTCCCGCGTGACCTCGAGGTCAACCGCCCCGAATGCAAGCGCTGGGACCCGGCGACTTCGTCGTACTCGGACCAGACCTCGCCGGCGCAGAAGATCGCGAAGCTGAACACCGCCTACGCGGTCGGTGGCCCGCAGTGCGTCACGAAGGTCGTCCAGCAGATCACCGGCATGAAGATCAACCACTTCGTCGGCATCGACTTCAACGGCTTCAAGTCCATGGTCGACGCCGTGCAGGGCGTCACCGTGTACAACGAGAAGCCGATCGACGACACGACGCTCGGCATGGTCATCCCGCAGGCGGGCGAGGTCCGGATCTCGGGCGACCAGGCGCTGAACTACGTACGGGCGCGACACGTCAAGGGCGACCCGACGTCGGACTACGGCCGGATCAAGCGGCAGCAGGCCTTCCTCGGCGCGCTGCTGAAGACCGTGATGTCCAAGGACGTCATCCTGGACACCGGCAAGCTGAGCGGTTTCATCGACGCGTTCGCCAAGGCCACCTTCGGCGAGAACCTCGGCATCAAGCAGATGATGACGCTGGCCAAGTCGATGCGCGGGCTGGACTCGGGCAAGGTCAAGTTCCTCACCGTGCCCACCACCGGCGAGGCCAACAACCGCGGCAACGAGGTGTTGCTGCAAAGCAAGTCGAAGGCCCTCTTCGAGGCGCTGATCAACAACACGCCGCTGGAAGAGAAGTCCCCCGAACCCCCGGCGAGCAGCACGGCGTCCGCTCCGACGAGTTCCGCCAAGTCCGGCGGCGCCAAGAAGAGCAGCAGCTCAGGCTGAAGATCCGCCGAGGGATCATTCGTTAGTCCGGGTTCACGTCAGGTTCACTCTGCGATGCGGCTTTTGGCCTCTCTTCCCCGTAGGGTTGGGCCATGCGTGAGGCTTACCATGTCGAACTCGAACAGCTCGCCGAGAACCTAGCGGGCATGTCGCTCCAGGTCGCCGACGCGATGGAGCGTGCGACCAGGGCATTGCTCGAGGTCGATCTCGGACTCGCCGAGCAGGTGATCAGCGACGACGCGAAGGTCGACGACGCGCGCGCTGAATGCGAGGAGCAGGCGTACGCGCTGCTGGCCCTGCAGGCGCCCGTCGCGACCGACCTGCGGACCGTCCTCGCCGCGATCCACGCGGCGGAAAGCCTGGAGCGAATGGGCGATCTGGCGCTGCACGTGGCCAAGGCCGCGCGCCGCCGTCACCCCGACCCCGTGCTGCCCGAGGCCGTGCGGGGCGACTTCGCCAAGATGGGCGAGGTGGCCGTCAAGCTGGCCAGGCAGGCCGAGCAGGTCATCAAGTCCAAGGACGTCGAAGCCGCCCGCACGATCGAGTCGGACGACGACGAGGTCGACGAGATCCACAAGCACCTGTTCACGGTCATCATGGACCGGGACTGGGACCACGGCGTCGCCGCGGCCGTGGACGTCACTTTGCTGGGCCGCTTCTACGAGCGCTTCGCCGACCACGCAGTCTCGGTCGCGCGCCGGATGATCTTCGTGGTGACCGGCAAGATGCCCGGCTACGGCCCGGACGAACTCTGATTTCCCTGCGTTTAGTCCTCTGAATGCGGTAGTTGCACACGCAAGGACCGCATTTAGAGGACTAAACGCGAAAGATCCCCAAGCGTGTGAAGGCCCCCTTCCCCTCGGCTGACCCGAGGGGAAGGGGGCCTTCACACGCAAAAGGGAGGCTCAGCCAAACCGGCCCGAGATGTAGTCCTCGGTCGCCTTCTCGTCCGGGTTCGAGAAGATCTTCTCGGTGTCGTTCAGCTCCACCAGACGACCCGGCTGGCCGACGCCAGCCAGGTTGAAGAACGCGGTCTGGTCCGAGACCCGCGCCGCCTGCTGCATGTTGTGCGTCACGATGACGATCGTGTACTCCTTCTTGAGCTCACCGATCAGGTCCTCGATGGCCAGCGTCGAGATCGGGTCGAGCGCGGAGCACGGTTCGTCCATCAGCAGCACGTCGGGCCGCACGGCGATCGCCCGCGCGATGCAGAGCCGCTGCTGCTGACCACCGGAGAGGCCACCGCCCGGCCGGTTCAGCCGGTCCTTGACCTCGTTCCACAGGTTCGCGCCGCGCAGCGCGCGCTCGGCGACCTCGTCGAGTTCCTTCTTGCCCTTGGTGCCGCCGAGGCGGAGGCCAGCCACGACGTTGTCCCGGATGGACATCGTCGGGAACGGGTTGGGCCGCTGGAAGACCATGCCGATGGTGCGGCGGACCTGCACCGGGTCGACGCCGGCGCCGTAGATGTCCTCGCCGTCGAGCAGCACTTCACCCTCGACGCGGGCGCCGGGGATGACCTCGTGCATGCGGTTCAGCGTGCGAAGCACCGTCGACTTGCCGCAACCGGAAGGGCCGATGAAGGCGGTGACGTTCCGAGGCGGCACCGAGAGGGTGACGCCGTCCACGGCGTGGAACTTGCCGTAGTAGATGTCCACGTCCTTGACGTCGATTCGTTTGGCCATCTCAAACAGCTCACTTCTTCTTCGGGGCGACAAGACGGGCAAAGAGCATGGCGAGGAGGTTCACGATCGCGATGATCAGCACCAGGGTGAGCGCGGCTCCCCAGATCCGGTCGAACGCGACGGTCCCCTCGTTGAACGGGTTGCTGACCCGTTCGTTGTTCATCAGGAGCGGCAGTGCGGCCTGCTCGCCACCGAAGATGTCCCAGTTCACGTAGGCCGAATAGCCGACGAGGACCAGCAGCGGCGCGGTCTCGCCCATGACCCGGGCGAGCGCCATCATCACGCCGCCGACGATGCCGGACAGCGCGGTCGGCAGGACGATCTTCATGATCGTCTTCCACTTCGGCACACCGAGCGCGTACGAGGCCTCGCGCAGGTCGTCCGGAACGATCCGCAGCATCTCCTCGGACGAGCGGACGACCACCGGGATCATCAGCAGCACCAAGGCGAGCGACACCGCGAAACCGCTGCGGGGGAGGCCGAGCGTGGTGATCCACAGCGCGTAGATGAACAACGCCGCGACGATCGAGGGGACACCGGAAAGGATGTCGACCATGAACGTCGTGGTCTTCGCGAGCCTGCCGCGGCCGTACTCGACCAGGTAGATCGCGACCAGCAGGCCGATCGGCACGGCGATGATCGCGCACACCAGGCCCTGCAGCACCGAACCGATGACCGCGTGCAGCACGCCGCCGCCGACCTCGTCGGACAGCACCGAACCGAAGTCCTCGGTCCACCAGTTGCTGTACGGGATCCGCTTGACTCCGTTGATGACCACCGTCGCGAGCAGCCACACCAGTGGCACGACGGCGATCAGGAACGACAGCCAGATCAGGACCGTCGCGAGCGCGTTCTTGCTCTTCCTCGCCAGGCTGACCTGCTGGAAGGCCGGGGTGAGAGCAGGGGTCTTCTCGAGCGTGGTGGACATGCTCAGTCCCCCTTCTTGGCGAGGATGGATCGCGCGAGGAAGTTGACGGCGAACGTCAGCACGAACAGCACCAGGCCCGCCGCGATGTACGCGCCCGCCGAGATCTCGTTGTTGAGTTCCGCGTAGTCCGCCGCGATCTTCGAGGCGAACGTGGCACCGCCGTCGAAGAGGCTCCAGGTGAACTCGCGGCCCACGACGCCGGTCAGGATGATCGCGAGCGCGATCGTCTCGCCGAGCGCGCGGCCGAGGCCGAGCATCGACGCGCCGATGTAGCCCGCCTTGCCGAACGGCAGCACCGTGGTGCGGATGACTTCCCAGCGCGTGGCGCCCAGCGCCAGCGCGCCTTCGATGTGGGGGGTCGGGGTCCGCTCGAACACCTCACGGGACAACGAGGTGATGATCGGCAGGATCATCACGGCGAGCACGATGCCCGCGGTGAAGATCGTGCCGCGCATGTCCGGCGAGACGTTGCCCGCCGCGAAGATCGGGATCCACGAGAAGGTGTCGTTGACCCACTGGGAAAAGGGCTCGATCGTCGGCGCGAAGACCATCAGGCCCCACAGGCCGTAGATGATCGAGGGGACCGCGGCGAGCAGGTCGATCACGTAGGCGAAGGGGCGTGCCAGCCGCTTCGGCGCGTATTGGGTGAGGAAGAGGGCGATACCGAGCGAGATCGGCATCGCGATGATCAGCGCGAGCAGCGCGGAATAGACCGTGACCAGCAGCAGGCCCATGATGCCGAACCGCATGTCGCCCGGATCGGTCTGCCAGACCTGGCTGGTCAGGAAGCTCACGTTGTCCGCCTGCAGCGCCGGAATGGCGCGCACCAGCAGGAACAATCCGATCAGGCCGATCAGCGCGACGACGAAGACGCCGGCTCCGGTGGTCAGGATCTGGAAGATGCGGTCACCGGGCCGCACCGTCCTGGACTTGGGATTCGCGAGGGGCACCGAGGACTTCTCGGGCGGTGACGCGGCGGATTGCGGCGAAATCGGGTCCTCCGGGACGGTCTCGCGGACGGCAGAACGCCCACCGGGGTCGCCGGTGGGCGTTCTGGTCGAAGACGAATCGCTCATCGACTACTTCTGTCCAGCCTGTCTTTACTCGTCAACCTGGGGGTTGGCAACAGGGTCAGGCGATGGCCTTGACAGCGGTCAGGACCTTGTCCTGCAGGCTCTGCGGGATCGGCACGTAACCCTTGTCCGCGAGCGGCTTCTGGCCGTCCGTGGCGGCGACGGTCAGGAACGCCTTGACGGCCTTGCCCACCTCGGCGTCGGCGTACTTCGAGCAGGCGATCTCGTAGGTGGCGAGGATGACCGGGTAGGCACCGGCGACGTTGCTGGAGTAGATCGAGTCCAGGTCCAGCGCGAGGTCGTTGGTGCCCTCCTTCTTGAACTTCGCCGCGTCGAGAGCCTTGGCGACGTTCGCCGCCGTCAGCTCGACACCGCCGGAGCCGCTGTCGATCAGCGCGGACTTGAGGCCGTCCTTCGCGAAGGAGGCCTCGACGTAGGTGATCGCGCCGTCGGTGGACTTCACCGCGTTGGCGACACCGTTGGACTTCTCCGCGCCGTTGCCGACACCGCCGTTGAACTTCTTGCCGTCACCCTGGGTCCAGGCGCCCTTGGACGCGACCTTCAGGTACTTCTGGAAGTTGTCGGTGGTGCCCGACTCGTCGGTGCGGGAGATGACCTGGATGGCCTTGTCCGGCAGGTTGACGCTCTCGTTGCCCTTGACCGCCTTGATGGCCGGGTCGTTCCACTTGGTGATGCCGCCGTTGAAGATCTTGGCGGTGACCTCGGGGGTCAGGGTGAGCTTGTCGACGCCTTCGAGCTTGTAGGCGACCGCGACCGGGCCGATCACGAGCGGCAGGTTCCACGCGTCGGCGCCGCAGCGGGCCTTCGCCTTCTCGGCCTCTTCGCCGTCCTTGAGCGGCGAGTCGGAACCGGCGAAGTCGACCTGGTTGCCGTTGAACTGCTTGACACCGGCGCCCGAACCGCTCGGGTTGTAGTTCACCTTCTGGCCGGAGCACTTGGCGGCGTAGGCCTGCACGAAGATGTCGATGGCGGTCTTCTGCGCGGACGAACCCTCGGCCGAAAGCGGGCTCTTGCCACCGCACTGGACGTCGGCCGTGCCGCTCGGCGCGGCCTGGGCACCGGTGCCACCGGGCTTCGTCGCCGCCGGGTCGGATCCACAGGCACCGAGCACGAGGGCGGCGCTAGCCACGATGCCGATCGCGCCCGCGGGCCGCATGATCTTCACTGCATTTCCTCCACTGGGAGACTTTCGCCGGATCGGTGGAACGGGAACGTTCCTGCCGGACCCGGACATTAGGCACTCACAGTGGACAGGTGACCGTCAAAGGGTGAACGAAAGGTGAACAAGGCGCCCGATGTGAGCAGCGTGACTACTCCGAAAGTGGCCCGTGTCCCGCGCGTGACCTGCGCGTTTGCTCTCCGTGACCGGTCAAGGACCAGACGTGTGAACCTGATTACCGAGCGTATTGAACGTCGACCTCGTACCGGGTGAAGCCGAGCTTCGAATAAACGGTGAGCGCGGGGGCGTTGTCGCCCTCGACGTACAAGATCACCTGGCCAAGCCCGCGATCGCGGAGATACCGCAATCCGGCGAGCGTGAGCGCCTTGCCGAGGCCGCCGCCCTGCGCGTCCGGATCGATGCCGACGACGTAGACCTCGCCGACGGGCTCGCCGCCGAATCGGCCCGGAACCGCCTCGTGGACCTTCGTCCAGTGGAAGCCGATGACCTGGCCGTTCTCCTCGGCGAGGAAGAAGCCCTCAGGGTCGAACCAGGCTTCGGTCTCGGTCGCGCGGACCTCGCCGGCGGTCAGTGCGCCCTGCTCGGGATGCCAGTCGAAGGCGCGCGCGTTGACGCGGACCATCGCCTCCTCGTCCTGGCCGGGGACGAACGTGCGCAGCGTGATCCCTTCGCGCGTCACGGGTTCCGGCCAATCGGCCGTCTCGGCGTCGGCGTGCAGGATCAGCAGTTCCCTGGCCCGTTCGAAGCCCTCGGTACCGGCGAGGTGGACGGCGCCGGGGTGGTCCCCGTGCGCCCAGACCCGCAACGGCTTCCCGTCGACGTGCTCGACAAGCGCCTTGACCAGTGTTCTGCCATGACCAGCGCGACGATGCTCAGGGTGCACGAACAGCTCGGCGACCTGGTTGCCGTGCAAGTCGCCTTCGGTGTTCAGGTGCGCGTACGCGACCAGCTCGCCCTCGAGGCGCCCCAGTAGATGTCGCCCACCGGCGAAACCGGTGTCCTCCGGCTTGCCGTCGGCCTCGCGCACGGCGAGGAGGAAGCGGCGGACGTCTTCCGTTTCCGGTTCACCGGTCCACTGCAGATCGAGCATGAAACCGACCCTACCCGGGAACCCCGTCCCCGCCCGGACGTCTTGTCAGGCAGGAGAGAAGGGGAATCAGTGCGAGGAAAGCTCGGTCGGTTCGTAGACGCTCGCGTCCGGGGCGATGGCCTGCTGCTTGGCCACCGAACCCTTGGCGGGCCGCTCGAACTTGTAGCCGACGTTGCGCACGGTCCCGATCATCTGCTCGTGCTCCGGGCCCAGCTTCGCGCGCAGGCGCCGCACGTGGACGTCGACCGTGCGCGTGCCGCCGAAGAAGTCGTAACCCCAGACCTCCTGCAGCAGCTGGGCGCGGGTGAACACCCGGCCGGCGTGCTGCGCGAGGTACTTGAGGAGTTCGAACTCCTTGTAGGTGAGCTCGAGAGTGCGCTTACGGAGCTTCGCGGTGTACGTCGCCTCGTCGATGACCAGCTCGCCGACGCGAAGCTCGGCGTCGACCTGGGCGGCGCCGCCGTCGCGAGTGGTGACCAGCCGCAGCCGGGCGTCGACCTCGGCGGGACCGGCCGTCGGGAGCAGGATGTCGTCGGTGCGCCATTCCGCGCTGACCGCGACAAGGCCGCCTTCACCGACGACGGCGATGATCGGCGTGGAAGCCTCGTCCTCTCCGGCGCCCTTGAGCAGGCGACAAAGGCTCTTCGCGGAGGCGAGATCACTGCGGGCGTCGAGCACGATGACATCCCGGTGGCCGGCGTCGAGCAGCGCGGTCACCTCGGGTGGACGGACGCGTACGGTGTGGGGCAGCAGATCCAGGGCGGGCAGAACCGCAGTGGCATCTGCTTCCGCAGTCAGTACCAGAAGGTCCAGGCTCATCGCCGCACCGCCTTCACTCGTAGTCGCCTCGAACGTGGCTACAGCCGGTGCTTAGTGAGAATAGCGGGTGAACAGCCGGACACCTACCCCGTGCTGGATCGATCACACCTGCACAAAGGACAACCAGAAGGAGATTCGACGCGATGGTGAGCAGGCCCGTGGCGCGTGACGACCGACCGTCTTCCGGCCGGTCCGCCAAGCGAGGAAAGCGCCGTGGCCGGGGCTGGCTCATCGCCCTCGCGGTACTGGTGGTCTTGCTGGTCGGAGCCGATTTCGGGGCGGCGGCGTTCGCCGAGCACACGATCTCCCAGAAGGCCCGCGAACAGCTGGGCGTGACCAACGATCCGGCGGTCACGGTGCACGGTTTTCCGTTCCTGACCCAGGCCGTCGCCGGTGACTACAGTCACATCACCATCAACGCGCAGGGCGTCCCCGTTCCGCCGAAGCTGCGTGACGTGGACTTCAACGCGGACCTGAGCGACGTCACGGCACCGCTTTCGGACCTGATCTCGGGCAACACCAAGTCGATCGTCGTCGGCACGCTCAAGGGCGAGGTGACGATCAAGGCCGCGGACATCGCGCGGCAGGCGCCGCTGGACAAGATCGAGAACCTGAAGATCGAGCCGGTCACCGAGGACTACGTCCGCAACGGCGACAGCGGGCAAGGCGAGACCAAACCCACGACGACCACGAACGAGAACGGTGAGCCGGTGGATTCCGCCAGTGCCGGGATCCGGGTGTCGGGCAACGTGCAGATCGCCGGTCAGAAGGTGGAGATCTTCTGCTTCGCGATGATCGAACTGGACGGGCAGAAGATCCGGCTGGAGCCGAAGCGGCTGCAGTTCGGGAATGACAAGGAGACCACCGTCGTTCCCCAAGCGGTGCAGGACGCGCTGCTGCCGAACTTCAACGCGACCATCGACACCGGCGCGCTGCCGTTCTCGGTGACCCCGACCTCGGTGCGTGTGAACAGCGGCTCGGTGACCATCAAGGGCGAGGGCAAGAACGTCGCCTTCAGCGGAGCGAAGCCGCAGGGTTGATTTTGACGCGGGAGTGATCGAATGACCGGGGTTTGGGTGCTGCTGGGCGTACTCGTGCTCGGCGGCGCCGTCGGGGCGCTGCTGCAGGCGCGCAACGGACGCATCAGGGCCGCGAAGGCCTCTGACGCGGCCACGCTGCCGGAGCGCGTCTCGGCTGCCCTCGCACCCGAAGGCGTCACCCTGGTCCAGATCTCGACGACGTTCTGCGCGCCGTGCCGCCACACCCGCGCGATCCTGTCGGCACTCGCGGAGAAGACCGACGGGCTGACCCACGTCGATCTCGACGTCACCGAAACCCCGGAAGTCGCCAAGGCGCTTTCGGTATTGCGGACTCCGACGACGCTGGCCTTGACGCCGGACGGCAGGGAGGTCTTCCGCGTCGGCGGCGTTCCCCGAGGTCAGGAGCTTCTCGAAGTCCTGAAGCCCCACCTGGCGAGCGTCTGATCCCGAATTTCGGGAAGCGTCCCAAGGTGTGAACACGGTTCCCAACCTGAGGGAGCTCTGCGTACCCTCGTGCCCGTGAACAGGCTGCCCCGAACCTTGCTGACCCAGCGCCGCGCAGTGGATCTGTGCCGCGTTCGCAGCAGCCTGTGTCCGGCTCGGCCCGGTATTCGCTGAATCACGCCTTCATGCCTGCGCGCCCTCTCGGGCACGCACCTCTTCCGTCGCTCGTGCAGGAGGAACCATGTCCGCAGGACCGGCCGTCGACCCCCGTGGTCCGCGTTTCGCCGCCATCCTGACGACGATCGTGCTCGCGGTCGTGCTCATCACCCAGTGGTGGCCACTGCTCGCGGCGCAGGCGGTGGTGTTCGCGATCGGTGCCTTCATCGGACTGAAGCCGGCGCCGTACTCCCTGGTCTATCGCTACCTGGTCGCGCCGCGCCTCGGCCCGACGTCCGAACGCGAAGACGCCGCCCCGCTGCGGTTCGCCCAAGCGGTCGGTTTCGTGTTCGCGGTCGTCGGAACCGTCGGCTTCGCCACCGGCCTCACCGCGCTCGGGTTCGTCGCGACGGCGTTCGCGCTGCTGGCGGCCTTCCTCAACGCGGCGTTCAACTTCTGTCTCGGTTGCGAGATGTACCTGCTCATCAAGCGTTTCAGTCCCAGCCCTCGCGCGTCCTAACCCAGAAAGAGAGTCAGCTCCATGAGCCGTGAAGACGTCCTGGTCACCACCCAGTGGGCCGAGGAGAACCTGGACACCCCCGGTGTCGTGTTCATCGAGGTCGACGAGGACACGACCGCGTACGACAACGGACACATCCGCGGTGCGGTGAAGTTCGACTGGCGCAAGGACCTGCAGGACGGCGTCCGCCGCGACTTCGTCAACAAGGAGGGCTTCGAGAAGCTGCTGTCCGAGAAGGGCATCTCGAACGACGACCGCGTCGTCCTCTACGGCGGCAACAACAACTGGTTCGCCGCGTACGCCTACTGGTACTTCAAGCTCTACGGCCACGAGAACGTGCAGCTGCTCGACGGCGGCCGCAAGAAGTGGGAGCTCGACGGCCGTGAGCTGAGCTCGGAAGAGGTCAAGCGCGAGCCGACCGAGTACCAGGCCAAGGAGCAGGACCTCTCGATCCGCGCGTTCCGCGACGAGGTCGTCTCCGAGATCGGCAGCAGCAACTTCGTCGACGTGCGTTCGCCCGACGAGTTCTCCGGCAAGCTGCTCGCCCCGGCGCACCTGCCGCAGGAGCAGTCCCAGGTCCCCGGCCACATCCCGGGCGCGCTGAACGTCCCGTGGGCGAAGGTCGCCAACGAGGACGGCACTTTCAAGACCGAGGAAGAGATCAAGGAGCTGTACTCCGACGAGGGCCTCGACGAGTCGAAGTCCACGATCGCGTACTGCCGGATCGGTGAGCGTTCGTCCATCGCGTGGTTCGCGCTGCACGAGCTCCTCGGCTACGACCAGGTGAAGAACTACGACGGTTCGTGGACGGAATACGGCTCGCTCGTCGGCGTGCCGGTCGAGTTGGGAGCGAAATGATGGCGGCAGACGACAGCTGCGGCGCGCCGGTCCAGGAGGCCACGCCCGCCGATTACGACACACGTGGCCAGGTCGTGCTGGCAGGCAAGGTGACCGGCGCGGAAGGGCCCGTCGGCGGCGCCTTCGTCCGGTTGCTGGACGGCGGCGGCGACTTCACCGGCGAGGTGGTCTCGTCGGCTGACGGCGACTTCCGCTTCTACGCGGCTCCCGGCGACTGGACGGTGCGCGCGCTGCACCGCTCCGGCAACGGCGAAGCCTCCGTCACGGCTCAGGGACCCGGCGTCCACCAGTTGGCCATTTCGGTCGCCTGACGAACAAGTACGTGAAGGCCCCCTTCATTGCGTCTAGCGCAGTGAAGGGGGCCTTCACGTACTTGCGGGCACGTGTGGGCACGGCCACGCGACCTCGGCAGGCCTGTCCGGGCAGGTAGCGACTAAAGTGCGTGGCGTGGAGATCCTGTTTACGACCTTGCTGGTGCTCGCCGGCGTCGCGATCACGTGGTTCGCCGTGTACGTCGTCTACCGGCTGTACGCCGACCAGCGCTGACCCATGACGGCTAGTGGCGACGAGGCCATCCAGGCCGCGGAGAAGCGCGCGGAGAACACTCGCGAGCGCAACCTCCCCCAGTTCGACGACATGCCCGTCCCGGGCGACACGGCGAACCTGCGCGAGGGACCGAACCTCAATGACGCCTGCCTGGCGCTCTTGCCGCTCGTCGGCGTTTGGCGCGGCGAAGGCGAGGTCGACTACCCGACCATCGACGGCCCGTACCGGTTCGGCATGCAGCTGACCATCGCGCACGACGGCCGTCCCTTCCTCACGCACGAGGCCCGTGCCTGGCTGCTCGACGAAGACGGCAACGTCATCCGTCCCGCCGCGCGGGAGTCCGGCTTCTGGCGTCCGCAGGCCGACGACACGATCGAGCTGCTGCTGACCCACAACACCGGCATCGTGGAACTCTTCTACGGCAAGCCGCGCGGCAAGGCCGCGGTTCCGGCTTGGGAGCTGGGCACCGACGCCGTCGTCCGCACGTCGTCGGCCAAGGACGTCACGGCGTCGCAGCGCCTCTACGGCATCGTCAACAACGGCGACCTCGGGTACGTCGAGGAACGCGCCATGATGGGCCAGGACCTGCAGCCGCACACGTCGGCGCTGCTGCGTCGCGTGGTGGGCTGACCGTTTCCCGTGCGGTGGCGGGCCTACGGTGAGCACGCCGCCCTGCTCGACTGCGATTCACTGACCCAGGCGATCGCGGCGCACGCCACGATCGCGGCCGCGCGCCCGGACGGCGTCGCCGAACTCGTTCCCGGCGCCCGCAGCCTGCTCGTGGTGGAAGCCCCGGGCTCGGGCGCCCTCGCGGCCGTCCGTGAACTCCTGTCCGGCGCCGATCTCGAACATCCACCCGAGGGCGAATTCCGCGAGATCACCCTCGACGTCACCTACGACGGCGAAGATCTCGAACTCGTCGCACAGGACGCCGGAGTGTCCACAAAGGACGTCGTACGGTTGCACACCGATGCCGTCTACACCGTGGCCTTCACCGGATTCGCCCCCGGTTTCGGTTACCTGACAGGACTTCCCGAACCACTCCGACAGCCGAGGCTGTCGACTCCGCGCACCAGGGTGCCGCCGGGTTCGGTCGGGATCGCGGGCGAGTTCACCGGGGTGTATCCGCGCGTCTCGCCCGGTGGCTGGCGGCTGATCGGCCACACCCGGACCGTCCTTTTCGACCCGCGCGCCGACCAACCCGCGTTGCTGGCGCCCGGCGACCGGGTGCGGTTCCGGAGCACCGGATGAGGGCACTCGAAGTGCTCGAGAGCGGGCCGCTCGCACTGGTACAGGACCTCGGCAGGCCCGGATACGCGCATCTCGGCGTCCCGCCGTCCGGTGCGCTGGACGCCCCGGCGCTGAAGCTGGCCAACCGGCTCGTCGGCAACGACGAATCCGCCGCAGGCGTCGAGAGCCTGCTGGGCGGCCTGCGGCTGCGCGCGGAGACGTCCTGCACGTTCGCCGTGACCGGTCCGCCCGTCGCCGTCAGGGTGGACGGCCGCGACGTCGGCTCGCACGCGCCGGTGCGGCTGGCTCCCGGCCAGGTCGTGGCGATCGGCGCACCCGCCACCGGATTACGGTGCTACCTGGCGGTTTCCGGCGGGATCGCGGTCGACGCCGAACTCGGCAGCCGGTCGCGCGACGTCCTCTCGGAGATCGGACCCGCTCCGCTACGCCCGGGTGACCGACTCCCGCTGGGTCCGCCGTCCGGAGTGCCGATCGGCGCCGACGTCGTGTTGCCCACGGTGGTGCCGTCGGAACTGGTCGTGCCGGTCGACCCCGGTCCGCGGGCTCACTGGTTCGCGGGACTGGCGGCAGGGCTCGCGAAGACCTGGACGGTGACAGCGGAATCCAACCGCGTCGGCCTTCGGCTCGACGGCACCGCCTTGGCGCGCGAGCACGACTACGCCGAGCGGGAGCTGCCGAGCGAAGGCCTGCTGACCGGTGCGATCCAGGTGCCGCCGAACGGGCTGCCGGTCGTATTCTTGGCGGATCATCCAACTACCGGTGGTTATCCGGTGGCGGCCGTGGTGAGACAGGCGTCACTCCCGGCACTCGCGCAGGCTCGTCCCGGAACCCTTCTCCGCTTTCACTCGTCCACGAGGATGTGGAACAGGTAAAGGTCGACGGTGGCACGGGTGTCATCGACACGAACAGCGTCCCAACCCAACCAGAACTGCCGCAGTCGCTGCGGATCGCGCTGGCCACCGGCCAGATGCGGCGCCCGCTCGGCGACACGCTCCGCCCGCTTCTCGATCTCTTCGCCGACGGCGAGTACCAGGTCACCGGACCCGAGCGACTGGCCGAAGACCGGTACCTGACCCCGAGCGCGGACTGGCCGCCGTCCGACGTCTCGCGGGTCGGCTACTACCGGACGGCGATCAAGAGCGGGCACCGTCCGGTGGCCGTGGTGCTGGAAACCGCGGACGCGGCGGTGATCCTCGACGGGCATCACAAGATCGCGGCCTACCGCGAGGAAGCGATCCTGCCGCATCTGCTGATCATCAGCCCGCTCAGCTGATCGTGTATTCGCTCTCGTAGGCGGCGGCCAGTTCGGCGTGGACCGCGCTGGAGTCGCTCAGCGCGACACCGTCGAGCGTGTGCACCCTGGTCAACTTGCGGACCGAGGAGGCGAGGAAGAGGCCATCGCCCTCGCTGAGGTCCGCGACCTGGAGCGGCTCGACCTTGATCGACCAGCCCGCCCGCTCGGCACCACGGAACAGCGCCGCCTGCGTCGTCCCCGGCAGAATGCCGATGGTCGCCGGCGGCGTGTAGAGCGTCCTGTCCTTCGCGAGGACGACCGTCGAAGTCGGCCCTTCGAAGACCGAACCGTCGGCGGCGGTGAAAATCACATCGCTCGCGCCGCGGCGGCCCGCCTCGCGCAACGCGGCCATGTTGACGCCGTAGGAAATGGACTTCGCCCCCAGCAACAGCCACGGCGCGCGCTCGGCGAGGCCGGGGTCGATGCCGCGTTCGAGGGTGATCGCCGCGACGCCTTCGACACGGGCGCGCTGCACCTTCTCGTCGATCTCCACACCGAGCGCGAACCCGAACGGCTTCTCTTCCGGGTCGCCGTCGATTCCCCTGGTGTACACCAGTTTCAGCGCGATCTCGGCGCTGCCGGTCCAGTTGTCGATGACGGTCTGCGCGGCCAGTTCCCAAGCGGCGAGGTCCGGCGCCGGGAGGTCGAGCATGGCGGCGGAACGGGCCAGCCGATCGAGATGCGGGCCAAGCTCGCGAGGTCGCCCGTCGACTACGAGGATGGTCTCGAACACGCCGTCCCCACGAAGGAGTCCGAGATCGTCCACCCGCAGGTGAGCGGCTTCGGGGTCGGCAAGGGTCCCGTCGAGAAAGGCAAGCACGCGCATACCGACACGGTACTCACTAACATGGGTTTTATGCCCTACCGCTCCCCCCTGCTCGACCTTCCCGGACCGATCGCGGCACCCGACGGGCATCCCGAAGAGGGTGTCCCGTGGCATTGGGGAGACCCGTTCGCCGAGCAACGGACGGCGGCGCGCGGCGTGGTCGTGATCGACCGTTCGCACCGCGAGATCCTGGCCGTGACCGGGGAAGAACGGTTGTCCTGGCTGCATTTGGTGATCTCGCAGCACGTCACCGGGCTCGCGGAAGGCACCGGCACCGAGGCGCTCGTCCTGGACAGCCAAGGCCGCGTCGACACCCACATGGTCGTCGCGCACGCGGACGGCACGGTGTGGCTGGACAGCGACAGGGGCGCGGTGGCGTCGAGCGCGCTGCCGTCCGGTGGCAAGCAACCGCTGCGCGAGTACCTCGAAGCGATGAAATTCTGGTCCAAAGTGGACATCCGCGATGTCTCCGGCGAACTGGCGCTGCTGACCGTCCTCGGCCCCGACGCGGACCGCGTCCTGGCCGCCGTGGACGTTTCGCTGGGCTCGGACGCGTACACCGTCGCCGCGATCCCCGGCGGCTTCGCGCGGCGGATGCCGTGGCCCGGGCGGAACAGCGTCGACCTCGCCGTACCTCGTGCCGACCTGGCGGCCTGGTGGCGCCGGCTGACCGACGCGGGCGCGCGACCCGCGGGCAGCTGGGCGTTCGACGCGCTGCGGGTCGAGTCGCTGCGGCCGCGGCTGGGCATCGACACCGACGACCGCACGATCCCGCACGAGGTGAACTGGGTCGACTCCGCCGCGCACGTGGCGAAGGGCTGCTACCGCGGGCAAGAGACCGTCGCGAAGGTCCACAACGTCGGGCGGCCGCCGCGGTACATGGCGCTGCTGCATCTGGACGGTTCGCCGGAGATCACGCCGGAGACCGGGGATCCGGTGGTCGTCGGCGAGCGGACGGTCGGCCGCGTCGGCAGCGTGGTGCAGCACCACGAACTGGGCCCGATCGCGCTCGCGCTGGTCAAGCGCTCGACGCGACCGGGCGCCGAACTGCTGGTCGGCGCCGAGGACCGTGTCGTGCAGGCGGCCATCGACCCGGACTCCGTCCCTGGTGAGGCCCCGGCTCCGGGACGGGAAGCCGCGCAACGGCTGAGGAGCTGAGGCTTCGGGCTTTGCGCCTTGAAGGCCTCCTTCCCTGCCGGTGACCTGCAGGAGGACGACGGTCCGTGCTGGTGCCGGGATCGACGGTGGAGGATTTGGGACGTTGAACGTCCCAAATCCTCCATCGTCACCAGGCCCGGGGATCTCGAACCTTTGAGCAACGGCGGCAGTCGCCGACCGCTGCTCGATGTGGCCCTTCGCCCGCGATCGAAGTACGTGAAGGCCCCCTTCATTGCGCCTATCGCAATGAAGGGGGCCTTCACGTACTTGCCCCTGTCCACAGCGTCCACCCCGGTTATCCACAACTCTGCCCACCTGTGGACAACCCCGCCGACCAGCCCTTTTCCACCCCCACCCCCGGTAGACTGGACCAGGGGCCGCCCCCGGGACGGGTGGGGGGCGCGCTCTGGAAGGAACCGAAAGAGCAGCGGCGCGCCGGGAGGTCTTCGGGAGGACGAAAGATCCTTGTGGTATCGCGCCCTGCGGAACATTTCCGCTGGAGCGCGATAAGCTACCGGCGTGATCGAAGTCCGGCCCGGTGGTCGCCGTCGTATCGACCGCGTGCTCGGCCCTGGGTATCTCAGCGACCTCGGCGAGCTGCCCCTTTCCGTGCTGCGCGAGCGCCGTGACGAGGCCGCGCAGGAGGAGACCGACCTGTCGTACCTGCGGCGGCTGTTGCACGCGCGTATCGACATCGTGCGGGCCGAGCAGGAGCGCCGGAGTTCGGGCGGGGAGCGCAGCGTCGTCGAGCGGCTGGCCGCGATCCTGGCGGACAACGCGATCGGCCCGGCCACGGGTTCGGGCAGGCATCAGCGGTTGGAGCCGTCGCGGGCGGGTGAGCACCGGCGGTTCGCCGAGGCACTCATCGGCGACACGGACCTTTCCGACGTGAGCACCCTGTCGGACGAGAAGCTGGTCAGCGCCCTCAACCGGTACGCCGACGAAGAGGTTTCGGTCTCCTCGTACCGTCGCGAGGTCCAGAGCGTCATGGACACCATCAACGCCGAGATCGCGACCCGTTACCGCAAGGGCACGGCTTCCGTCGACGATCTGCTCGACACCGAACGCGGCGGACCCGAGTGACGAACCCCGTCCTGGTCGAGGTCGCCCGGTCCGGTTTCGTGGAGAGCGTCCACCGCGGCGCGCTGGTGATCACGGCCCCGGACGGGTCGGTGCGGTTCTCCGCGGGCGACGTCGAACGGCCGGTCTACCCACGCTCGTCCAACAAACCGCTCCAGGCCGTCGCGATGCTGCGCGCCGGTCTCACCATCGGCGACGAAGAACTCGCGCTGGGTTGCGGGTCGCACAACGGCGAACCCGGCCACGTCGAGGGCGCTTTGTCGATGCTCGCCCGCACGGGGCTGACCGAGGACGCGCTGGCGTGCCCGCCCGCGTTCCCGCTGCACGAGCCGAGCATGCTCGCCGTGGCCGCCGCCGGGAAACGCCGGGCCGCCATGAACTGCTCCGGCAAGCACGCCGCGATGCTCAGCACCTGCGCCCAGCTCGGCTGGCCGACCACGGACTACGTGGCCGCGACCCACCCGCTGCAAAAGCTCATCCAGGCCACCATCGCCGACCTCACCTGCGAACCGATCGAAACGGTCGGCGTCGACGGCTGCGGTGCCCCGCTGTTCGCGTTCTCCCTCACCGGCCTCGCCCGCTCCTTCGGCAGGCTGGTCACCGCCATCGGCGGCGCGGAACGCCGCGTCGCGGACGCCGTCCGCGCGCATCCGTGGCAGGTCGCCGGCACCGGCCGCGAGGACACCGTGCTGATGCGGAACGTCGACGGCCTGCTCTCGAAGGGCGGCGCCGAGGGAGTGCATGCGTTCGCTCTCCCCGACGGGACCGCGCTGGCGCTCAAGATCGACGACGGCGCCGCGCGGGCCCGGCTCCCGCTGCTGCTCGCGACCCTGCGTCACCTCGGCATCGACCCGGGTGACGAGGCCGAGGATCTCGCGCGCGATGTCGTCCTCGGCGGCGGGAAACCCGTCGGCGAACTGCGCGTCACCGCCGGTCTCTTCGGCTAGTTCGCGCGTTCTCGCGCGGCCAGGTCGCCCCAGAAGTCCCGCAGGTCGGCGAACAGTTCCGCCAACTCGTCGACATTGCCGGTGCGAAGCGCGTCGAGGATGTCGTGCACCTCTTCGGCGGTCGTGTCGGCCTGCAGGATCGAGTCGGCGAAGAGCTGCACGAGACCGCCGTAGTCGAGTTCGACCGCGGAGCCGGGGTGGAAGCTGTCGAGCCAGCGTCGCGTCTCGAGGAGCACCCGGCCAGGCCCTGAGTCACCGAAGGTCGCTTCGAGCAGGTCACCGACCTCGCGGGCACGATGCCGGGCGTCGGCGATCGAGACCCGCCACGACACTTCGCGTTCGGGGTCGTGGCGGCCCTTGCCCAGTTTGATCCGGCGCATGCCGGGATCGAACAGGACGAACCATGGGAGCGGAACGGTCCATGTCGTCGAGAGCGTGTGCGAGGCCCCGGCGGTCAGATCACCGATGGCCGACTTCGCCCGCGAACGGATCATGTCGAGTGAAGCGCCGCCCGCGTCGAGGACCGAGTTCTTCAACGCCGGGTGGGCGTCACCGAGGAAGGTCACCAGCGCCGCGGCCGAACGCGCGCGGATCTCCATCGGGCAGACCAGCGGGCCCGGGCCCGCGTCGCCGTGCTCACCCTCCGGCACGTCTTCCGGGTCCAGGACGAGGACGTCGGTGATCAGACTGGGCGATGGCCTGCCGTCCGCGAGCTCGGCGGGCAGCAACCGGCCGACATGCTGTGACTTGAGCCACAGTGCCTGCTCGCGCATTCCGGCGGCCGAACGATCGAGCCGGGCCGCTTCGACGGCCTCCAGCAGGCGTTCGTCCGGTGGATCACCCAGCGCGAGCAGGGGCTCATAGACGCGGAGATAAGCCGAGAACGGACGGGGCACACGAGCATCGTGACACGCCGACCTGCGACTATCGCCACCGACCGGCCGGTAACCGGCGTTCGGGGAACACTGTCACCACCGGCACACCGTGCCACGTCGCATCCAACCCCCCGGACACGGTACGGTGTCAGCAGGAAATAATTGTCGAGACGATGCGGGGCCGCCGATTCCCCCGGCCGCCCCGCCCCTGTGCGAGGGGGTCGAGCCATGGGGCGCGGCCGGGCTAAGGCCAAGCAGACGAAGGTGGCGCGCGAGCTCAAGTACAGCTCGCACGAAACCGACTTCGATGCTTTGCAGCGCGAGCTGTCCAGTAGTTCCTCGGAAGACAGGCACGAGGACGACAAGCGGTATGACGACGACCCGTACGACGGGTACGACGAATACCGCCGCTGAGCAACGCGTGACACGCGAGGGTGGATCGGGGCTTGCCCCGGTAACCACCCTCGCGTGTCGCGTGCTGCCCAAAATATGGAAGAGGTGCCATGTCTGACGTATCCCGAGTAGGTGTCGTCGGAGCCGGTCTCATGGGCTCCGGCATCGCCGAGGTGCACGCGCGTGCCGGTTTGGACGTGATCGTCACCGAGGTGAACCAGCCGGCGCTGGACTCCGGGCGGGCGCGGATCGAGAAGTCGCTGCAACGCGGCGTCAAGAACGGGAAGCTCTCGCAGGAAGACGCCGACGCGGCGCTCGGACGGCTCCGCTTCACCACCGAGATCGGCGAGTTCGCCGACCGCGACCTCGTCATCGAGGCCATCCTGGAACAGGAGCAGGCCAAGGTCGAGGTGTTCCGGTCGCTGGACAAGATCGTCGAGCGTGAGGACGCCCTGTTCGCGTCCAACACCTCCTCGATTCCGATCATGAAGCTCGGGATGGCCACCGGCCGCCCCCAGCAGGTGATCGGCATCCACTTCTTCAACCCGGTCCCGGTGCTGCCGCTCGTCGAGCTCGTGCCCTCGCTGCTGACCAGCGACGACACCGCCCGACGCGCGGAGGAGCACGCGACGTCGGCGCTGGCCAAGACGGTGATCCGGTCGCAGGACCGCGCCGGGTTCATCGTGAACTCGCTGCTCGTGCCGTATCTGCTTTCGGCGATCCGGATGATCGAGTCGGGCTTCGCGTCGGCCGAGGACATCGACCGCGGTATGGAGCTCGGCACCGCGCACCCGATGGGCCCGTTGCGGCTGTCGGACCTGATCGGCCTGGACACCATCAAGGCGATCGCGGACTCGATGTACGCCGAGTTCAAGGAGCCGCTGTATTCCTCGCCGCCGTTGCTGCTGCGCATGGTCGACGCCGGTCTGCTCGGCAAGAAGACCGGCCGCGGTTTCTACAGCTACTCCTGACCCGCAACTTTCGTAGCGGCGGAAGACCACTTCTTCGGCTGTCCAGGCGACCGGTATGTCCGGTTGCCTGGACAGCGTGAACGAACACACGCGTCGCAAGGCGATCACCGTCGCCGGACTGACCGGCCTCACCGGACTCGTCACCTCGGGCTCGGCGTCCGCGCATGAACGGCGTGGCGTCCCGACGTTCGTCTTCGCCGCGGGCGCGAACGGCGTCTCCGGTGTCCCGAACGAACTCGTGTTGCGCGGTTATCGCTGCGTCGGCGTCGATCTGCCCGGCCAGCGCCCGGCCGACGGCCAGTTCCGGCTCTCGTACCAGGCTCCGCAGGATCTCGCGGCGTTCGCGACCGAGCCGTCGCCGCTGGCCGGGGTGACCGTGGCCGACCACCTCGCCGCGACGGTGGAGACCGTCCGCCGGGCGGCCGCGCACGGTCCGGTCGTGCTCGTCGGCGCCAGCATCGGCGGCGCGGCGATCAGCCTGGTCGCGAACCAGGTGCCGCGGCTGATCGACCTGCTGGTCTACGACACCGCGTTCTGCTGCGGCGCGCTCCGCACCCCCGGCGAGTACCTCGGCACCGAGGAAGGCTCGACGACGCAGGTGACGGCACTTCTCGAGTTCATGGCCGGCGATCCGGCGACGCTCGGGGCCTACCGCTCGAACTGGCGTATCGCCGACCCCGTGGGCCTCGCGAAGGCGAAAGAGGTCTTCATGAGTGACAGCACCGATGCCGAGTTCTACACGTTCCTGAACTCGATGGCGCCCGACGAACTACCCGGGAAAAGCGAGGTCGATTCACGCGGTGACCTGCGCTCCTGGGGACGGATCCCGCGCGTCTACGTCCGGCACCTGCGCGACAACGTCATCCCGCTCGCACTGCAGGACCGGATGATCCGGGAGGCGGACGAGCGGACGCCCGGCAACCGGTTCCGGGTCTTCGACCTCGACACCGCGCACGTCCCGGCCTCCGCCAGGCTCGCCGAACTGCTGGACCTCTACGACCGGCTGGCCCGGCCTCTATGAGCGCAGACCCGCTGAGCCCAGTGCGCTCGAGTGCGTTGAGGACCTCGGCGAAGCTCGTCGGTGGAGCGCTCCGGGAATCCGCGATCCGGATGAGGAGATCGCGCAGAGCGTTCGGGTACAGCACGTTCGCGTCGAGAAGGACCACGAAGGCCACTTGCTAGGTCAGCCCCATCTCCTGGTTCAGCGCGGAAAGCTCGTCCGCCGCGTCGCGACGCCGCTGATCGTCTCGGCTCAGATAGTCATGCAGGGAACTCGCTTTCACGCGGCGATGTTTGCCGACCGTGCGGAATTCGATCTGCCCCGTTTCGAGCAGTCCGATGAGGAACGGCCTCGAAACGTTGAGCAGATCGGCCGCTTGTTGAGTGGTGAGCTCGGCGTGCGACGGAACGATGGAGACGCTCTCGCCTGCCGCCACGAGCGCCAGGACCCTGGCCATCAAGTCGACGACGCCGCGAGGGATCACCAGCGACTCTTCGCGCTCGTCGACGACCACCACGCGCACGGTGTCCTCTTCATGGCGCCTGGCCAGGTAAGCCTCCACGTGCGGAAGTGCCTCGATCGCCACGTCGATGTCATGCCGCCCGGGGACGATCTGATCAATGGTCAGCGCGCTCATCCCTGCTCCCTACCGGCGTGAATCCAGCATCGGCCATAAACGAATTATTCGCAACAAACGCAACAAACGCAACTCGATGGTGCGTTCACCTTGCGCGACGGCAGCACACCTAGACTGGGGCCGTGGGACAGGGACAGCTGCGTGCGGGTCTGGTCGGGGCCGGTCCATGGGCGAAGACGGTGCACGCGCCGGGCCTCGCCGATCACCCCGGAACCACCTTGAGCGCGGTCTGGACGAGGCGCCCTGAAGCCGCGAAGGAGCTGGCCGAGGCGCATGGCGCCGAAGCGGTCGGCAGCTTCGAAGAGCTGTTGGACCAGGTGGACGCGGTCGCGTTCGCCGTGCCGCCCGCTGTTCAGGCGGAGCTGGCGGTCAAGGCCGCCGAGGCGGGCAAGCACATCATCCTGGAGAAGCCGATCGCCGCGGATCTCGACGGCGCTCGGCGGCTCGTGGACGCGGTCGAGGCCGCGGGCGTGGCGGCTCTCGTGGTCCTGACCTTGCGGTTTTCGCCGATGACCCGCGAGTGGCTCGACGGGATCAAGGAAGCGGGCGGCTGGCGCGGCGGGGGTGCGCGCTGGCTTTCGGGCGCGCTGCTCGGCGGGCAGTACCAGTCGTCGCCGTGGCGGGTGGACTCCGGCGCGCTCGCCGACATCGGACCGCACGCCTTCGATCTGCTGGACGCGGCGCTCGGTGAGATCACCGACGTGCTCGCCGCCCACCGTACCGATGACGATCTGTGGCAGATCCTGTTCGCCCACGCGGGTGGCGCGACCAGTACGGCGACCCTGTCGTTGCGGCTGCCGATCCAGCCGACGGTCGTCGAAGTGGCCGTCTACGGCGAGCACGGTTATCGCACTTTAGGGCGGAAGCCGGGTTCGGCAGGCGAATCGTTCACCGCGCTTCTCGACGATTTCGCCGCGATGGCGGCGAGCGGAACGACGTCGCATCCCTGCGACGTGCGTCGCGGTCTGCACCTGCAGAAGCTGATCGAACGCGCGCGCGAGCTCGCCGGGCACGGCAAGTAGTACACAGGTCACCCACAAGGCTTTTCCTTGTGCGATAACGCCTTCTCCTCATCGCTTCGCGGTCATCCACAGGTTGTCCACAGGCTCCATTGTGGACAGTCGCCGCTTGGACCCAAGCATGGGAAAGCCTTTTCCGCTACCGGAAAGATCACCTCATAGTGCGGCGACTCCGCGATGCCGAGTCGATCTTGTGATGCGAAGGTGATCTTGGGCGCTCCGGAAAGGAAGGTCCATGGGAGAGCTGCTCCGCACTTTCGGCGAGATGATCCCGTTGACGATCACCGCGACTCCGTATGCCTTGATCGGCTGGCCGCTGCTTGCCGCACATCGGCGGCGAAGACAAGCCGACCGCTTCTCCGCGTCGGCGACAGCCGCCGTGGACATGACGCTCGCGCTAGCCTGCTTTCTGGTGTTCTGCCTGGTCACGATGCCGGTGGCGGGGGCACACGGCAGCAAGCTGAGTCTCGAACCCGGCACAGATCTGCGCCTCGCGCTGAGCGACAGCGCCACGCTCGGGCAGGTACTGGGCAACGTCCTCATGCTGAGCCCTCTCGGCGCCCTGCTCCCGTTGCGATCTCGCCGCCTGCGTTCGCTCGGCCGGATCGCGCTGGGCGCGCTGGCCGTCTCGGTGCTGGTGGAGGGTACGCAATATCTGATACAGGCGGGCCGGGTGACCTCCGCCGACGACATCCTGCTGAACACCCTCGGGGCCGTGCTCGGCGCCGCGCTGAGCAAGCGGGTGTGGCACCGGCTGGATGTCCGGCCGCCGGTGACGATCCCGGTGCAGGTCCGGCGGGTGTGCGAAGCCCCCGTGCGACTGCGCGTGCCGAGGTCGGTGTGGGACGAGCGGTACTCGAGTGTCGCTCATCCGCAGCGCCGGTAAACCATTTGACCACCGTGCGACAGTGGTCGCGAAAGCTCTGTTCACCACGTGGTGTTCATTCATGAAAGAGGGATGCCTCATGCCTGACGCCTTCGGTGGCGTCGGCACGAGCTGGCCGGCGCTCACGCCAGCTCCATCACGCACGCGAGTACTCCCGTGCGTCATTCCCCCTTGCCTGAAAGGCTTTTCCACCAGTGTCTGCTGAGACGATCAACGCACTGCAGTCCTACATCCGCACCACGGCGGCGAAGTTCCGCGAAACCGAGCGGATCGGGCCGTTCCTCGCCACCTACACGACCGGGCACGACCACCTGTTCCTCAACTACGCGATCCCCGACAACGGCAGCGTGCCCACCGCGGGTGACGTCGCGAAGCTGACCGAGGCGTTCCGCGCTCGCGGACTCACGCCACGGCTGGAGTTCCTGACCGAGGCCGCTCCCGAAGCCGAGAGCGTGCTGGTCGAAGGCGGTTACCGCCTGGAACGGCGGGTCCCGTTGATGGTCTGCCCGCCGGGGCAGGTCGTCGAACAGCCGGTTCCCGCCGGGATCGTCCTGAAGACCCCCGCGACACCCGCCGAACTCCGGTCGATGATCCGGGCGCAGAACATCGCGTTCGAAGAACCCGATCCCGGCGAGCACGTCGAGCCGTCGCCCGCGCAGCTGAGCGGCGACACGATCTCGGTCATGGCACTCACCGAAACCGGTGAATGTGTCGGCGGCGGGGTCGCGACGGCGATTCTCGACGGCGCGAGCGAGATCGCCGGGATCGGGGTGATCGAGGAGTATCGGCAGCGTGGGATCGCCGCGGCGCTGACCGAGCACCTGACCCGCGAGGCCCATGCCCGTGGCGGTGCTTCGGTGTTCCTCACACCCGGCGCCGGGCAGGCGGAACGCGTCTACGGCCGCGTCGGTTTCAAAAACGTGGCCGAGTGTGTGCACCTGTCACTCGTCTGAATAACCGCCACGGCGAGTTCGTTTGACCTCGCCGCGGCGTTTCTTCGAGGCCAGGCGGCGTTCCTTCGAACCGCGTGACGGTTTGGTGGGACGCCGTTTGGCCGCCGGAGGCGCCGACGCCTCCAGGAGCAGCATCACCAGCCGTGCCCGCGCGGCTTCCCGGTTCATCAGTTGCGAGCGGTGTTCGGACGCGGCGATCGTGACCACGCCGTCGACCAGGCGCGACGAAAGCCGGTCCAGCATCCGGGCCCGGAGATGTTCCGGGACGGCGGCCGAACCGGCCACGTCGAAGGACAGCTCGACCCGCGAGTCCGTGGTGTTCACGCCCTGCCCACCCGGACCAGAGGACCGGGAGAACCGTTCGTTCAATTCGGCACCCGGGATCACGAACCGGGTACCGACCACCACGTCATCAGCCACGGATCCAGTGTGTCATCCGGGACCAACAGATATTAGAAGCGCGGGTGGTCACCGGAAAGCACGGCGCGCGGGCCGTCCGGGTCCTCCGCGGGCTGCACGTCGCCGAGGATCCACGCCGGCACGTGCCGCGCGGTCAGCATCGCCAGCGCGCGGTCGACGTCGTCGGCGCCGACGATCGCGACCATGCCGATGCCCATGTTGAACGTCTTCTCCAGCTCGGCGCGTTCGACCTTGCCGCGGTGCCCGATCAGCGCGAACACCGGCGCCGGGGTCCAGGTGCCGCGTTCGAGCTTCGCGACCAGGCCGCGAGGCATGACGCGGGCGAGGTTCTGCTCCAGACCGCCGCCGGTGATGTGCGCGAACGTGCGGACATCGGCCTCGGCCGCCAGCGCGAGGCAGTCCTTCGCGTAGATCCTGGTCGGCTCCAGCATCTCCTCGCCGAGCGAGCGGCCGAACTCCTCGACGTGCCCGTCGAGCGGCATGCGCGCGATGTCCAGCAGTACGTGCCGGGCGAGCGAGTAGCCGTTGGAGTGCAGGCCGGACGAGCCGAGCGCGAGGACGACGTCACCGGGGCGGACCCGCTCCGGGCCGAGCACCTTCGACGCCTCGACGACACCGATACCGGTGCCGGAGAGGTCGTAGTCGTGCTCGCCCATCAGGCCGGGGTGCTCCGCGGTCTCGCCGCCGAGCAGCGCGCAACCCGCCTGGACACAGCCCTCGGCGATACCGCCGACCAGTGCCGCGATCTTCTCCGGCACGACCTTGCCGACGGCGATGTAGTCCTGCATGAACAGCGGTTCGGCGCCGGTGACGACCAGATCGTCGACGACCATCGCGACCAGGTCGATGCCGACGGTGTCGTGCTTGTCGAGCGCCTGCGCGACGGCGATCTTGGTGCCGACCCCGTCGGTCGACGAGGCCAGCACCGGCTCTTTCCACTTGTCCAGCTTCAGTGAGAACAGCCCGGCGAAGCCGCCGACCCCGCCCATCACCTCGGGCCTGGTGGCCCTTTCGGCGTGCGGTTTGAGCAGCTCAACGGCTTTGTCACCAGCGTCGATGCTGACTCCGGCGGCGGCGTACGTGGCGCTCGTGGACTCGCTCACGGAAGCGGACTCCAACTCTGAAAGAGAGGTCTAGGGACGCCGGACGGCGTCTTCAGCACCGTACCCGGCTGGGGTTACGGGCTTCGCCGCACCATTGACCGAGTCCATGCTCTCCAGCAGGTGCTTCCCGATCAAGGCGTCGTCGGGGAGCGCGATCGGGTACTCGCCGGAGAAACACGCGGTGCAGAGCCGCGACTTCGGCTGTTCCGAAGCGGCGACCAAGCCGTCCAGGGAGATGTAGCCCAGGGAGTCGGCGCCGATCGACCGGCGGATGCCGTCGACGTCGACGCCGTTGGCCACCAGTTCGGCGCGCGATGCGAAGTCGATGCCGTAGAAACACGGCCAGCGGACGGGCGGCGAGGCGATCCGGACGTGCACCTCGAGCGCGCCGGCCTCCCGCAGCATGCGGACGAGCGCCCGCTGGGTGTTGCCGCGGACGATCGAGTCGTCGACCACGACGAGCCGCTTGCCGCGGATGACATCGCGCAGCGGGTTCAGCTTCAACCGGATGCCCAGCTGGCGGATGGTCTGCGACGGCTGGATGAAGGTACGGCCGACGTAGGCGTTCTTCACCAGGCCGGTGCCGTAGGGAATGCCGGAGCCCTGTGCGTAGCCGATCGCGGCCGGGGTGCCGGATTCGGGCACCGGCATGACCAGGTCGGCGTCGGCCGGATGCTCACCGGCGAGGCGGCGGCCGATCTCGACGCGGGTGGCGTGCACGCTGCGTCCGGCGATCGAGGTGTCCGGGCGCGCGAGGTAGACGTACTCGAAGACGCAGCCCTTGGGCTCGGGGGTGGCGAACCGCGAGGAGCGCAGGCCCTCGGCGTCGATGGCGATGAGCTCACCGGGCTCGACCTCGCGGACGAAAGACGCGCCGCAGATGTCCAGCGCGGCCGTCTCGCTCGCGACCACCCAGCCGCGTTCGAGCCTGCCGAGCACCAGCGGGCGCACACCGTGCGGGTCGCGGGCGGCGTACAAGGTGGACTCGTCGGCGAAGACCAGGCAGAACGCGCCCTTGAGAGTGGGCAGCAGTTCCAGCGCGGCGGCTTCGATGCCCTTGTCGGCGGCGTTGGCCGCGAGCAGCCCGCACACCAGGTCGGAGTCGCTGGAGGAACCGGTCAGGCCGGCGTGCGGCTTGAGCCCGGCGGCGACCGTGCGATCGCGCAGCTCGGCGGTGTTGACGAGGTTGCCGTTGTGCGCGAAGGACAGTCCGCTGCCGGTGGCGGTGGTGCGGAAGATCGGCTGCGCGTTCTCCCAGATGGTCGCACCGGTGGTCGAGTAGCGGCAGTGGCCGACGGCGATATGGCCCTGCAAGGACTGCAGGACCTGCTCGTCGAAGACCTGACTGACCAGGCCGAGATCCTTGAAGACGACGATCTGCGAACCGTCGGAGACCGAGATGCCGGCCGCTTCCTGGCCACGGTGCTGTAGTGCGTAGAGCCCGTAGTAGGTCAGCTTCGCGACCTCTTCTCCGGGCGCCCAAACACCGAAGACGCCGCATTCCTCACGGGGTTCCGGATCGGGCTGGTCGGTTACGGGCTGTCCGGCGACGGACGGGTCGGAAACCACCGAGGTGCTCCCAGGGGAGAAGTAGGGCAGGCCGCCACCAGTGTAAACGGTGGGCAGCTGATCAACGCGCTGCGCGACGTGGCACTGGACACGATTCAGTCAGCCACTGTGAGTGAACCAGCGAAGACCTCGGCTCGCACAGCGGGCCCCTGTGACCGTGAGTGACGGGCGGGTTCAGGACCCGGCACTCACGACCCCCGACCAGCGGACCGCTCCCCCTCGACAGAGGCGGTCGACTGTGCTTGAGCGGCTCGATCAACCGGCGGCGAGCCACTTGGAGTTGCCGCCACGACCCGGGACCCAGCAACCCTTGGAAGCCTTCTCCGGGAGGTACAGCGAGCCGGGTGTCCGCTCGTCCGGGAGCGCAAGCAGTGCCGTCAGCACCGTCGCCGCGTCGCCGGCGGAACGCCACAGCCACACCTCCGGCTCGAGGATGTCTTCCTCGGTGCCGGGCATGCGGGTCGCCACAACATCGTCTTCGGCGTTGAGCCGGACGACATCGACCACGTTGTCGTGGACTCGCACGCCGACCACGGCCAGGACCTCGCCGTTCGCGTCGCACGGGTGCACGAACTGATACCCGCGATCGATCAGTTCCCGAAGACCGCTTTCGATATCGGTGATCTCCGCGGTAATGGTGTCACCCGAGAACATCATCGAATTCGCCGTCCTTGGCACCCGCGAGGAACGCGGCCATCTCGGCCTGGGTGTAGATCAGCGCCGGCCCGGTCGGAAAGCGCGAGTTGCGCATTGCGATCTCGCCGGACGCGAGCGGAGCCACCTCGACGCAGTTGCCGATCGCGTTGCTGTAGCTCGCTTTGCGCCACTGCGCACCGGTAAGACGATCGGCCGGGATGCCGTTGTCGAACTGTTCAGCCATGTTCCCCACCTTCCCCGACAGAAGACTTCGGGCGATGCATCTGCATGTGCATTTGCCTGTGATCCAAAGTTAGCACGTGTGCCTGCAGCGGTAAATGCACGTGCAGAAGTTTTTGCAGAATTCGCGTGCAGTGAGGACTTAAGACCCCAACCGTCCCACTAAAGCGTGACGGAGGGCGTCCCCAACGGGCCAACAACTACTGTTCGTGGCCACGTTTTCGGGTGCGCACAAGAAAATTCCGGCCGCCCCCCGAACGGCCAGGGAACCCACAACGGTGAGTGACTCAGATTTCCGCGCGGCGCTTCAGGAGCATCTGGCGGCTGCGGTCCGGCGTCTCCGCGTCGACCGCGAGCATGTCCAGTGCCCGGCTGTACCGCTCGATCTCGTCGCGCTTGTCGATGTAGTGCGCGCCGGTCAGGTATTCGGTGTAGGCGATGTTCGGCAATTCCTCTTCCGCGAACCTGAGCAGCGAGAACGCGCTGTCGGCGGAGTAGCCGCTCCGGTCGAACGGGAGGATCTGCACCGAGATGTTCGGCTGCTGGATCATCTCCAGCAGGTGGTCGATCTGGCCCTTGAGGATCTCGCGGTCACCGATCGGCCGGTGGAGCACCGACTCGTCGAGCACCAGCCACAACCGCGGCGCGTCCGGCCGGGACAGCATCTTCTGCCGTCGCATCCGCAACGCGACGCGGCGGCGGACCTGCTCGTCGACCATGTCCGCACGGCCATGGCTCATGATCGCCCGCGCGTAGGCCTCGGTCTGCAGCAGACCCGTGACGTACAGCGGCTCCCAGACCTGGATCCGGGCCGCCGCCTCTTCGAGCCCGACGAGGTCGTTGAACCAGCTCGGCATCAGGTCGCCGTAGCGGCGCCACCAACCCGGCTCGTTCGACTCCTTGACCATGTCGAGGAAGAGCTGCCGCTCGGCGGGGTCGGTCATCCCGTACATGGTCAGCAGGTCGGCGACGTCGCGTTCCTTGAAACCGACGCGGCCCAGTTCGAGACGGCTGATCTTCGACTCGGACCCGCGAATGCTGTAGCCGGCCTCCTGGCGCGTGATCCCCGCGTCCTCACGCATCCGCCGCAGCTGCGAGCCGAGGATCATCCGCCGCGCGGTGGGACCCAGTGACTGCTCACCACCGGGCGGGGTGACCGCGTTCATGGACGGGGGACCTTTCGTACGTCAACACTCACCTGGGGATCAAGCCCGACTACTCAAAGTACACGTTTGGACCTCGACACGACAGGTACGGCTCGGTTTACCGGTCGGGTACGTGGTTCTACTCTACGTAGAGCCCGAGACTTCCGACACAGTTTTGTGAGGTTCAAGATGCCCGACGCCCCGCCCCGGACGGAACGAGTGCCTGTGGGTGTCGACCCGACCCGGGCCAGCATCGCCCGGGTGTACGACGCCTTCCTCCTCGGCAAGGACAACTACGAAATCGACCGGGAGGTGCTGCGCAAGGTCCAGCAGGCCGCTCCCGAGGCGCAGGACCTGGCGACCGAGAACCGCGGCTTCCTCATCCGCGCCTGCCGGTTCCTCGCCAGCCAGACGGGCATCACCCAGTTCCTCGACTGCGGCTCCGGCCTCCCGACCGCGGAGAACACCCACCAGGTCGTGCAGCGGATCAACCCGGAGATCAAGGTCGTCTACGTCGACAACGACCCGGTCGTCCTCGCGCACGGGCGCGCCCTGCTCGAAGAGAACGAGAACACCCACTTCGTCTCGGACGACATCTTCGAGCCGGAGCGGATCATGGAGCACCCGGACATCCGGCGGCACATCGACTTCTCGCAGCCGATCGCGTTCCTGCAGCTCGGGACCCTGCACCACTACAACGGGCCGCACGGCGACCCGGCCAAGATCATGAAGAAGTACATCGACGCGCTGCCGTCGGGCTCCTACGTGGCGATCTCGCACTTCTCCGATCCCGAGGACGAGCTGTCCGAGACGGCCCGCAAGATGGAGGACTTCTTCCTCCACAGCCCGATGGGCTCCGGCACCTTCCGCACCAAGGCCGAGATCGAGGAGCTGTTCCACGACCTCGAGATGGTCGACCCCGGCGTCACCCTGTGCGCCGACTGGTGGCCGGACGGCCCGCGGATCAAGGAGCTGAACACGGCTCAGCGGACGATCTCGGGCGGCGTCGGCCGCAAGCCCTGAGTTCCCTCGCTGGCGTGCAATGAAAGGTCCTTTCCTTGCAAATTTGCAAGGAAAGGACCTTTCATTGCACGCGGGGACCGGGTTCAGAGGCGGACCAGCGGCAGCCACCGAGCGAGGTCGGCCCGGCTCCCCGAGGCGGTGACCCGCCCCGATTCGACGGCGTCGGCCCAGCTCAGCAGCCCGGTCGCCAGTTCAAGCCAGGTGCGCGGATCCGTTTCGACGACGTTCGGCGGCGTCCCGCGCGTATGCCGCAATCCTTCGACACACTGCACCGCCGCGAACGGCGGCACCCGCACTTCGACACTCTTCCCCGGGGCGTCCGCGGCCAGCGTCCGCAGGCTCAGCCGCACCGCCGCGGCCAGCTCGGGACGGGCCGGATCCGGACCGGATCCGCTCAACCAGGGGGAAATCGCCGTGATCGCGGCACGTAACTCAGCGGGGTCGACCGAACGCGAAGAGGCCATGGGAGAACAGTAGAGTGAGCGCGAACAAACCTTCAGGCACCCGGAACGTGGGGATGGCGATGGCGCAGCGGGACGAGGCGGATCGGTCGGCGTCGAGCCTGGCGGGCAAGCGGAAACCGGCCAAGCCGAAGATCACCGACGAGATGCGCGCCAACGCCAAGGCCAATCCGAACAGCTGGCTGTACGTCATCGACGAGGCCTTCGACCCCGACGGCCCGGTGCCGTCCTGGGCGGTCGTCGGCGCGTACCCGGTGAACGGCGCGGGCGAGATCGTCGAGGACTTCCACCCGAACGACCGCTACCGCCCCTCGCCCAAGGCGCTCGGCTTCCCGGAGCCGCGCAACGAGCTCGAGCAGTTGCTGCAGCTGGTGCGCACGAACCACCGCCCGGTCACCGACCTGCCGAGGGTCTTCCTCGACTCGACGCTGTTCGTCTACGCCCTTTCCCCGGTGCAGCGCACGGTGATCGGCTTCCACAACACCGACGGCCAGGTACTCGTGCCCGCGTACACGGCCAAGTCGCTGGTCCCGCGCGAATGGCCGCACGCCCGCGCGGTGCTGGGCCGGGACATGGTGCCGTTGCTCGCGGGGCATCCGGTGGCGATCAATCCGCACGACCGGCTCACCGCGATCGTCCCCTCGGAGCACCTCGACAAAGCCCTTCTGGACGAGCGTCGTTAGGGCTCGATTAACCCACTCGGCCCAATATATTCAGGCTGAGAGCAACTCTTTCGGGTGATGTTCGAGTCGCTGATTCCCTTTGCGCGGGGGATCGTGGCGACGTGATGAGTTGCAGAGTGTGTTCGAAAGGCTGGGGGGCCGTCCTCGCGGCGGGGGTCTTGCTGCTCGCGCAGACCCCCGCCTCGGCACAGCAAGCGGGGCCCAAAGACGGCGGGGCCGAAGAGCATTACGCCGGCTCGCAGATCGCGCTGCACGAAGGGGTCGAGGCCGCGATCGGACCGCTTTACGGCGGGGAAGCGCAGACTCTCGGGCACGATGTCAGCGGACATCAGGGCGACGTCGACTGGCCGGGAGCGTCCAGGACCGGGGCGAAGTTCGTCTACGTGAAGGCGACCGAAGGCACCGGGTTCGTCAATCCCCGGTTCCTCCAGCAGTACAACGGTTCCCACGGCGTCGGCCTGGTCCGCGGCGCGTACCACTTCGCGCGTCCCGACATCTCGGACGGCGCCGCGCAGGCGCATTACTTCGTCGACCACGGAGGCGGCTGGTCCGGCGACGGCAGGACACTGCCCGGCGCGCTCGACGTCGAGTACAACCCGTACGGCGAAACCTGTTACGGCAAGACTCCCGCGCAGATGGTCGCGTGGATGGCGTCGTTCGCCGAGACCTATCTGTGGCGGACCGGGCGGCATCCGACGATCTACACGTCGACGAACTGGTGGAAGCGCTGTACCGGCAACAGCAACGCCTTCTGGCAGAACCCGCTGTGGCTCGCGCGCTACAACACGGAGATCGGCGAGCTTCCGGCCAGTTGGAAGACCCAGACCATCTGGCAGTTTTCGAACAAGGGCAGCCTGCCCGGCGACCAGAACTGGTTCAACGGCACGGAAGATCGAGTGCGCGCCCTTTCACTGGGCTGAGCCCACTCTCGTGGGTGTTACAAGATCACAGAACACCACCAAGATGGAAATGAAAATCACCCACGCGTAGCATCAATTTCACGGAAGTTAGTGACAAACCCGACATCGTCGTCAACAATCGTGGCCGGACGACTACCTGCAGTTAGTCGTCCTCAGCGAGGGTTATCCGTGAAGGGATTGTCGTATGCGCACTTCCCGAAGAATCGCCATCGCCGTCGGCTCCGCGCTGCTCCTGCTCGGCAGCACGGTCCAGGCGTCGGCGGCTCCGTCACCGGAGATCATGTCGATCGACCAGGATCTCCAGCAGAACGACCACACGATCGGATCGCAGATCCGGCGCGTGGAAGGGGACACCTCCACCCCGGAGTCCAAGGCCAAGGCCGCTCAGCCACAGCCTGAAGCCGGGGTGCTCGCCACCGTCGCGGGCATGGACGTCGCCAGCTATCAGCAGAATGTCGACTGGGCCTACTGGTGGGGACAAGGCAAGCGTTTCGTGTGGACGAAGGCCACCGAAGGCACCAGCTACAAGAACCCGTACTTCGCCCAGCAGTACAACGGTTCCTACAACCAGGGCTTCATCCGCGGGGCTTACCACTTCGCGCTGCCCAACGTTTCCGGCGGCGCCGCGCAGGCGGACTTCTTCGTCAACAACGGCGGGGGCTGGTCCGGTGACGGCAAGACCCTGCCGGGTGCGCTCGACATGGAGTACAACCCGTACGGGGCCACCTGTTACGGCTTGAGCCAGGCGTCCATGGGGGCATGGATCCGGGCGTTCCACGATCGCTACAAGGCACGCACCGGCCGCTGGCCCGTCATCTACACCTCGACGAGCTGGTGGAGCACGTGCGTCGGATCGACGCAGAACTTCGGTGGCACCGTCCCGCTGTGGGTCGCGCGCTACGCGTCGACCGTGGGCTCCCTGCCCTACGGCTGGAGCTACTACACCGTGTGGCAGTACACCTCGAGCCCGCTCGACCAGAACACCTTCAACGGCGCATACGACCGCTTGCAGGCACTGGCCAACGGCTGAGCTGCGTATTTCGTGAAGAAGCGGCTCCCGGCCTTGCCGGGAGCCGCCTTCGCGTGCCGCTCTCGATCGCACTGTACCTTTCCGAGCAGAATGCCCCTGAACTCCTGGCACGGGCGGATCCGGAACCAGCGCTGACCGCCGGCCGTCTGACCTCCAGCCTCAGGCCCCAGCACGGAAGGCGAGACCGATGACCTACCCACCCCAGCCAGGCCAGCCCTACGGCCAAGACCCACAGGGCCAGCAGCCCGGCGGCTACCCGCAGCAGGGTGGATGGGACCAGACTCAGCAGTACGGTCAGCCGCAGGGCTGGGACCAGACCCAGCAATACCAGCAGCAGCCACAGCAGGGCTGGGACCAGACTCAGCAATACCAGCAACAGCCTCAGCAGGGCTGGGATCCGAACGCGCAGCAGCAGGGCTGGGACCCGAACAACCCCGGCTACCCGCAGGGTTACGGCGGCCCGCCCGCGCCGCCGCCGAAGAGCAAGACCGGGCTGATCATCGGGATCGTGATCGGTGTCGTCGTACTGATCGCCTTCGGTGTCACCGGTTTCGTCGCGCCGGGATTCCTGCTGAGCAAGGACGAGGGCAACAACACGGCCGCGCCGCCCGCGTCGTCGTCCGAGAAGGCGCCGACTTCCGCGCCGAAGAGCAGCCCGAAGTCGAGCGCGCCCAAGAGCAGCCCGAGGAGCACCGAAAGTGGTGGCGCCGGTTCCGAGGGGAACCCGAAGGGCGTCCAGAACCTCAAGGACTTCTTCGCGAAGGTGAGCGCCGGTGACAAGGCGGGCGCGCTGTCGCTGGCCTGCTCGGACATGAAGGCGAGCTTGGGCCAGTCGATCGACATCATGGCCCCGGCGCCGTCACAGCTGGAGATCACCTCGACCACCGGCATCGGCGACGGTTTCGTCACCGGCGACATCGAGGGCACGGTCAAGGGCAAGAAGGTGACCGGCTCGGGGATCTCCTCGGACGACAACCCGGACAAGTCCTTCTGTGTCCGCAACTTCTTCGTATTCTGAGCAGATGAAGCGGTCGCTTCGCTCTCCACTGCTCTGGACGTTCGTCGTCTCGCTCGGGCTGCTGCTCGCCGTCGGCGGCTGGTTGCTGACCGATCCGGCGACCAGCCGCAGCGAGGCACTGAAGACCGGCGGTCTCGCCGGTGGCGCCATCGTCGCGCTCTACGCGTTGTGGCTCAACGACCGGCGCCGCCGCGTCGAGGAACGACGGCAGGAGATCGAACGACAGCGGCAAGAACTCGAGCTCCGGCGGGCCGACCAGGACCGGGACCGGATCTCGGACGAACGGTTCGCGAAGGCCGTCGAACTGCTCGGGCACGACGCCGATCAGGTCCGGGTCGGTGCCCTGCACGCGTTGGCCGGGCTGGCCCGCGGACGGGCGATCTACACGCAGACCGTGCTGGACATCCTGTGCTCGTACCTGCGGCGGCCGTTCGAACACCCGAGGTACGCGGACACGGCGAAACTGCCGGGGAACACCCCTCCCAAGGAGGGCTCGGCAGAGGAAGATCAGGAACTCCAGGTGCGGCAGACCGCGCAACGGCTCATCGGCGAACTGCTGCCCGCGGCGGATTCCGAGGGCACCCGCGGGTACGACCTCGATCTGACCGGCGCGGTGCTGGAGTACTTCGATCTGTCGGATCGCAAGATCGGCAAGCTGCTGCTCCGCTACGGCGGGCTGTACAACAGCACCAATCTGTCCGGCTGCGTGTTCCTCGGGCCGGTGTACCTGACCGGCGCCGGCACGAAGGAGAAGAAACGCATCGGCTTCTTTCGGTGCAGCGGAGCCAAGTTCACGCAGCGGGCGTGGTTCAGCGGGGTGCAGTTCTCCGAGGACGTCGAGTTCGACGGCACCGTGTTCGCGGACGAAACGTCCTTTAAGGACAGTGTCTTCGCGAAGAACGCCGTCTTCACCGAAGCCGAGTTCGAGAAGACGCTGGACCTTCGCCGTGCACGGTTCGAAGGCATCAGTGACCTGAAGTTCCGCAAGGCACCGGATTCCGTGTCGTTGTACAACACGACGGTGGAACCGGCGAGGGACCACGAACTCCCGGCGGGCTGGGTCGTCGAGACCCTGCCCGACGGCCGCGCCCGGCTGACGGTGAAGGACGGATGAGGCGCCTGCTCCGATCTCCGCTGCTGTGGACGTTGCTGTCCTCGGTCGCGGTGCTGATCGGCGTCACCGCCTGGCTGCTCACCGATCGCGCGACCAGCCGCGGCGACGCGTTGAAGACCGGCGCTCTCGCCGCCGGGGCGATCGCCGCGCTCTACGGACTTTGGCTCAACGACAGGCGAAGGCGAACAGAAGAGGACAGGCACGAGATCGAGCGCAGCCGGATCTCGGACGAACGCTTCGCCAAGTCGATCGAGCTACTGGGCAACGAGGCCGACCAGGTCCGGGTCGGGGCGATGCACTCACTGGCCGGGCTGGCCAGGACGCGGCCGGAGTACCGGCAGACGGTGCTCGACGTGCTGTGCGCGTACCTGCGGCGGCCGTTCGAACACCCGAAGTTCGACCAAGACCGCGAGTGGGAACCCGCGGACGAGGCGGCCGCGGAACGCGAACGACTGGTCAGGCGCGCTGCCGAACGGCTGATCCGCGACATCCTTCCCCACACCGGGACCACCGGGCCGACGCTGTCGCTCAACCTCAGCGACGCCCGGCTCGACAAGCTGGGCCTGCTCGGCAGGCGGGTCGGCTGGTTCGGCGCGGATCGTTGCGAGGTGCTGACCTATCTCGACCTCACCGACGCACAGCTGTCCGGGAAGTTCCTGCTCGAGAACGTGACGATCCACGGCAAGTTCGAACTCACGGGGGCGAAGTTCGAACGACGAGTGTCGATGGACAACTCGGTCGTCGAAACGCCTGTCGACTTCAGCGTGGCCACGTTCGCGGAACCGCCGTCGCTGGAGGGCGCGAAGTTCGCGGCCGGCTCGCAGATGTCGTGAGTGGTTCGGGTCGTTAGAACGACCCGAACCACTCACGACATCTTTACCCGAACAGCGCCGGAAGCGTCTTCTCCCAGGTCTCGCGAAGCTCGTCCAGGGTGAACTCGGTGATGTCCTGGAGTTCGAGCGAGCCCGACTCCGGGTCCACCACACCGGTCTTGCGCCACGGCATCCCGCGCGCGGTCAGCATCTCGGTGAACCGCAGTTCCTCGGTGCGCGGCACGGCGACCAGCACCCGGCCCGCGGACTCGGAGAACAGCTGCACGAACGGATCCTGCTCCGTGTCGAGGAAGACGCGGGCACCACACTGTCCGATGAGGACGGTCTCGACGAGCGTCTGGATCAGCCCGCCGTCGGAGATGTCGTGCGCGGCGGAGATCATGCCGTCGCGCGAACCGGCGATGAGGATGTCGGCGAGCAGCTTCTCGCGCGCCAGATCCACGCGAGGCGGACGGCCGCCGAGGTGGCCGTGCAGTTCACGCGCCCAGGCGGAACCGTCCAGCTCGTCGTGGGTCTCGCCGAGCAGCAGCAGGGTTTCCCCCGCCTCCGCGCCGATTCCGGTCGGGATGCGGCGGGTGACGTCGTCGATCACACCGAGCACGCCGACCACCGGCGTCGGCAGGATGGCGACGTCACCGGTCTGGTTGAAGAAGCTGACGTTGCCGCCGGTGACCGGGATGCCGAGTTCGACACAGCCGTCGGCCAGCCCGTGCACGGCCTGCTCGAACTGCCACATCACACCCGGGTCGGTCGGCGCGCCGAAGTTCAGGCAGTCCGACACCGCGACCGGCTTCGCGCCACTGGTGGCGACGTTGCGGTAGGCCTCGGCCAGCGCGAGCTTCGCGCCCTCGTACGGGTCGAGGAAGACGAACTTGCTGTTGCAGTCGGTCGACACGGCGACACCGCGGCCGGTCGATTCGTCGATCCGGATGACGCCGGAGTCCGACGGCTGCGCGAGCACGGTGTTGCCGCGCACGTAGCGGTCGTACTGGGAGGTCACCCATTCCTTCGACGCCTGGTTCGGCGACGAGATCAGCTTGAGGATGTCGGCGCGTAGTTCGTCCGAAGTGGACGGTCGCGGCAGCTTGGCCGAGGTGTCCGCCTGCAGCGCGTCCTGTGTGGACGGACGCTGGATCGGGCGGTCGTACACCGGGCCCTGGTGCGCCACGGTGTGCGCCGGGACGTCGACGACGATCTCGTCGTTCCAGGTGATGACCAGGTGCTCGCCGTCGGTGACCTCGCCGATGTCAGTGGCGATGACGTCCCACTTCTCGCAGACCTTCATGAACGCCTCGACGTTCTCCGGCGAGACGACGGCGCACATGCGCTCCTGCGACTCGCTGGACAGCACCTCCGCCGGGGTCATCCCGGTGGCCCGCAACGGAACCCGGTCGAGGTAGATGTGCATGCCGCCGTCACCGGCGGCCGCGAGCTCCGACGTCGCGCAGGAGAGCCCGGCACCGCCGAGGTCCTGGATGCCGACGACGAGCTTCTGCTCGAACAGTTCGAGGCAGCACTCGATGAGCACCTTCTCGGTGAAGGGGTCGCCGACCTGGACGCTCGGGAGCTTCTTGCGGCCACCCGAGGACTCGTCCCCGGAGAACGTGTCGCTCGCGAGGACGGACACGCCGCCGATGCCGTCGAGACCGGTGCGCGCGCCGAACAGGATGATCTTGTTGCCCTTGCCGGAGGCGAAGGCGAGGTGCAGGTCCTCGACGCGCATCGCGCCGACGCACAGGGCGTTGACCAGCGGGTTGCCCGCGTAGCTCGGGTCGAACACGAGCTCGCCGCCGATGTTCGGCAGGCCGAGGCAGTTGCCGTAGCCGCCGACGCCGGCGACCACGCCGGGCAGCACGCGGCGGGTGTCGGGCGCGTCGGCCGGGCCGAACCGCAGCGCGTCGGCCACGGCCAGCGGGCGGGCGCCCATCGCCATGATGTCGCGGACGATGCCGCCGACGCCGGTCGCGGCGCCCTGGTACGGCTCCACGTAGGACGGGTGGTTGTGGCTCTCGACCTTGAAGGTGACCGCCCAGCCCTCGCCGATGTCGACGACGCCGGCGTTCTCGCCGATGCCGGCGAGCATCTTCTCCTTCATCTCGGGAGTGGCGGTCTCACCGAAGTAGCGCAGGTGCTTCTTCGAGGACTTGTACGAGCAGTGCTCGCTCCACATCACCGAGTACATCGCCAGTTCGGCGTCGGTCGGACGGCGGCCGAGGATCTCCCGGATCCGGGCGTACTCGTCGTCGGCGAGGCCGAGCTCGACGTACGGCTGGGTCTGCTCCGGAGTCGCCTCGGCGCGTGCGGTGGTGTCGACGTCGGTGCTGGTCACGGTGTCCACATCAGGGTTCGCCACGGCCTTAAGAGTAGGCGAGCGCCGGGGGCGGCTCGCGGTCGCCCACGCATAAATCGGTCGCGCCGACACGGGTGATCCGCTTACCGTCGATAATCGTGCTTTCCGCCACATATCCCTTTCCGCGACTGCGGCTGCCCGCCAAGCCGACCGCCTGGCGCTACCTGGTCGCGATGATGCTCGCGCGGCCGGGGCTGCTCGTCGTCTCGGCGATCAGCGGTGCGCTCTGGTCGTTGCCGATCGCGCTGCTGCCGGTCGCGATCGGCCGGGGCATCGACGCGATCGGCCGGAGTGACGGCGACGCCGTCTGGCTGTGGGGTCTCGTCGCGGCGGGACTCGGGATCGCGCAGACGCTCGCGGGAACGGTGCAGCATTTCGCCTCCTACGGCTGCTGGGTGCACGGCGCGGGGGTCACCCAGCGCCTGGCCACCGAGCAAGCGGCGAAGCTGGGCGTGAATCTGCGGGACACGACCACCACCGGGGACGTCGTCGCGATCACCACCAGCGACATCAACCCGATCGGTGACTCCTTCGAGGTCCTCGGCCGGGCCTTCGGTTCGCTGATCGCGTTCATCGTGTGCGCGACGGCGCTGCTGACGACGTCTCCGCTGCTCGGCGTGGTCGCGCTGGTCGGCGTCCCGCTGGCGGTGGTGGGCATCGGGCCGCTGTTGAAGCCGCTGGAGAAGCGCCAGACGAAACAGCGCGAGGAGAAGACCGAGGTCAACGCGCTCGCCGCGGACATCGTCTCCGGCCTGCGGATCCTTCGCGGTGTCGGCGGGGAGAAGCAGTTCCTCGACCGCTTCCGCCGCTCCAGCCAGCGGGTCCGGGCGGCCGGTGTCCAGGTCGGGCGCAGCGAGGCGTGGCTCGCGGCGGCGGAGGTCGCGCTGCCGGGTCTGGTCACGGTGGTCATCACCTGGCTGGGCGCGCAGCTGGCGATGAACGGCACCATCGAAATCGGCGAGCTGATCACGTTCTACGGCATCTCGGTGTTCTTGGTGATCCCGGTGACGACGGCGACCGAGTTCGCGGGCGTGCTGAGCGCCGCCCTGGTTTCGGCGCGGAAGGTGTGCAAACTGCTGTCCACCGAACGCACGCTCGCCGAACCGGAGAATCCGGTGCCGCTGCCGGCAGGCCCGCTGGACCTGTACGACGAGACGTCCGGGATCAAGGCCGAGGCGGGCAAGCTGACCGTCATCGACGTCGGAGCCGACGCCGAGGCGGTGGCTTCGCGGATGGCGCGGTTCACCGATCCGGATGAACCTGCCCTGGTGGGCGGGGTCCCGGTGAACCAGGTCGCCCTCGACGAACTGCGGCGAAGGGTCGTGTTCGCGCACAACCAGGACATCTGGTTCTCCGGGGTGTTGCGCGAGCAGGTCACCGCCGCCGAGCCCGGCGATGTCGAGATCACCGAAGCGCTGTACGCGGCGGACGCCGACGACATCGTGGAGGCGCTGCCCAACGGCGTCGACGAGGTCATCGGCGAACGCGGACGTGAGGTTTCCGGCGGTCAGCGGCAGCGGCTGAACCTGGCCCGCGCGCTGGCGACCGACGCCGACGTCCTGCTGCTCGACGAGCCGACTTCGGCGGTCGACGCGCATACCGAAGCTCGCATAACCGAACGCGTCGCGAAGCTGCGACGCGGCAAGACCACCGTCGTGTTCAGTCAGAGTCCTTTGTGGACTCACGTGGCCGATGTGGTCGTGAGTACGAAAGTGCCCGCATGAAGAAGCTGCCGCTGGCAGACAAGAAAGACGTTCGACGATGGATCAAGGAGACCGCGCGCGACAACAAGCGCGAGTTCTCCGTGATGATCGGCCTGTTCTGCGTCGCGACCGCGATCGGGCTGGCCGGGCCACAGCTCTTGGGCGCGCTGGTGGACGAGGTCGTGGAAGGCACGACGACCACCACCATCACCTGGCTCGCGATCGCGTTCGTGGTCGTGCTGGCGGCGCAGGCCTGGTTCAAGGGGTTGGCGCGGCTGCGCGCGCGGGTGTTCGGCGAGCGGATCCTGGCACGCAACCGCGAGGAGTTCGTGGGCAACGCGCTGAACCTGCCGCTGGGCACGGTCGAAGCGGCGGGCACCGGTGACCTGCTCAGCCGCGCGACCACCGACGTCAGCCGGATCGACCACGCGGTGCGTTTCGGCGCGCCCGAAATCATGATCGCCGCCGTCACGGTGGTGTTCACCGTGACGGCGATGGTGATCACGTCGCCGTTCCTGGCGCTGGGCCTGCTGGTCGCGCTGCCGCTGCTGGTGCCGGTGAACATCTGGTACCAGCGGCGGATCCCGGACGTCATGCGGCGGATGCTCGACAAGTGGTCCGAGTTGCAGTCCACCACGCATGAAACCGCGGAGGGCGCGCGAACGGCGGAGGCGCTGAACCTGACCGGCCGCCGGATCCGCGCCGGGCACGACGGCCTCGAAGCGTCGATGCTGGGCGAGCGCAAGATCCGGGCGCTGCAGATGCGGTGGATCCCGTCGCTGGAGATCAGCTACGTGCTGCCGGTGCCGGTGATGCTCGGGCTGGGTCTGCTCGCCTACTCGAACGGCTGGGAAGGGCTCGGCACCATCACCGCGATGCTGCTGTACTCGCAGGTCATGACGGGTCCGCTGAACGAGGCGCTGTTCTGGCTCGCGGACCTGCAGGTCGCCGGTGCCTCGCTGCGGCGGCTGCTGGGCGTGCGACCGCCTTCGTCGGTTGCCGCGGCTTCGGAGGCTCCGCGCGGACAGGACATCGAGGTCCGCGACGTCCGGTTCGGCTACCACGAGGGCCGCGAAGTGCTGCACGGGATCGACCTGCGAGTGCCCGCCGGCGAACGGCTGGCGATCGTCGGTCCGTCGGGTGCCGGCAAGTCGACGCTGGGACGGCTGCTGGCCGGGATGTCCGTGCCGACGTCGGGTTCGGTGCGGATCGGCGGGACAGAGGTGTCGACGCTGCCGGACGACGTCCTGCGCGGCGAGGTCCTGCTGCTGACCCAGGAGCACCACGTGTTCTCGGGGACGCTGCGGGACAACCTCACGCTGCCCGCCGGTGACTGGACCGACGAACGGCTGCTGGCCGCGCTGGACTCGGTCGGCGCTTCGGAGTGGGTGGCGAGCCTGCCGGACGGGCTGGACACGCGGGTCGGGGCCGGTGCGGTCGCCGTGCCGGCGGCGATGGCGCAGCAGCTCGCGCTGGCGCGGGTGGTGCTGGTCGATCCGCACACGCTGGTGCTGGACGAGGCGACGTCACTGCTGGACACGGGTTCGGCTCGGGAGCTGGAGCGTTCGCTGAGCGCGGTGCTCGAGGGGCGCACGGTGATCGCGATCGCGCACCGGCTGCATACGGCGGCCGCGGCGGACCGGGTCGCGGTCATCGAGGGCGGCCGGGTGACCGAGCTGGGTTCGCACACGGAGCTGCTGGCGGCGGGTGGGCCTTACGCGGCGCTGGTGGCGGCCGCTTCCTGACCGCATTTAGAGGACGAAATGCGTGAGGTTGCCAGGGAGACTTCACCCGTCGCGCGCCCTCTTTCGGGCCGAAGGCCCACGGAAACACGATGAAGGGGCGCCTTCGCACTTAACGTGAGTCGAGTACGAAACGGCGCCCCTTCGGCGTGTTTACGTCAGCGCGCGATCAAATACAGACAAGAACATGCCGAGGCCGTCATCGGAAGGGCCGGTGAGGGCGTCGATGGCGTGCTCCGGGTGCGGCATGAGACCGACGACGCGGCCGTTCTCGCTGCGGATCCCGGCGATGTCGTTGCGCGAGCCGTTCGGGTTGCCGCCGACGTAGCGGAACACCACGCGGCCTTCACCCTCCAGCTCGTCGAGGGTGGCCTGCTCGGCGACGAAGCAGCCGTCGATGTTCTTCATCGGGATGAGGATCTCGGCGTCCTTGTCGTACCGGGTGGTCCACGCGGTGTCGTTGTTCTCGACACGCAGCCACTGGTCACGGCAGATGAAGTGCAGACCCGCGTTGCGGATCATCGCGCCCGGCAGCAGCCCGGCCTCGCACAGGATCTGGAAGCCGTTGCAGATACCCAGCACCGGCATGCCCTTGTGGGCGGCCTCGATCACCGACGACATCACCGGCGCGAAGCGCGCGATGACGCCGGCGCGCAGGTAGTCGCCGTAGGAGAAGCCACCGGGGACGACGACGGCGTCGACGCCTTTGAGGTCCTCGTCCGCGTGCCACAGCGGCACGGCTTCGGCGTCGGCGTAGCGGACCGCGCGGGCCGCGTCACCGTCGTCGAGCGTGCCGGGGAAGGTGATGACCCCGATCCGCGCGCTCACGCGTCGACCCGCTTGATGGTCCACTGCTCGATGACGGGGTTCGCGAGGAAGCCCTCGGCGATCTTTTCGAGCGTCGCATCGTCGACGGTGTCGTCGACCTCGATCTCGAAGTGCTTGCCCTGACGGATCTCGGTGATCCCGGTGAAGCCGAGACGACCGGCCGCACCGAGCGCGGCTTGGCCCTGCGGGTCGAGGATTTCGGGCTTGGGCATGACGTCGACAACGACTCGGGCCACGGCAGGCTGCTCCTTATTCACGCAGGTCGTGGGTACCGCCAGAGCCTACTTCACTACTGTTGCCGCATGACCTACGGGCAACCGCAGTACGGGTACCAGCAGCCGCCGAAGAAGCCGAAGACGTGGCTCTGGGTAACGCTCACGCTGGTCATCCTGCTGGCGGGCGGGGTCGCGTTCACCGGCTGGGTGACGCCCGGGTTCTTCAAGACCGAGCTCGACACCGAGTCGCGTGCGACGCCGGAGCAGCTGAGCCGGTCGTTTGTGAACGGCGTCGCCGAAGACCGCGTCAGCCGGCTGTGGTGCCCGATCCGCTCGAAGCGGTCCTACACCTTCGAGCAGACCATGGCCGCCTCCGACGGCGCACAACTCAGCACACCCGCGCATCAGCGTGCGGAGCAGGAGTGGTCCGCCGCGTTCACCGCGTCGGGCATGACCGTCGGGATCGCGATGATCCCCGGCGAAGGCGGCTGGTGCGTGCGCGACGCCAAGATCGGCGGCGAGCCCGAGCCGCTGCGGAGCATCGAGACGAAGCCCGCGCCGCGCCCCGAGGTCAAGACCGGCGAAGAGGCGGGGAACAAGTTCGTCGACGCGATCAACGAGCGCGACATCCCGGCCGCGCTGTCCGTGCTGTGCGGAAAGGTGCCCGACACGACCCGCGACGGCGTGCAGCAGATCATCCACGGCGAGGCGAGGTACACCGTCGTGAAGGCCGACGTGCTGACCACCGCCAAGCAGACGATCCTGCATCTCGACGGTCTCGTCGACGGAGTGCAGAAGCCGGGGCGAGTCGAAACCGAGGACGACGCCGAGGGCGGCGCCTGCGTGGCCTCTTTTTCACCCGACTCCGACTGAGCTCGCCCCAATCCTTCGACTGGGGGATGCTCGGAGCGCGACGCTGGGCCAAGATGAGCCATTGGCGGGATGCCAACACCGGGTGAGCGACAGCAGGAGGCACCGTGGCCGATCAGGACTCCTTCGATTACGTCATCGTCGGCGCGGGCAGCGCGGGATGCGTGCTGGCGAACCGGCTGAGTGAGGATCCGTCAGCGCGGGTGCTGCTGCTCGAAGCGGGCGGCGAGGACGACGCCGACGAAATCCACATCCCGGCCGCGTTCCCTGGCCTGTTCAAGACGAAGTGGGACTGGAACTACGAGACTGTCGAGCAGAAACACACCGGCAAAACCCTCTACTGGCCGCGCGGGAAGACCCTCGGCGGCTGTTCCTCGATCAACGCGATGATCTACATCCGCGGCAACCGCGCGGACTACGACGGCTGGCGCGACGGGTATGGCGCCGAGGGCTGGGGTTTCGACGACGTCCTGCCGTATTTCAAGCGAGCGGAGGGGAATCAGCGGCTCAGCGGGCCACTGCACGGCACCGATGGGCCGCTGAACGTCGAGGACCGTCGCTTCACGCACGAGCTTTCCCACGCCTGGGTGGATTCCGCGGTCGCGTGGGGCCTCAAGCGCACCGACGACTTCAACGGGGAGTCACAGGAAGGCGCCGGCGTCTACCAGGTGACGTGCAAGAAGGGCCGACGCTGGTCGACGGCCGACGCGTACCTGCGGCCCGCGTTGTCCCGCCCGAACCTCACCGTGCGGACCAACGCGCAGGCGACCCGTGTCGTCTTCGAAGGAACCCGCGCGGTCGGTGTGTCCTATTTAGACAAAGGTGTCGAGACGACGGTGCGCGCGTCCACCGAAGTCCTGCTCAGCGGCGGCGCGGTGAACTCGCCGCAGCTGCTGATGCTTTCCGGCGTCGGCCCGGCGGAACACCTGCGGGAACACGGGATCGACGTGGTGGCCGCGCTTCCCGGCGTCGGCGACAATCTGCACGACCACCCGGCCTGCGGGATCATCTGGTCCACCCGCGGCACCACCGACCTCGTGGACGCGGCGACGCCGGGTGGTCTGGTGCGGTACCAGCTCACCAAACGCGGCCCGCTGACCTCGAACATCGGCGAAGCGGGCGCGTTCCTCCCCGCCGCGGACGGTGCTTCGCCGCCCAACATGCAGATCCACGTCGCGCCGACGTTGTTCTACGACAACGGAATGCGCGAACCGACCGTACCCGGCTTCACGTCGGCGGCGACGCTGGTGGATGTCGCGAGCCGGGGGCGGCTGCGGCTGAAGTCGCCGAATCCCTTGTGGAAGCCTGAAATCGACCCGGCCTACTACGCCGAGTCCGTGGACATGGAGAAGATGCTGGCCGGGCTGCGCGCCCTGGTGGAGATCGGGAAGTCCGGGCCGCTGGCGCGATACCTGGACAAGCCGTTCCTGCCGGAGCGGCAAGACCTGACCGACACCGAGCTGGCCGACTACGTGCGCGAGAAGACGCAGACGCTGTACCACCCGGTGGGGACCTGCTCGATGGGGACGGGCGAGAACGCCGTCGTCGACCCGTCGCTGAAGGTGCGCGGGGTGGAGGGGCTGCGGGTGGTGGACGCGTCTGTGATGCCTGTGGTGCCGCGCGGGAACACGAACGCGCCGACGATCATGGTCGCGGAGAAGGCGGCGGATCTCATCCGGGGCGCGTGAGGGTCCTTTCACGCTTTCGGCGCTCTTAATCGCGGTGAAGTACCTGGGAAAGGTGTGAAGGGTGGCACGGCGATTCGCGTCCATCCACGAGCGAGCACGCCGGCGCCCATCTCGGATTCCGTTGAGGGATAAGGCAACGTGGTGTGTCGCGAAAGCCACTTTCGCAGCGTTGAAGGTTGCGAAAGTGGCTTTCACAACGCCGAGCCAGCCTCCAGGGTGCCCCACCTTCGCCTTACCGCGGGGGTGACCGGACCGGCTCAGCGTTTCCCATGCAGCACGGTGATCAGCTTCGCCACCAACGCGTCGGTCTTTTCCTTACGGGAGAACGAGGTCAGCACGATCGGCGCGGTGAATCGCTGCCGCGCGACGGCCTTCGGCCTGGCGAACTCGCGCAGGCCTTCGGGACCGTGGATCCGCCCGAAGCCCGAGTCGCCGACTCCGCCGAAGGGCAGCGAAGCGATACCGGCGAAGGAAAGCGGCGCGTTGATCGACGTCATGCCGGTGCGCAGGCGGGCGGCCAGTTCCAGGCCGCGCGACTTCGAGAACACCGTGGAACCGAGGCCGTACTTGGTGTCGTTGGCCTTCTCGACGGCCTCGTCCATGTCGCGCACCTTGGCGATGGTGACGGTCGGGCCGAACGTCTCCTCCTTGACCGCCGAGGAATCCTCCGGCACGTCGACGAGCACCGTCGGCTGCACGTACCGGTCGCCGACCGCGTCGACGCCGCCGACCAGTGCCTTGCCGCCGCGTTCGATGGCGTCCGCGATGTGGCGCTTGATCACGGCGAGCTGCGAGGGCATCGTCACCGGGCCGTACTGCGCGGCCTCGTCCGAACCGGCCCGCACGTCCTTCGACTTCTCGACGACCTTCGCGACGAACTCGTCGTGCACGCGCTCGTGGACGTATACGCGCTCGACGCCGATGCAGGTCTGGCCCGAGTTGGAGAACGCGCCCCAGACGGTCGCGTCGGCGGCGGCTTCGAGGTCGGCGTCCGCGTCGACCAGGACCGCGTCCTTCCCGCCCGCTTCGATGATCACCGGCGTCAGTGTTTCGGCGGCGGCGGCCATGATCTTCTTGCCGGTACCGGTCGAACCGGTGAAGGCGATCTTGTCCACGTTGGCGCCGACGAGCGAAGCGCCGGTCTCGCCGAAGCCGGTGATCAGCTGCAGCACCGGCCACTCCGGGACCACCTCGTTGAAGGCGTCGACCAGCCACTTGCCGACACCCGGCGTGTACTCGCTCGGTTTGAACACGACGGTGTTGCCGGCGGCGAGGGCGTAGGCGATGGAGCCGAGCGGGGTGAAGACCGGGTAGTTCCAGGGGCCGATCACGCCGACGACGCCGAGCGGCTGGTACTCGACCGTCGCCGCCTGGTTCGACATCATCAGTCCGGCCGCGCGACGCTGTTTGCCGAGCACCTTGCGCGCGTTCTTACCGGCCCAAGCGATGTGCTCGATGGCGAGGACACTCTCCAGCTGCGCGTCCGCGAGCGGCTTGCCGGTCTCGTCGCGGACGACCTGGCACAGCTGCGGCAACCGCCGGGTGATGACGCCCTTCCAGCGGCGCAACCGCTCCGCGCGACCGTCGAAACCGAGCCCCGCCCACCATTCGGCGGCGTCCCTCGCGCGGGCCACGGCGGCGCGGACGTCCTCCCTGGTGTGCACCGGGTAGGTACCGACGACCTCGTCGGTCGCCGGGCTGAGGGAATCGAAGGTCTCCCCCACGCTGTGCGCGGTCGGCTTCGGCTGGACTGCGGTCATCGACTTCTCCCGTGTCTCGGCTCAAAGCCCAGGCTACGACGTTACTGACGACGTGCCAATAGCTCACCTGGGGCCTGCTCCCAGCATTACACAGGTGACAAGGGGGCCGGGTCAGCCTTCTTCACCCTCGCCACCTGCAGTGCCCCCGCCACCACCGCGGCCACCACCCCGGGCAGCGGGGCCAGCCACACCGGCAGCACACCGATCGCCAGCGATCCCAGCCCGAACCCCGACGCCTGCACGGTGAAGGCCAGCGAGAACCCTTCCGACCGGCGTCGTTCCGGCAGGAGCCGCTGCAGGTTGACCGACGAGACGGCCATCAGCGGACCGGTACAGAGCCCGATCAGCGCGACCCCGCCGAGCAGCCCGGCCCAGCCGGGGCCCGCCGACACCACGATGCCGCCGACCACGAACCCGGCAAGGAACAGACGCGGATCGCCGACCTTCCCCCGCGCCGCGTACAGCGCGCTCCCGATGACGCTGGCGGCGCACAGCACGACGATGACGATCGCGGTCGTCGAATCGGGCTCGCCGAGCCGCTGGACCAGCGGCAACAGGCCGACCTCGACGGTCGACAGCAACAGTCCGACGGCGAACAGCCCCACCAGCCAAGGAACGCAAGCTGCCACCGGGATCGGCTGGCGCTCGACCGTCCTTTGTGGAGCATGAGCGACAGTCCGCCTCGGCACCAGGAGGGCCGCGAGCACGGCGACCACCGCCATCGCGAGCACAGGGATGGCCGGTCCGGATGTGGCCAGCAGGGCCACCAGCAGCGGTCCGCCGACAATGACGCCTTCGAGGATCATCGCGTCGACCGAAACCGCCCTCGGCAGCTCCTCCTCGCTCACCGTTCCGGCGAGCAGCGTCCGGAATCCACCGTTGAGTCCGCCCGCGACCAGCCCCGGCGGAATCGCCAGCGCGAGCAGCACCAGGTCCGGGGCCCCGGCGGAAGCGACCGCGGCCAGCACGAACAGTCCGGCGGCGACCAGTGACAGCAGCGCGACGAGGCCGCGTGCGGGTCCGACGCGGTCGAGCAGCCGCCCGGTCGGCACCGCGCCGACCATCTCGGCGGCCACGAAAACGGCCATCATGATCCCGCCGAGCCGGTACGAACCGGTGGTCGCGGTGGTCAGCACGGTGAAGGCCAGCGGCGCCATCGTGGCGGGCAACCGGTTCAGCTGCACCCCTGCCGACCAGCGCCAATACCCGGAATTACGAAGCAAGGTCATACCGCGAACACTGCCGAAAGCGTCCTGGCGAGGACTACTGATTAGGGCATAGCCTAATCGAATGATCGAGCTGGTCCTGACCGCCGAGAGCGCCAACCGCGTCCGGTTCGGCATCTCCCCGCTCGACGAGACCATGGGCGCGATGCAGACCCTGCTCGGACGGCGCGGTCATCCGAGTCATCTGCCCTGGCTGCGCGGGGCCGCCGCGAAGCTGCCGGAGCTGCCCATCGGCGACTTCGCCAAGGTGATGAGCGCACGGCACTACATCACCGACTTCCTCAGCCCACCGCCGAGCGGGCCCGAGACCACCGCGTCCGCCCAGCTCGCCGAAATCCGCCGCACCGCACCGGCGCAGGTCGCACATGAACTGTCCAAAGTAGACGCTGACCTGAGCGGGCTTCCCGAAGACCCGGCCGAGGCAAGGGATCTGCTCGCCGAGCAGATGGAGATCGCCTGGACCGAACTGGTCGAACCGCACTGGCCGCGGATGCGCCGGTTCCTCGTCGCCGACATCGAGGAGCGCTCGCGGCGGCTGGCCGACGGCGGCATCGCGCTGGTACTGGCGGACATCCACCCGCGCGTGCGGCTCGTCGACGACGTCCTGGTGATCGAGATGAAGGAACGCAGCCGGGTTCACCTCGATCGACGCGGGCTGCTGCTGATCCCCGGCGTCTTCGCGTGGCCGTCGGTCGGCGTGATCACGATGGAGCCGTGGCAACCTTCGCTGCTGTACCCGGCTCGCGGCGTGGCCGAGCTGTGGTCGGACCCCGAACGGCCGTCCGACGCGCTCGCCGGGATTCTCGGCCGCACCAAGGCCGCCCTGCTCACGACACTCAACGAGCCCGCGAGCACCACCGAACTGGCGCGAAGACTGGCCTTCTCGGCGCCGACGGTCTCACAGCATCTGACCGCGATGCGCGCGGCGGGACTGCTCGACGCAAGACGCCGAGGTCGCGAAGTCCGCTACCTCCGCACCGAACTTGGCGACGCCCTGCTGCGGGCATAGGCTGGAATTGACCGACCGTGAAGGAGAAAGCCATGCGTATTGTCCATTTTGGACACGCTTGTGTACTGCTGGAGACCGAGGGCGCACGGATCCTGATCGACCCCGGTGCCTTCTCGGCGGGTTTCGAGGACGAGCGTGAACTGGACGCCATCCTGATCACCCACCAGCATTTCGACCACCTCGACGCCGACAGGCTGCCCGCGCTGCTGGAGGCGAATCCCGGCGCTCAGCTGATCGTGGATCCGGGCTCGGCCGAAACCGTCGAGAAGCTCGGCGCGGAATTCCAGGTCGCGAACCCCGGCGACGCCTTCGGCATCGGATCGAGCGGCATCAACGTCGTCGGCGGCGAGCACGCCGTGATCCACGACGACATCCCGGTGATCCCGAACGTCGGCTACATCGTCGACCACGGCGCGTTCTACCACCCCGGCGACTCGTTCTTCGTGCCGGAGCAGAAGATCGACGTCCTCGGCCTGCCCACCGGCGCCCCGTGGCTCAAGGCGAGCGAAGCCGTGGACTACCTGCGCGCGGTCTCCCCGCGTCTCGCCGTGCCGATCCACGAAGCCGTGCTCGCGCGGCCGCAAATGCACTACGGCCTGTTCGCGAACCTCGCCCCGGAAGGCACCGAGGTGAAGGTCCTCGACGTCGGCGAGCCCGTGAAGCTCTAGCGACACGCAGCGCCCGCGTTTAGTCCTCTAAATGCGGTAGTTGCCCCACGCAAGGAGCGCATTCAGAGGACTAAACGCGGGCGCCGGAGCGACCCGTAGGTGGTCCCGAACGCGCGGTTCTCCAGCGAGACGTCGACCGCGTCGAGGAACGCCTGCCGCAGTCCCGGCCTGGTGAGGTCGGCGGCGTCGATGCCGAGCCGCACCAGTCCGCCACGTCGTGCGGCCCTGGCGGCGGCCAGCACCAGCGCGAAGCACCGGACGGTCTCCGTCCGCTGCGACGGCCCGCCGAACTCCTGCACCCTGGCGCGCTGGACCTGGCCGGAAACCAGATCCCGCACCGAGACCAGGTCCGCGCACAGGGTGAACCCGTGCTCGCGCAGGGCCTGCACGGTGCCCTCCGACGCGATCCAGCGCGGCGGAGCGAAGCCGTCGACGGCCATGCCGTTGGCGTCGAGCGCCGCCTTCGCCGCGATCAGCCGCAGCCGCGCCTCGTGCGCGGGAAGAGCCGCGAACTCGGCGCGTTTGCCCAGGTAGACAGCGCGGTGGGTAGGTGGGACTCGGTGGTCGTATCCGTGAAGGAGGACGGAGTCGCCGCGAGCGCGACGGGTCCGTACCCATTCGGTCACCGGGCCCTCGCCGGTACGAGCGGCGTAGAGCACGGACAACGGGACCTTGCGCCGGTCGAGTTCGGCCGCGAGGTCGGCACAGCGGTGCAACGTCCGGGTGGTCACGCCGGACAGGGAAACCAGCAAACGTGCGTCCACGATCCCCATTGGGCCAGACCGGCCTTGCGTCGGACTGACGGCCGAGTAAACGCCGCAGGGCAGGCACACGAGGATTGACCGGTCCGTTCACTCGGCCGGGGGAGTCAGGCGGGCCAGTCGTCCAGCGAACGGCCGGTGATGCGTTCGTAAGCGTCGATGTACCTCGCCCGGGTGGCGGCGACGATCTCATCGGGCAACGGCGGCGGCTCCGGTCTGTTCTTGCGATGCCAGCCGGACGCGGGACCGGTGAGCCAGTCACGCAGCGGCTGCTTGTCGAACGACGGGCGCGGGCTGCCCGGTGTCCAGCCCCCGGCCGGCCAGTAGCGGGACGAATCCGGGGTCAGGACCTCGTCGGCGAGTACGAGGTTCCCCTCGCGATCGACGCCGAACTCCAGCTTCGTGTCGGCGAGCAGGATGCCGCGTTCGGCGGCGAACTCCGCGCCGCGGCGATAGACCGCCAACGTCGCTTCGCGGACTTCTTCCGCCCGCTCGCGGCCGAATTGCCCGACGACGTCGGAGAAGGTGATGTTTTCGTCGTGCGAGCCGTGATCCGCCTTGGTCGCGGGGGTGAAGATAGGTTCGGGGAGCCGGGATGACTCGGTCAGGCCGGGGGGAAGTTCGACGCCGCAGACCGTGCCGTGCGCGCGATAATCGGCGAGACCGGTACCGGTGAGGTAGCCGCGGGCGACGGCTTCGACCGGCAGCATCGCCAGCCGCCGCACCAGCAGCGCACGGCCGCGGACCTCGGCGGGAATGCGTTCGTCGTCGTAGGAGACCAGATGGTTGGGGAGGACATCGGAGAGCTGGGAGAACCAGAACACGCTCATCGCGGTGAGCACCCGCCCCTTGTCGGGGATGGGCGTGGTGAAGATGACGTCGTAGGCGGAGATCCTGTCCGAAGCGACGAGCAGCAGATGCTCGTCATCGACGGCGTAAAGCTCACGGACCTTGCCTGCGGCGATCTTCGGGTATTCGAGCGTCGTCACGGCTGCACCCTAGCGATCAAGGATGTTGGCTGATCATGCCGATCCACTGCGTCTCCTTCACGACCGACTACGGCTTGAGCGACGGTTTCGTGGCCGCTTGCCACGGGGTGATCGCTCGGATCGCACCCTCGGCGAGGCTCATCGACGTGAGCCACGGGATCCCTCCGCAGCAGGTCAGGACCGGCGCCGAGGTGCTGGCGCAGACCGCGCCCTTCCTGCCGGAGGCGGTGCACCTCGCCGTCGTCGACCCCGGAGTCGGCACCGCGCGACGCGGCGTCGTGGTCGTCGCGGGGCGCGGAATCCTCGTCGGCCCGGACAACGGACTTCTCCTCCCGGCGGCTGAAGCACTCGGCGGAGTGAAAGCCGCCTACGAATTGACCGCCCCGGAATACCGCCTTCCGGTGACCTCGTCGACCTTCCACGGACGTGACGTCTTCGCTCCCGCGGCGGCGCATCTCGCGCTCGGCGTCGCCCCCGAGGAGTTCGGTCCGCCCGTCGACGACCTCGTGCGGCTGCCGGATCCGTTCGTCGCGGTGTTCCCCGGCAAGCTAGTCGCCGAGGTGCTCACGGTCGACCACTTCGGCAACGTCCAGCTGGCCGCGAGCCCCGCCGACCTCGAATTGGCCGGACTGTCCGGCACGGTCTCGGTCAGCAGCTCCCGCGTGCTGGTGAAGGCGCTCGTCGGCGACACCTTCGGCACGGTGCCGCCGGGAGAGAACGTGCTCTACACCGATTCGGCGGGACGGCTCGCGGTCGCGGTGAACGGCGGCTCGGCCGCGTCGGTGCTCGGGCTCGGGCCCGCCCAGGAGTGCACGATCACCTCGTCACCGACGGCGAACTGACCCGGCCTGGTCACCGCCATCTTGATCCCGAACGAGACACCGCCTTCGGGTTCGCGGCGGTAGTCCGCGAGCGACCGGATCGGCTCGGGTCCCGCCTTCCGGCCGGTCTCCTGATCGACCATCGGCACCGTGCACCGGATGCAGACCTTGGCGTAGCCCAGCTCCACCCCACCCGCGGTGAGCGAGCGGATTTCGTCCTCTCGATGCGGCTCAGGCCAGCCCGCGACGACGATGTTGGGCCGGAACCGGTCCATCGGCACGGCCTCGGCGCCACGCGACGCGATCCGCTCGTTCAGACCGTCCAAAGAGGACTCGGAGGTCAGCAGGATCGCGTGCGCGTCGGCGAACGCGGCGGTGCCGGGGATCTCGCCGTTGGTGACGCGCTCGTGTTCGGGCGCGAGCCCGACGAACACCGACGGGAGACCGAGGACCTCCGAGAACCAGCCGGCGGCCTCGGCACCCTGGTGGACGCCCTTGCCCTGCCAGGTGAACGTCGACGCCGGCTGCCGCGGCCCGTCCGTGACCGGCTCGACGAGCAGATCTTCGACGCCGGGAGCGGCGAGCCGCAGGCGGGCGCCGTCGTCCAGCACTTCCGCCCGGATCGACGCCATCACCGGATGCTTCCGCTGGCTGCGGAACTCGCCCTCCGGTGACACGACCATCCAGGCACGGTCGAACTTCAGGCCCGCCGGGGTGACGTCGGCCGTGTCGACCGACGTCCCCGCGCAGCCCTTGACCGGGTAATAGACCAGCCTCGCCACTCTCGCCATGGCCGCAGATTAACGACTCGTCGGCGTCAAAGCACCTGGGATAGGAACCGTTGCAGCCGCTCGCTGCGCGGAGAGTCGAAGATCGCATCCGGAGCGTCATGTTCGACGATCTTCCCGGCGTCCATGAACGCGACCTCGTCGGCGACGCTGCGTGCGAAGCCCATCTCGTGCGTGACCACGAGCAGCGTCAGCCCACGCTCGGCCAGGCCGGCCATGAGGTTGAGGACGCCCTTGACCAGCTCCGGGTCGAGCGCGCTGGTCGCCTCGTCGAACAGCATGACCTCGGGCTCCATCGCGAGCGCCCGCGCGATCGCGACCCGCTGCTGCTGGCCACCCGAAAGCGCGCTCGGCCGGTACGGCGCCTTGTCCGCGAGACCGACCTCGGCGAGGCGGGCGTGCGCGATCTCGGCCGCCTCCGCCTTGCCGAGCTTCCGCACACTGCGCAAGGGCAACGTGATGTTGTCCAGCACGCTGCGGTGCCCGAACAGGTTGAAGTGCTGGAACACCATCCCGACCCGCTGGCGCAACGCGTCCGGGTCGGTGGAGATGACGCTCTCGCCGCCGAGCAGCAGGTCGCCGGAGTCCGGCTCCTGCAGGCGGTTCACACAGCGCAACAGCGTCGACTTGCCGGAGCCGGACGGGCCGACGATGCAGGTCGTGCGGCCCTTCTCGACCTTGAGGTTCACGCCCTTCAGCACTTCGAGGGTGCCGAAGGAGACGTGGATGTCGCGGAGTTCGACGCTCGAAGAGCGCACATCGGCGGGGATCGTCATGACATCGGCACCTTTCCGCTGGTCAGGAGTTCCGGCTCGCCGCCGTCGTCGTCGACCCGGACCTTCTTGCCGGTGCGCAGCTTCTTGTCGATGTAGTTGACCAGATGCGTCAGCGGCACGGTGATCAGCAGATAGAAGAACCCGGCCGCGACCAGCGGCGACAGGTTCCCGGTGTTGGCCGCGAGGTCCTGCCCGATCCGGAACAGATCGCGCTGCTCGGCGAGGAAGCCGAGGAAGTACACCAGGCTGGAGTCCTTGATCAGCGCGATGAACTGGTTCACCAGCGCGGGCAGCACCCGCCGCACCCCCTGCGGGATGACGACGAGCGTCATCGCCTTGGTGTAGCTCATGCCCAGCGCGCGGCTGGCCTCCATCTGTCCTTTTTCGACACTCTGGATACCGGCGCGGAAGATCTCGCCGATGTAGGCGGCCGCGATCAGGCTGAGCGCCAGGATGCCCAGCGGATAGGTGTTCCTCGCCATCGACGGGAAGAGGATCCCGCCGCCCTGCCCGATCACCAGGATGGTGAGGATCGCGGGCAGGCCGCGGAAGATGTCGGTGTACACCCTGGCCGGCCAGCGCAGCCACAGCTTGCTGGACAAGCCCATGGTGGCCAGCAACATGCCGAGCACGGTGCCGATGATCGCCGCGCACACCGACATGATCAGCGTGTTCAGCAGCCCGGTCTTGAGCAGGTCCGGGAAGACCTCCCAGATGTAGTCCCAGTTCAGGAAGGTGTTGAGGAAGTCGTTCACTTACTTCTGCCCGGCCTTGAACTCCGCGGGCACCGGCGCGTTCGGTTCGAACCGCTGGTGCACCTTTTCCCATGTCCCGTCGGCGATGACCGCCTTGAGCCCGGCGTTGATCTTGCCTGCCAGTTCGGCGTTGCCCTTCTTGACCGCGAAACCGTGCGGGATGGTCGTGGTGATCGCCTTGACCATCTTGAGTTTCGCGTCCGGGTTCTTCGCCGCGTAGTCCTCGGCCGTCGCCTGGTCGAAGACCGCGCCGTCGATCGCGCCCGTCTTGAGCGCGGCGAGGGCGGCGGCGTCCTGCGGGAACCGGACGGCCTGTGCGGCAGGCGCGTTCGCCGACAGCCAGCTGTCGGACACCGTGCCCTGGACGACGCCGATTCGCTTACCGGCCAAGGTGTTCTCGTCGGTGATACCGACGCCTTCGCGGGTTTCGATGCCGAGCGACTGGTAGTTGTACGGCGCCGAGAAGTCGACCGTCTTGCGGCGTTCGTCGGTCTGGGAGATACCGGAACTGCCGATGTCGAATTTGCCGCTGGCGACCTGGCTCAGCAGGGCCGAGAACTCCGTGGAGACGAACTCGAGTTTCAGGTTCTGGTTCGCGGCGATGGCCTTCAGCAACTCGTTGTCGAACCCGGTGAACACGCCGTTTTCCTGATAGGCGTTGGGTTTCGAGTCGCTGAGCGTACCGACGCGCAGCGTGTCACCGCTCGCGCCTTCACCGCCGCCGCACGCCGCCAGCACCGCCACGAGGGCGGCGCCTGCGACGGCGGCGATTGCCTTCTTCATCGTGATCCTCACGCCTTGAACTGGTCGGGAACCGGCGCCGTCGGCAGGAACCGCTCGTGCAGTTTCACCCAGGTGCCGTCGGCGATGACCTGCTTCAGGCCCTCGTTGATCTTCGTCTGCAGTTCGGTGTTGCCCTTCTTCACCGCGAAACCGTGCGGGACGTCGGTGGTGAAGGACTTGACGACCTTGAGCTTCACGTCGGCGCTGTCCTTGACGTTGGTCTCGGCGATCGCCTGGTCGAGGACGTAGGCGTCGACGGCGCCGCTCTTGAGCGCGGCCAGCGCCGGGGCGTACCCGGGGAAGCGCACGGCCTGCGCGTCCGGCACGGTCGAGGTCAGCCACTTGTCGCCGACGGTCGCCTGGATCACCGCGACCCGCTTGCCCGACAAGGCCTTCTCTTCGGTGATCGGCGAGCCGTCCTTGGTCTGGATGCTCATCACTTCGAAGTTGTACGGGCTGGAGAAGTCGACGTTCTTCTTGCGCTCGTCGGTCTGCGCGATGGCCGAGCTGCCGATGTCGAACTGGTTGTTCGCGACCTGGCCCAGCAGCGAGGAGAAGTCCGTCGAAACGAACTCCAGCTTCAGGTTCTGCTTGGCGGCGATGGCCTTCAGCAGCTCGTTGTCGAAGCCGGTGAAGTTGCCGTTCTCGACGTAGATGTTCGGCGGGGCGTCGCTCAGCGTCCCGACACGCAGGGTCTTTTCGGTGACGGCCTCGCCGCCACCGCAGGCGGTGAGGACCGCGAGCAGACCGGCGGCGAGCGTCGCGATCAGCGTTTTCTTCATGATGTTCAGACCCCCTGGTTCTGCACAGGCAGGCCGGGGCCACCCTGCTCGAGTTCCTTCGGCAGCGGCTCGGTCTTGAAGAACTGAGCGTGCAGACGGGCGACGGTGCCGTCGGCGATCGCCTTCGCGAGACCGTCGTTGAGCTTCTTCAGCAGTTCCTTGTTGTCCTTGCGGACGGCGAACGCGGACGGCGTGTCCTTCGTCTCGACCGTGTAGCCGAACTCCAGCGGTACAGCCGGGTTCTGGTCGATGTACTTCTGCCCGATGTCCTTCGGCACGACCCAGCCGTCGAGGCTGCCTGCCTTCAGCTGCGCGAAACCGGCGTTGTAGTCGGGGAAGCGCACGACGTTGGCGCCGGGGACCTTGCCGCTGGCGAAGTCGTCCTGCACCGACGCCTGCACGACACCGAGCCGCTTGCCGCTGAACGCGGCGACGTCCTTGAGACCCGCGCCCTTCTTGGTGAGGATCGTGGTGAACCCGGTGCTGTAGCCGTTGCTGAACGCGACGGTCTTCTTGCGGGCCTCGGTGGTGGAGATCGTGGAGCTGCCGATGTCGAACTTGTTGGTGGCGACCGACGCCAGCAGACCGGCGAACTCGGTGCCGACGAACTCGACCTCGAAGCCCTCGCGCTTCGCGATGTCGCGGAGCAGCTCGTTGTCGTAACCGGTGAAGGTGCCGTTCTCCAGGTAGATGGACGGCGGCGCGTCGGTCAGGGTGCCGACGCGCAGCTTCTGGCCACCGGCCGCGGTGTCACCGGAACCGCAGGCGGCGAGGGCGAGGGTGGCCGCTCCCGCCGTGACGACGGCGACGAATTTCGACAGCGTGGATCTCATCGCTTCTTCCGTGGGTTCGGCGCGCAAGGCGCGATACAAGCACGCCAGGCCGCGGGATGGGCGGCCTGGCGCTCCGGGTTCAGCGATCGAGATTAGGGAATTCGCCCGTTCGAGTAATGTTGTCTCACTCTGTGAACGCCCCGTGGTGGGGCTGCTCACAGGTCAGAGGATCGGTGCGGGCGAGTAGGCGGCGGCCTCCGGGAAACGCTTGAGGATCTCCTCGACGCGCGACGCGATCGCGGCCACCTGACGCGGTGCGACACCGGTGAACGAGATCCGGTCCGCGAGCAGTTTGTCCAGCTCACCGCGGTCGAGCGGGATGCGCTCGTCGGCGGCGAGGCGGTCGAGGAGGTCGTTCTCCGCGAGCCCCTGCTCCCGCATGGCGAGCGCGACGCCGACGGCGTTCTCCTTGATCGCCTCGTGAGCGGTTTCACGCCCCACGCCCGCGCGGATCGACGCCATGAGCACCTTGGTGGTCGCGAGGAACGGCAGATAGCGATCGAGCTCACGGGAAATGACCGCCGGGAAGGCGCCGAACTCGGCCAGCACCGTGAGGAAGGTCTCCAGCAGACCGTCGAGCGCGAAGAACGCGTCCGGCAGCGCGACGCGGCGGACGACGGAATCGGAGACGTCGCCTTCGTTCCACTGGTCGCCGGCGAGCTCACCGATCATCGACAGGTAGCCGCGGAGCACGACGGCGAGTCCGTTGACCCGCTCGCACGAACGCGTGTTCATCTTGTGCGGCATAGCCGACGAGCCGACCTGGCCCGGCTTGAAGCCTTCGGTGACCAGTTCGTGGCCCGCCATCAGGCGGATCGTCTTCGCCAGGCTCGACGGAGCGGCCGCGAGCTGGACCACCGTGGACAGCACGTCGAAGTCGAGCGACCGCGGGTACACCTGGCCGACGCTGGTGAACACGCGCTCGAAGCCGAGGTGGGCCGCGACCCGCGACTCCAATTCGTCCAAAGTGGACTCATCGCCGAGCAGGTCGAGCATGTCCTGCGCGGTGCCGACCGGACCCTTGATCCCACGCAGCGGGTAGCGGCCGATCAGGTCGTCGAGCCGCTCGAACGCGACGAGCAGTTCGTCGGCGGCGGTGGCGAAGCGCTTGCCCAGCGTCGTCGCCTGCGCGGCGACGTTGTGCGAACGGCCTGCCATCACGGTGTCGGCGTGCTCCACCGCGATCGCGGCGAGCCGGGCCAGCACCGCGCCGACGCGGCTACGCATCAGCTCCAGCGAACGCCGCACCTGCAGCTGTTCGACGTTCTCGGTCAGGTCACGCGACGTCATGCCCTTGTGCACGTGCTCGTGACCGGCGAGCGCGTTGAACTCCTCGATCCGGGCCTTCACGTCGTGACGGGTGACCCGCTCGCGTGCGGCGATCGAGTCGAGGTCGACCTGCTCCAGCACGCGCTCGTAGTCGGCGACGACCCCGTCCGGCACCTCCACGCCGAGGTCGGCCTGCGCCCGGAGAACGGCGAGCCAGAGCTCGCGCTCCAGCACGACCTTGCGTTCCGGGGACCACAGTTCGACCAGCTCAGGCGAGGCGTAGCGGCCGGCGAGCACGTTGGGGATGCGGGGCTTTTCCGTCACTCGGCCAGCCTAACCCGCCCGCATTTAGTCCTCTAAATGCGCTTGTCACGGGGCTAGGCGAGGGCGGCCTGCAGCATGCGGGCGGCGGCGGCCCTCGGCTCCGGGTCGACCTCGATCAGCGCGTTGACGACGGCACCGTCGACCAGCGCGACCAGCCGCTCCAGTTCCGCGCTGTCCACCGGAGTGCCGGAGCGCGCGAAGATCTCGTGAAGCAGCTCGTACAGCTGCGCGGACAGCGTCCGCATCAGGGGCCGCAGGTACGGGCGGCGACCGGTGCCGACCAGGCGTTCGTAGCGCAGCAGGACGGCCTCGGCGTCGGCCTCGCGATCCGGGCGGATCGGCCCGAGCAGCATGTCCAGCACCAGGTCGACGGTGGCTTCGACACCGCGGTTGCGGGTGGCCAGCTCTTCGAGCCGGTTCCGTCCGGTCTGCAGCTCCTGGTTGGAGTGGTGTTCGACGGCGGCGGTGACGAGTTCTTCGAGCGAGTCGAAGTAGTACGTCGTCGAGGCCAGCGGCAAGCCTGCTCGTTCGGCCACCGCGCGATGCCGCACGGCGTCGAATCCGCCCTCGGCCAGCAGTGACGCGGCGGCCTCGATGAGCTCGGCGCGCCGTCGCTCACCCTTCGGCGTGGTCGCTGCGGCTGTCATGACGGGCTATTTTGCCAGGCACCTTCAGTACAGGCGTCTTCAGTAGCGGGCGGCGAGCACACCGGCGAACCGGTCGACGTCGGCCTCTCCGAACAGCGGACCGCCCGAGCCGTCACCGAGGCTCACCACGACCACCAGCGATCCCTTGGCGGTGGTCCGCTCGGCACTGGACGCTCCGGCAGGCAAGGTCGGAAGAGCCGCGCCCGCCGGGAAGACCGCGGCGGAAACCGTGCCGCCCGGTAGCTGGAACCCCGCGGACCTGGCTGCCGTCGTACAGATGTCGCCGGGCGTCGACTTGGCGACATCCACGGGGACCGGGAGCTCGCCAGCGAGGGCGGTGGCGAGCTCCCGATCCACCTGGTCGCACCCGTAGGTGCCTTCGGCCGACATCTGGCCGGTCTTCTCTGGCCCGCCGCCCCCCTGCTGAGGCGGCGGATTCGAGAAGTTCGAGGACTCCCCGCTGTCAAGAGGACGTGCGGAAGCCGCTCCGGGTTGCCCCGCGGAAGCGGCCTCCCTGTCGGATTTCGCCGCTGTCGGCGAACCGAGATCGACGTCGCCGAGCACGCCGAACATGCCCACTCCGCCCAAGACCAAAACCAGTGCACTACAGGCCACCGCGATACCGTTGCGACGGCGCGCAGTGGCGCGTTTGGAGGCACGGACGACGTCGGCGGTGTCGAAGCTCGGCGACGGCGCGTCACCAGGGGCGTCACGGAACAACGCCTTCAGCTCATTCTCGTCCATCCCGTGCCACCTCCTCCTTCTCCATGACCTGCCTGAGGTTCGCCAGCCCGCGCGCGGTCTGGCTCTTCACGTTCCCCTCGCTGCAGCCGAGCGTCTTCGCCGCCGCACCGACGTCCAGCCCCTCGAAGAACCGGAGCACCAGCACGGCCCGCTGTTTCGGGGGCACTTCCCGCAACGCGGCCAGCAGGTCTTCCCTGGTGACGACCTGTTCGCCGAGGTCGAAGCCGTCCTGCGGGGGTTCGGGCAGCTCTTCGGTCTGCCACTCCCGCCGCCACGGTCGCCTCGATTCGTCGATGGCCGCCCTGACCAGCGTCTTCCGCACATAGGCGTCGGTCGCCGCCCGTTCCCTGATCTTCTTCCACCTCCGGTGCAGCGCGACGAACGCCGTCTGCGCGAGATCGTCCGCGCGATGCCAGTCACCGCAAAGCATGTACGCGGTCCTGCGCACGGAGTCCCGCTTCGCGGCGAAGTACTCCGCGAACTCTTGTTCGTCGCGCTGGTTCACGCGGTTGTTGTCTCCGCTCTTGCCTCGTCGGTGGGTAGGACGGAACCGGGGGCGTCCACGGTTGCATGAGCGGGCGCGGCGGACCAGCCGGGGAGGAGGTTCCTGGTGGACCGGACGATGTGATGTGATCGTACCGTGACCTTGAGCCCTGACTCGTTGATCGATTTCCGCTCCGACACCGTCACCCGGCCGGACAGCGTCATGCGCGAGGCCATGGCGAAAGCCGAGGTCGGCGACAACGTCCTCGACGGAGATCCGACCACCGCCGCCCTCGAACAGCGTGCCGCGAAACTCCTCGGCATGCCCGCCGCGCTCTGGACGCCGAGCGGGACCATGGCGAACCTGATCGCGCTGAGCCTTCATCTCCAGCGCGGAGACCGGTTCCTCGCGCCGCGCGGTTCGCACGTGATCACCGACGAGCTCGGCTCGGCCGCCTGGCTCGCGGGTGGCATGGCGGATCCGCTGGAACACGACGCCGGGCCCGGACGGCCGACCCCGGACACGCTCGCCGCGGCGATCGGCATTCCCACCGGGCCGTACTACTCGATGCGCACCACACTGCTGTGCCTGGAGAACACGCACAACTCGGCAGGCGGCGCGGTCACCCCGCCGGACGAGCACGCCCAGCTGCTCGCGGTGGCGAAACAGGCCGGGCTCACCGTGCACCTCGACGGCGCCCGCCTCTGGCACGCGGCGGTCGCGCTGCAGGTCCCGCCCGCCGCGCTCACGGTCGGCGTCGACAGCGTTTCGGCCTGCTTCTCCAAGGGGCTCGGCGCGCCGGTCGGCTCGGTGCTGGCCGGCAGCCCGGAGTTCATCGAACGGGCGCGGCGGATGCGGCAGATGCTCGGTGGCGGCGTCCGGCAGAGCGGTGTGCTGGCCGCGGCCTGCCTGGTCGCGCTGGATCGCATCGACGAACTGGCCGAGACACACGAGAACGCGGCACGGCTCGCGGCCGGGCTCGCCGAACACGGCTGGGAGGTCAACGAGCCCGAGACCAACATCGTGCTGGCCGCCGCCCCCGATCTCCAAGGCCGCCTGAAGCTGCTGGACGGGCTCGGGATCCGCGTGCTGCCGACGGCGGGCCGGGTCCGCTTCGTGGTGCACCGCGACCTTTCGGCCACCGACATCGAGGAAACCCTTCACCGCATCAGGACCGGGAGCTGACCGTGAACTGGATCGTCTTCGACTACGGCGACGTCATCAGCGAGCACACCGACGCGCTGCCGACCCTGGCCAAGGCCTTCGGCCTCGAGGTGGCCGAATTCGAGCCGCACTACTGGGCCGAGCGGGTCCGGTACGACTCCGGCGGCACGGACCTCGAGTACTGGCAAAGCATCGGCCGCGCGCTCGACGTCGAGGTCGACCGGGCTTTCTCCGACGAGCTGACCAGGATCGACGTCACCGGCTGGTCGCACGTGGAACCCGCGGTGCTCGAGCTGCTGGAAGGCCTGCACGAGGCGGGCGCCGCGCTCGCGCTGCTGTCCAACGCGTCGTCGACCTTCGGCCGTTGGGTACGCGAACAGGACTGGGCGCGCCTCTTCCGGGTGACGCTCTTTTCCGGCGATCTCGGCTGTATGAAGCCCGACGCGAAGATCTACCGGATCCTCCTCGGCGAACTCGGCGCCGAACCGGCCGACTGCCTGTTCTTCGACGATCGTCAGTCCAATGTGGACGGAGCGCGGGCGGTGGGGATGAAGGCGGAACGCTGGGTCGGCGTGACAACAGCGAAATCTGCCTTCGGCTCTTCGGAGGAATAATTCACCCTCGTCGCTTATCCGCTTACGCGCGGTGAATCCGATGACCTAAGCTGGCCTTCGTCCCGAACCGAGTTTCCACGGTAGGTGCCCATGCCAGGTCCAGTCGCCCGGCGCCCGATCGTGCCCGTCGATTTCGACCGGCCGAGTATCGCGCGAGTCTTCGACGCGCTCATGGGCGGCCAGGACAACTACGAGGCCGACAGGGTGGTGCTGCGCCAGATCCTGGAGCTGGCACCGGACGCGCAGGTGATGGCCAAGGAGGTCCGGCACTGGCTGGTCCGGACCGTGCGCTACTTGACCGACAGGGCGCGCGTCGACCAGTTCCTCGACCTCGGCTCCGGCTTCCCGACCGGCGACAACACCCATCAGGTCGCGCAGCGGTACAACCCCGAGGCGCGAGTCGTCTACGTCGACCATGACCCGGTGGTGCTGGCACACGGCCGCGCACAACTCGCGGCGAACGACTTCGCGCATATGGCGGGTAACGACCTGACGGAACCGGCCGAGCTCATCGAGGAGCTCACCAGTACCCACCGGCTGGATTTCGACCGCCCGATCGGGCTGATCCTGTGCGCGATCATCCACCACATCTCCGACATCGACGAAGCGCGGAAGATCGTCCGCGCCTACGTCGACGCGCTGGTCCCCGGCTCGTTCGTCGTGGTGCTGCACCAGCACAATCCGGCCGACGGCTCGGAAGCGGCCGATGTCGCGACGGCACTCGAAAAACGCTTCAGCGGCACCGGACTCGACACGGCTTTCCGCACGCGCGAGGAGATCGAGTCACTCTTCGAGGGGCTCGATCTCGTCGACCCGGGGCTGACGTACCCGCATCTGTGGTGGCCGGACGGCCCGCGCTTCACCCCGCTCGCGCCCGTGAACTTCACGTCGCTCGGCGGGGTGGCGCGCAAACCTTAACGGCGGAGCTGTTTCGGGGTCCCCTTGCCCTTGATGGCCCCATACGCGGCCGTGCCGAGGAAGACCGCGCCGCCGATGACGGCGATCCAAAAGACGGCCTTCACCAGGAAGCCGAGCACGGACCCGAGCACCATGAAGGCCACCCAAGCCAGCAGCAGCCCGCCGACGATCTTCCAGAACATGGCATCCTCCGATTGCCTCACCTTGCCCAAGCGGGCCCGGTGAGTCCAGGTTGTCAGGCAGAACTCGCGAGCGCCTTCGTTCTGCCTAACGTTCAGGGAGAATTCGGGGTTCCCCCTGACCGGTGAGCCAGTCGCCGAGCCTGCGGACGCCTTCGTCGATGTCCTCGCGCGAACCCGCGAACGAGAACCGCACGAACCTGCCGCCGTCGACGGGGTCGAAGTCGATGCCGGGAGCGATCGCGACGCCGGTGTCGGCGAGGATCCGCTGACACCAGCTGAGGCTGTCGTGCGTATACGCGGAGACGTCCGCGTAGGCGTAGAAGGCGCCTTCGGCCGGCGCGAGCTTGTCGATACCGATGCCCTTGAGACCGGCGAAGAGCGCGTCGCGGTTGGCGCGGTAGCGCTCGACGTGACCGTCGGCCTCCGCGTACGACTCCGGGGTGAACGCGGCGACCGCGGCGTGCTGGGAGACCGCGGGCGGGCAGATGGTGAAGTTGCCGGTCAGGACGTCGATCGCGCGGTGCAGCCGCTGGGGCGCGAGCATCCAGCCGAGCCGCCAGCCGGTCATGGCGAAGTACTTCGAGAACGACCCGAGGACGAGTGCCTCCGTCCCGTACTGCCAGGCGCAGTCGAGTCCGGCGCCGTAGGAAATCCCGTGGTAGATCTCGTCGCTGATCAACTGCACGCCGCGTGACGCGCACCAGCCGCTGATCGCGGCGAGTTCACCCGGAGGCAGCACGGTGCCGGTGGGATTGCTCGGACTGGCCACGATGAGTCCCTTGATCGGACCCAGTTCGTCGAGCAGGCCGACCGTCGGCTGGAAGTTCGTGTCGGGTCCGGTGGCGAACTCGACGACCTCGCAGCCGAGCACCTTCAGCAGGTTGCGGTAGGCCGGATAGCCGGGACGCGCCATCGCGACGCGATCACCCGGTTCGAAGGCGCTGAGGAACGACAGCAGGAAGCCGCCGGAGGAGCCGGTCGTCATGATGACGTCCTGCGGGCTCACGTCGACCGAATAGGTGCGGTTGTAGTGCGCCGCCACGGCCTCGCGCAGTTCGAGGATGCCGAGTTGCTCGGTGTAGCCGAGGGTGTGCTCTTTCAGGGCCCGCTGGGCGGCTTCGAGCACCGCCTGCGGTGCGGGCGCGGATGGCTGCCCCGCGACCAGCGGGACCAGGTCACCGTGACTGCGCTGCCGTGCCTGCGCGGCCGAAAGGACGTCCATGACATGGAACGGGGGGACGTCGGAACGAGCGGCGGGACCGGGAAAGGACATGGGGTGAGGCTAACCCGCCTTCGCGAGGAGAACCGCGAAGCCGTCGAGGAGGCGCTGCAGGCCGAACTCGAAAAGCGTGTCGAGCTCGAAGTCGAACGGGGCACGCATGACGACGTTGGTGAAGTTCGGGAACCGGCCACCGGAGACCAGGTCCCAGAGGATCGGCTCATGTTCGGCGAGCCAGTCGTCGGCCGTGAGCGCGGTGCCGGATTCGGACTCCGCCTCGGCCTCGAAATTGAGGGCCGTGCCGCGGACGTGATTGAAGATCGTGATGTGCGCGTACATGATCGTCGACGACGGGAGGCCGTGGCCGTCGAGGGCACGGGTGGCCCAGTCGGCGTGGTGGAGCAGGTTCGGCAGCGGCTGCGGACGCGTGACCGAAAGTGCCTGCGCGAGCCAAGGATGGCGGCGGAACAACGCCCATTGGGCCCTGGCCATCAGCTCCAGTTGCGCCCGCCAGCCGGACGGCGGGTCTGGCGGGAAGCGGACTTCACCGAGCGCGACGTCGGCCATCTCGAGGATCAGGTCGTCCTTCGCGGAGACATGGCGATAGAGCGCCATCGTCGCGACACCCAGCCCGGACGCGATGCGGCGCATGGAGAGCGCGCGGATGCCCTCGGCGTCGGCGATCCGGATCGCGGCCTTCACCACTCGCTCGCGTGAAAGCTCCGCTTCGGTCCTCGGCGCGGCTTTCGGAGCACGGCTCGCGACGACCGTGCCGGTACCGGGTTTGGCGATGACCAGGCCTTCGCGTTTGAGGGTGGCGAGCACCTTCGTCGCGGTCGCCATCGCGACACCCCACTCGGCGATGATCTGACGCGTCGACGGGATCTTCTGGCCCTCGCGCAGCTCGCCGGTGACGATCCGGCGCCGGATCTCGGCGGCGATCCGCAGGTAGGGCGGATCGGTCATGGTCGGCTCCTTGCCATAGTGCGCGTCACCCGCTTTGCGACCCATGTCAGCCGCTGCACTAGGCCTAGCGCACTAGGGCAGCGAGGATTTTGTAGGCGTTTTCCTGGAGTTTAGTTGCCACGCTCATACGTTGTACGCAGTGCTGCAAAACAGCGTACACAGGGGAGCTCACATGCAGAAGGTGCTGATTTCGGGGGCGGGAATCGCCGGGACGACACTGGCGTACTGGCTGCGGAGACACGGCTTCGCCCCGACAGTCGTCGAACGGGCGCCCGCGCCGCGCGTCGGCGGACACGCCGTCGACATCCGCGGCACGGCACTCGGCGTCGTCGAACGGATGGGAGTACTCGGGCGGCTCCGGGAACTGAGCACGGACATGCGCGGGATGTCGTTCGTGAACGCGGCGGGGAAGACACTGGTGAAGGTCACCGAGCACACGCTGACCGGCGGGCTCACCGACAGCGACGACGTCGAGATCCTGCGGGACGACCTGACCGGCGTACTGGCCTCGGTCGCACAGGAAGGCGTCGAGTACGTCTATGGCGACTGGCTCACCGGAATCGCGCAGCGTCCCGAGGGAGTGCGGGTCGCTTTCGCCAACGGCGAGCCGCGCGACTTCGATCTCGTGATCGGCGCGGACGGGCAGCACTCGACCGTGCGTTCACTGGTTTTCGGGGCGGAGAAAGAGTTCTCACACCATCTGGACACCTATCTGGCGGTGTTCACCGTGCCGAACTTCCTCGAGCTGGATCATTGGCAGACCTTCCACCTGACACCGGGGAAACTGGCCGGCCTCTACAGCACCCGAGGGAACACAGAGGCGCGCGCGATGCTCGGCTTCCAGTCGCCGGAACTCGATTTCGACCGGCATGACCTTGAACAGCAACGAAAACTCATCGCCGACCGGTTTCTCGGCCAGGACTGGGAAGTGCCGAGGCTAGTGCGGGAAATGGCTTCGAGTGAGCTGTACTTCGATTCGATGACGCAGATCCGGATGGACCGGTCTTCCGACGGACGAGTCGCTTTGGTCGGTGACGCGGGCTACGGTCCTTCGCCACTTTCGGGACAGGGCACGAGTTTGGCGATCGTCGGGGCCTACGTGCTGGCGGGTTCGCTTGCTGTCCACAGTGACCATCGCGCCGCTTTCGCCGAGTACGAAAGGGAGATGCGGCCGTTCGTGCTCCGGAATCAGGCGCTGGCCGCGTTGAACCAGCGGAAACAGACGCGGTTCGCGCAGTGGAAGCAGATCCAGTCGATGCGGATGCTGGCGTACTTGCCGTTCCGGGAGCGGGTGATGAAGGCGGCGATGCGGCCGTTGACGGAGGCTTCGAACGCGTTGGCACTGAAGGAATATTGAGGACGCACGCTCATCGGAAGCCGCGAGCCGGGAAGTCCGTGAAGGCCTCCTTCCCTACCCTGAGAGTCAGGGTCCCGGCAAAGTCGCAGAGTTGCTGGTCGGCACTTGTTCTTGGTGGTCTGGATGTGGCATCGCTGATGCCTGCGGGGTCTGAGTGTGGAGGATTTGGGACGGTGGACGTCCCCAACCCCCCCCCCTCGAGGTGTACCGGGTTTCGGGG